>DASXCC010000139.1:0-4984 GCA_036491415.1 Terriglobales bacterium | reverse complement strand
TTCCGAACTGAATTTTGCCGGCGACACTTCCGTCCTGAAAATTACCCAGCATCGTAGCAAAAAGATAATTGTCGGAAGGATTCGAGTTGTACACAATCATCTTCGGCAGCTGACCATTGCGGTCTAATCGATCAAGATATCGAGCCAGCGGCAATGCTTGCCGCCCATCCCCGATGGAATCGAAGCCCATATCGCGACCGAGCACTTTCAACATGCGGGAGTTTGCATTGCGCAGAGCGCCCAGGTGCAACTGCTTCGTCCATCCTCTTTCCGCACCCAACTGGGCAAAGAAAATCATAAGAAAGCTGGCAAATTTCGTAGCTTCTTCCGCGCTCGCATTCGTTCCCTTGCGCACCTTACTGAATATGACTTCCGCTTCTTGCCTGGTACAGGGTTCTGCGAAACAAAAATCAAGGCCATGATCTGAAAGGCGGCATCCATGCTCGTGGAAATCATCGTGGCGTTTTTTGAGCGCATCCAATAAACCAGATAAATTACCGATCTCGACATTCGCAACTGCGCTGAGTCTTCCCATCCATTCATTCAGCGCCTGTGCATCTTCCACCCGCAAAGCTTTGTCGGGACGAAACGCCGGGAAAACTTTTACTGAAAAACCTGACGCCGCGATGCGCTCGTGATGTTCCAAAGAATCCGCTGGATCGTCGGTTGTGCACACCGCCTGCACATCGAACTTTCGAAGGATTGCCTGCGCCGACAAATCCGGCAACTTGGCGTTGGCATGGTCCCAAATATCTTGCGCGGAATTTTCGTCGAGAAGAGTTTCAATGCCGAAGTAGCGCTTCAATTCCAAATGCGTCCAGTGATAAAGCGGATTGCGCAAAGTATGCGGAACGGTCCGCGCCCATGCCATAAACTTTTCATGCGGACTTGCGTTCCCGGTGCAAAAAAGCTCCGCGATTCCATTCGTACGCATGGCGCGCCATTTGTAATGGTCGCCTTCCAGCCAGATCTCAAACAAATTTTTAAAACGGCGATTCTCCGCAATATCTTGGGGCGAAAGATGACAATGGAAGTCGAAAATCGGCTGGCCACACGCATACTCTTCATACAATCGGCGCGCAGTTTTGTTTTGTAATAGGAAATCCTCGGAAATGAATGCCATGAATGGGTCTCTGAATCGCTTATAGATTAAGTACGCTCTACAGCCTTGCCGTTCTCTTTCACTTTGGTGAGTGAAAGTCCGTCAACATTCTCGATCACGTCGGTTTTCTCTACGCCCTCAAAGTCACAATCGATGACACGCACATTTTCAATGGGAGCATTCTTGAAGCCGCGTAGATACAACGCGTACTTTGCTTTTTTTGTTTTCAGATTGCGCACTTCGATATTGCGGGCAATGGGCTTGAACGTTCCTTTCGCGCCCTCTTCATAATTGAAATCAACGGAGAGCCCGGCCATTCTGACCTGTCCGACTTCAATATTGCGCGCGTAAATGTGCTCGATAACTCCGCCGCGCATGGCGTTATTTTTTATCCGTACGGCGATGTCGAGATCGGGGCTGTCCATTTTGCAGTTTTCCGCAAAAATATGGTGCGCGCCGCCGGAAATCTCACTGCCAATGGTGACGCCGCCGTGACCATCTTTCATGTGGCAGTTGCGAATAATAATATTTTGCGAAGGCACGTTCACGCGCCGGCCGTCAGCGTTTCTTCCTGACTTGATCGCGATGCAATCGTCACCAGTGTTGAAGAAACAATTTTCGATAAGAACATCGGTACAGCATTCCGGATCACAACCGTCCGTGTTCGGACCATAGCTGCTGATGCTAAGTCCGCGGATCGTGACGTTGGCACAGAGTGCCGGATGCAGTTGCCACATCGGCGAATTGAACAGCGTTACACCCTCGATCAGGACGTTCTTGCATCGGTAGGGTTCAATAAATTGCGGACGCAGATAATGGCTTTCCCCAAACACGCGCTCACTCACAGGAACACCGCGCTCTGCCATATCAACCAAAGCGTTGCGATCTTTATCTTGATTCGGATCGCCCTCTTTCCAGCCGCAATTGGTGCGTCCCTTCCATGACCACCAATGCTCACAATCGCTATTGCCGTCAATCGTCCCTCCGCCGGTAATAGCAATGTTTTCCTGCTCGAAAGCATAGATAAATGGTGAATAGTTCATGCACTCGATGCCTTCCCAGCGGGTAAATACGATGGGATATTTGCGGGTATCGCGACTGAAGCGAATTGTCGCGCCCCGACTGATATGCAGGTTCACATTACTTTTTAATGTGATGGCGCCAGTGGAATATTGGCCGGGAAGAACAATGACGCGTCCTCCTCCAGCGGCATTGCAGGCGGCAATCGCTTTTTGGAAGGCCTGGGTGCAATCGGTTTGGTTGTCTCCCACTGCGCCATAGGCAGTAATATCAAAATCACGATCGGGAAACTTTGGCGGAATAATCCGCGCCAAGATCTCAGGGACCTGGGCCCAAGGATCATCCGAGCTGGGACTTTTCGCACTCGAATCCGTGCTGGAATCCGCGCTGGAACCAGCATTGGAATCCGAAGACGCATACGGGCTCGCAGCAAACGATGCGTTCGCAAGCAGCACGCCTCCTCCAGCCAGAGATGCTTTGAGAAATTCCCGGCGGTTTTTCATTGCCTGAGTCCTGATCTCATCTTGAACTTATAAATGAGAATTTATAAATGAGAAGTTCCATCGACTGCCGGATACAGGCTGGTTGATCTGCATCCGGCAGCATCTGGGCGTACAAAGTTTCTTCCTCTAGAAGAGGAATTTCAATGCACCCTGGAACGTGCGTCCATCGCCAATCTGGCTTTGGATGAGTCCGAAGGACGCGCTGTTCTCAGAAGCGTTCGGGTTACCAAGGATCGGATGATTCAAAATGTTGAATGCCTCAAATCGGAATTGCAGTTCCTTTCCTTCGGTCACGGCGAACTTCCGCGAAATCGCTGCGTCGAATTGGAAGGCGTCCGGCCCGGAAATTGAATCGCGGCCCACGTCGCCAAATGTTCCCGCGGCAGGCGCGGTGAACGCTGCGGTATTAAACCAGCAATTTCTGGTCCCGACCGCTGCACCGTTCGCGCAAGAACCGCTGAACGGATCTCCAATTTGGTTCGGACGATCTTTAAACGATGTGGTCGCGCCAGTGAGTCCAGTGTCTACACCGGTTAGCGCCGTGAAGTACAAGCCGCTACGATATGTGATGAGCGGAGCAAGTTGCCAGTTATTCAGAATTCTGCCCGCGAATCCGTCCATCTTCGGACTGTTTACGACTAAAGAGATGTTGGCATTGCGGCGTACATCAAAGCCACAATTTCCGCGATCAAGAGCCAAGTTGGCAAAGTCCGGAGCGTTGACGGGCGACGGATACAACGTAGGACGGCTGTTGGTAAGCTCGCCAGCAAAGTCAGCATCGCTGATGCAATGCGACCAGGTTCCGTTCGCCAACAACGTGAAGTTGTCGCTGAAACGGTGGCGTGTAGACAATAACAATCCATCGTATTCCGCGTTGGCTCCATCCCATGCCGAAGTCAGGTTGGAGAAGAACTGCCCAACCGTCGGATTTGCAACATACAGCGAACGGCGGCAATTCGTATTACTGGTGGACGGCGCTTGTCCGGGAGTGCAGCCCGCCAATGCATTGGCCGGAACCGGAACGTCTAATCCAGGGTTCGCTTCGTACGCCGCCCAAATATGAGTAGTCTTGCTTCCCAGATAAGTGGCGGAAACCATCCAGTTCGCACCAAACTGTTTTTCAATGCTCATGTTCCAGTTCTGCGCGTACATCGGATGCATGTCGAAACCGTTGTTGATGTAAACGCCATTCGTGGGGAAGAACGCATTTGTGCTGCCCGCCGTTGGGAACGGCAACGGGAACGGCGGCACGGTTTGTCCCAGATATGGGTTCGTCAAACCACCCGTAGGTTTCGTAAGGCTGACTGCGCTCCCATAGGGAGAATTGTCCGCGTAGCGATCGAAGAAGTACATTTCCGGGCTGTCATAAAACAAACCATAGCCCGATCGGACCGTGAATGTTCCGTGTCCTGTCGGATCCCAGATCAAACCGATACGAGGGGAGAAGTCCAACAATTTGTTATTGGCGAAGGAGCACGGAGTATTCGGGTCGCCGCAATAAGTAAGCCCGGCGGGAGCGGTGGGGAAAACTGTGCTGTGCACATTATTGATGAAGTCGTTGTAGTCAAAGTGGCTGCCGCGATGCATCGCATCCCTGGAAGGCCAGTAGGGCTCCCAACGGATGCCGGCATTCAATGTCAGCTTGCGCGTAACTTTGACGTTGTCGTGGAAGTAGAGTCCGAAATATGTGTAGCGCCAATTCTCGGCTTCAGGATTCCCTTGCACATAAACGGAAGGCGTGCCGAGCATAAAATCTGCAAGATTGTCGCCACTAAATGCGCCGCCAAAGGTGAACTGTCCGTTCGACTGGAAGGTCGAAAGGTAGTTCAACTGCATCTTCATGAAGTTGACGCCGAATGAGAATTGTTGGCGGCCACGCAGAATATCCACGTCATCCGCAATCTGGAACAGGTTATTGATGAAGTGGCCAGGCATTTGTGAACCACCGCCCGTGCTGAAATATCCCGAAGAAATACCGAGTACCAGTCCGTTGGGAATGGGGCTGGGAATATTAATGCCCACGTCCGCAGGGTTAATCATCTGCGTGGAAGGTCCTCGATTAATTGCCAGTCGTGTTCCGGTGAGATGGAAAGAATTCACGATTCCCGAGTTAAAGCTAAAGGTATTGCCGACAGCCAAGGTTTGGAAACGCGAAAACTGCGACGCGGTTTGTCCCTGAGGAAGAATGTTTGTGGGATCGAACGCAACCGGCGCGCGGTAGTCCGTGGCAAAGTACCGGAAGAAGACGTTATTGCGTGCGCTAATGTTCCAGTCAAGACGAGCGATGCCTTGATCTTCATTGAGCACACCCGGAATCGTGAAACTGATATTGCCACAGGGATTCGTCGCAACTGGAATA
>DASXCC010000138.1:0-6680 GCA_036491415.1 Terriglobales bacterium | reverse complement strand
CGCGATATTTACGACATCGTTATCATAGAAATAAAGACCGGTGACTGCGTAGCGGGAACGCGGAGTTTTAGGTTTTTCTTCGAGGCTGATGGCCTTGCCGTCTTTGTCGAACTCAACTACTCCGTAGCGTTCAGGGTCTTGGACGGCATACGCGAAAATGCGTGCGCCGGAAGTCTTGCTGGTCGCGGATTGCAGATCGCTGGCAATGTCGTGGCCATAAAAAATATTGTCGCCCAAAATCAGAGCGCAGCCGCTTGCACCAATGAACTGCTTGCCTACGATGAATGCCTGTGCAATTCCTTCCGGCTTGGACTGCACCACATATTCAAAATTAAGCCCGAGGCGAGAACCATCCCCAAGCAGCTGCTGAAAACGCGGCGTGTCTTCGGGGGTAGAAATGATGAGAATGTCGCGGATGCCTGCAAGCATCAGTGTGGAGAGCGGATAGTAAACCATGGGCTTGTCGTAAAGCGGCAGCAAGCTTTTTCCGACAACTTGCGTAGCCGGATAAAGCCGCGTGCCGGAACCGCCCGCCAAAATAATTCCTTTGTATCGCGCTGTGTTTTTGTCAGCCATTTTCACCGCAAATCATGCGTAATGCTTTTCGATCCACTGCCGATAATTGCCGCTTGTGACATCCCGCACCCATGCATCATTCTGCAAATACCATTCCACTGTCTTTCGGATTCCGGATTCAAACGTCTCACGCGGCTTCCATCCTAGTTCACGTTCAATTTTACGTGTGTCCATAGCGTAGCGGCGATCATGTCCGGGACGGTCTTTTACATAAGTAATGAGATCTTTGTGGGGTACGGTCGGATCGTTCTTTGAGAATTCATCCAACAAACTGCAAATGGTGGTGACGATTTCGATATTAGGTTTTTCGTTCCAGCCACCGATGTTATAGGTTTGCCCCGGCAGCCCTTTCGCCAGAACAACTCGAATCGCATCACAATGGTCGGTGACATAGAGCCAATCGCGAACATTTTTCCCGTCGCCATATACCGGCAAAGGCTGACCCTTGCGAGCATTGAGTATCATCAGCGGGATTAATTTTTCTGGAAACTGAAACGGTCCGTAATTGTTCGAACAATTCGTCGTCAGCGTCGGCAAACCGTAGGTGTGATGATAAGCGCGCACCAGATGATCGGAGGCAGCCTTCGATGCAGAGTATGGACTATTTGGCGCGTAGGGCGTTGATTCCGAAAATGGCGGGTCCTGCGGACTTAGCGAACCGTAAACTTCATCGGTGGAAACATGTAAAAAGCGAAATGCAGCGCGATCGGTTTCATTGACCGATGACCAATAAGCGCGGCATTCTTCCAGTAAAGAAAATGTACCGTGTACATTCGTTTGCACAAAATCATCGGGGCCGTGGATGGAACGGTCCACATGACTTTCGGCGGCAAAGTGAACGATCGCTTTCGGCTGATATTGCTTCAGCAACGAGGCGACTAATTTCCGGTCGCAAATGTCTCCGTGAACGAAACTGTACTGTTTATTGCGGGAAACCTTTTCGAGATTTCTTAAATTGCCGGCGTAGGTGAGCTTATCCAGATTGATGACGTCAGGAGATTCCCGCCCAATCCAATTCAGAATGAAATTGGAGCCGATGAATCCTGCGCCGCCCGTAACAAGAATGCTATCTTGCATGAAAGCCGATTCGTCCAAAGAACCTCAATTGTAAATAAAAAGAACGTGGAAATAACTCCGACTCCGGTCAGCCTAGTTACTTCTGTTGGTAGGCATTGGCAGGTTCTTGCCAGGCTTCTTTTCGGGGTTGTATGTTGTCGAGTTCTCGCGAAGTCTTGGATTTAGCGGATTTATGCAGCGATTTTGGTTTTGCTCGACTGCGGGATGGAGACTATTTCGACGGGCTGCTTTCTGGGATTCAATATGTCTTTGTAAACTTGTTCCACGGCATCGGTGACTTGTGGCCATAAATAAGCCTTAAGCACTTTCGTTTGGCCCGCCAGCGCGGCGATCTCCCGTAGGACTGGGTTGGCGATTAAAAACCGCAACATGCCTTCGAGGTCTTCGACATCACTATGCCGGAAAGTAAAACCGGCTTGGTCTACGAGCTCGCGGTTCTCGGGGATATCGCTTGCAAGAACACACACGCCTGCGCTCATGGCTTCGAGGAGCGCCAGCGACAATCCTTCTAAATCTGAGGGCAAAACGAACAGGGCAGCATTGGCACGCAACTCGTCCAACGCAGACCCTGAAACCCAATCAAGAACTAATATATTTTCACAGGCTTGCCTGCGAAGATCCGACGCATAGGCGTCTGAATGACTGGAACCTCCTGCAAGTACCAGTTTGAAAGGCGTTTCGATCCGCTTGAATGCCTCAATCAGCAAGTGGCAATTCTTCTCCGGCGAGAATCTGCCCAAAAATAAAACATATTCTTTCGGAAGCAACCTCCATTCTTTTAACTGCGAAGCGGAATTGCCGTGCAAGACCGAAGTGCCGTTCGGCACGTAACGAGTTTTCTTTCCGTATTGCTCTACGTAATATTTTTGTAGAGTTCGCGAGACAACGATGGTTTCATTTGGAAATAGAATGGCAGCTTTTTCTCCGAGCTTAAGCGCAGTGCTTGCGAAGCGTCCCCATTTCTTGCGTTGCCAATCCAAGCCTTGCACGGTCACGACGGTCTTTTTGCCTGTGAGCCTCGGCAAAAAGGAAAAAAGCGCTGGCCCCAATGCATGAAAGTGCACGATGTCATCCGAGCCAAACATCGCATGAACGGTGCTGAGAAACGTGTGGCTCAGAGTTTCGAAATGCTTCGAGCGAATGGCGGGGAGGCGCACAACGCGCATCTGTTCGAAGCGCCGGATGTTCGGGGTGAAGTGATTCCTGCAATAAGCCGTGACCAGGTGGCCTTTAGCAGCGAGACGTTTCCCCACCTCTTCATAGTAAGTCTCGATGCCGCTGTATTTGGAAGACACCCCGCGTCCTCCAATGAAAGATACTTTAATGAGCGGATTATCTGGCTTTGCCTGGTGTTTCGCCTTAGAGGAAATAACTTGTTCATATAAAAAGATGAGATTGGAATAGTGGGCGTCAGGCGAATACTTTGCGCGCACCAATTCCCGCCCTGCGTTGCCCATCTTCGCGGCAAGTTCGCGCCGCGTGACCAAAGTCGCGATAGCATCGGCTAGTTTTGACGCATTGCCAACCGGATAGAGCCACCCAGTTTCGCCGTGATGCACCAACTCGCGCCTGGACCCCAGATCAGAAGCAATCACGGCGCGCGCGTGAGCATAGGACTCCACGATGCTCTTTCCGAAAGTTTCATAGGCGCGCGATGGCAACACGGTGAAGCTCGAAGCGGCAATCGTATCTTCAAGCGCTTTGCCATGTAGATGGCCGAGGAATGAGATGTTTTTCAGCTGCAATTCTTTGATTTTATTTTCTAGTTCGCCTCTCTGAGGTCCTTCTCCAGCGATTTGCAAATTCACAGGTGGCAGCCACTTCATGGCCTCTAGCAAATCGGACACTCCTTTCTCCGGAGAGAGGCGCCCAAAATAAAGAATCGGCGCATTGGGATGTGGCCCATAAGCGCGCGTTGGCAGCTTTTGAAAATGAGGCAGCACATCAATTTTGTTTTCGTCCCATCCGTGCTCCGCTAATTTATGTTTCACAAATTCGCTAGGAGCCAGGAATCGATCTACGCACTTTTGGTAAGTGCGTAACCATTTGTGGGTGTAGGCTTCCGCCGCAAGAACCATGCTGCTACCACGGCGTCCTGAATAACACCCTTCGCTGAAGATGTGCCGAAATTGTCCGCCGCTACAGCGCTCACATGCATGGCCGTGAGAAACCATGTTGTAACTTGGGCAAAGAAGTTTGAAATCGTTGAGGTGATAGATGACGGGAATTTTTTGCGCTTTCAGCTCCCACAAGATGGAGGGCGACAGATGATGGTAGATGTTTCGTACATGCGCGATGTCCGGTTTGAATTCGCGGATCATCTCACGCAAATAATTGCGTGATTTCCAGGAATAAATGGCGTGCAGAGATGCCCTGGCGCTGTTCCAAATGCCGCTCTTTTTGAAATCGATGTGGGGTACGAAATGATGCTGGTATGGATGTTGATCTCCTTTTTCATGGGCCATGGAAAATAGCGCGCTCTCGTGTCCGCGCGAACGAACGAGCTGCATCAGTTCAGAGAGATAGACCTCGGTCCCGCTGAATGCGAAGTTATATTTGTTGCAATAGAGAATTCGCACCCTGCGCCTCCTCGAGTATTTCCATGTGTCCTTCCAACTGAGCGATGAATAGCTCGGCAAACGCCGCTAGATTTTTTTCGCGATTGAAATACTGGTTTACGTGTTCCCGTGCAGATCGCCGGAGCGGCTCAAGGCCGTGAAAATTGCTATGAATCTTTTCCACGCATCGGAGGAACTCGTCCATAGATCCCGGGGAATAAAGAAATCCGGTCCTGCCCGGAATGACAAGTTCGGGGATGCCGGTGATCGCCGGAGCTAAAACAGTACGTTTGTGGGCCATCGCTTCCATCAGCACGAGCGGGATACCCTCGCTGCGACTGGTGAGAATGACTAAATCCGAAGCGGCATAGTAGTGGGGAAGTTCTTCATGTGCGACATGTCCAGCCAATGTGATTTCACATCGCAAATCAAGCTCTTGGATTAGCGTTTCGAGCGCTTCCAGTTCCGGCCCATCACCAACAATGGTGCAGGTGAATTTGCATTCCTGTTCTTTCAGCAATCGACATGCACGAATCAGAAAGGCATGATCCTTAACGTGGTGAAGGCGGCCAATGGAAAGCAAACGCAGGCATTCTGATGAATGAGTCTGCGATGGAAAGGGCGGCGGAATATCGACGCCCATTTGCGACACCAAGATTTTTTCAGGCGCGATTTTTGGGTAGTGATTCAGTATGTAGTCGCGATTATAGTTCGAGACAGTAAAGCAGGTTTTGCAGTGTTGGAGTTTTATATCCAAATAGACTGCATGCACAAGCAAATCGGAACCATGCAGCGTCACGCTGTAACGGATGCCCAGCAACCGGGCGGCAATCATTGTTACCCACGCTCCAAAATATCCGTGATGAATGTGAATGTGCTCGACGTTTCTGCCTCTTAACACTGCCGCGTAATAAGCCCCGAGCCATGTATGGGCAAGCGCTCGCAGGCGGAGGCTTACACTTTCTTCCCCTTGTAAGAAAATTCGTAAGTAGATATCGATGAGGCTTGGATGAAACATCCGCCAAAGTGCTTGCAACAGGAGCCAAAGGTTGAGCGGAAAGAAATATAGGGTCTCAGCGCGTCGTTTCGATAAATTGCGATGCTGTTTTTTGGGCCGTCTTATGCTCCCAATCAATACTTCCACTCCGCGACGGCGTAGTTCTTCGACTTCGTCCCCTACGTACGGTTCCACCTCGCTCGGAAATTCGTTGGATAGATACGCAATCATGGCCGATGTCCCATAAGGCTTCCGAACGCAAATGTTTCTGCCGAACTTGGGAATTGCCGAGCGTTCCGGTCCTGTGCGGCGAGGATTCCGGCGAGAGTGAAGATAAATCCGTTTACAAACTGGTAGTTCATCACCACAAAACAGGCGTTAAGGATGTATACGAAGAGCAATACCGGCCACAGCGAGCGGAACCCGGCGTCCAAAAAACAGCGGGGTGGAGAGTAGGCGTTACGGGGAAAGCGAATTTTCGCTAACCGGAGCAAGTCCATCATTAACCAGAGGTAAAGGAGAAGCCCGGCCAAGCCGTAAGCGACGGCGACCTCCAAAAATGTATTGTGGAAATAAAAAGACTCCTGATGGAATTCGTTCATACGGCTTTCCAGTTCTTGTTGGATGTCTGCAGCATTCCATCCGAAAAACGGTTTCTCCTGAAACATCTCCCAACCGGCCTGATACAGCGCGAAACGAAATTCCACCGGACTCGACTCTGCAAAGCGATCGCTAAAACTGCGGCTGTCACGAGAGAACATCAGCGCAGTGGAGAGACCGGCAATCGCGATGACGATGGCGCAAAGACAAGCGCGACGCACACGGCGATTTGTAGAGATTATGGCCAAGGCACTCACGGACAGCGCGGATGAAAGCCAGACCGCCCGCGTTTTTGTGGCAAGAATGGCAAATGGCAGAATTGCAAACAACAAAACAGAAAGAAATTTGGGAAGCTTGCGGCGTCGAAACGAATCCAGTGCGATCAAGGCGAGCAGGTTCAGGGCAACTCCGTTGGCCACCGCCTGCAAAAATGGTCCCCGGGCACGGTCGGCATGGATGCCAAGACTTTCGTCCAGGATGAATCGTGGGAAGATGAATGACTTCCAGTCAAGGAGGAAGAAAACTGCTGTCAAGGTCAGGTAGAGCAGCACGATCCAGCAGAAAATTTCCAGTTTATGCAGCGACTTTTCGTCTTCAAAAACAAAACCAGCCAGATTGAAAAGAAGAAAAGGAACGAGCCACTTTGCGGCGAGTACGCTCCAGTTCTGGGTGTCATAGGGTTCCGAGAGAACGCGAAGAAGGGCCCATGTGAGCAGGCCCAGCAATGGCAAGTTTACGGTTCTTGATAGTTGCAATGGCTGCCTGTGCAGACATACGCGCAAAACAACCAGGTAGGCCAGCGCGACAATTGCAATGCGGTCGATTGCGTGGAACGGCAAATCGGGAGGTCGAAACAATATGATCGCGAGTGT
>DASXCC010000137.1:0-18148 GCA_036491415.1 Terriglobales bacterium | reverse complement strand
CAAGACCTCGCTGGGTCTTTTTTAGAGCGCGAAGGCGAATTCTTAGTTCTTCTGGGCCTTCTTCTATGACGGTCGCTGGAATAATTTGCTCCTTAAAATGGAAATGCCACCATGGATGATCCGGTGGCGGGACAAAAAAATTAGCCCACCAGAGATGAGGTCTCCGAGGGGCTTAGCTAGTTTCTACGCACTTAGCACTATAAAAATTGTATCAAAAAAACGAAGAGTTGTCAAGCATAGAGTTTAGGCACGACGCTGGATAACACGGTATCAACTAGGGAGAAGACTATACCTGTGGCCGTGAAAACTAGGTAGGATTTTGCCGGGACTAAGCGGAACAATGATGTGACGACGTACCACGACGTTACACAACGTAAATACAATGGCCTGACTCTTACGTAGATTAACGTGAATGTGTCGTGCAGAGATTTGCACTCAGTTTTACGATCTTCTGCCCTGCGCTCATACGGTTAGACAGAAATATCGCGGGCAGGTATTACCGGTAGTTACACAGAATCGGGCGCAAAGTTTGCAGCTCAGATATTTGCGCTCGGTTAAAGGGACGGCTTGGGCGGCGTGACTATTGGGATATTCTTCGCTTGCTGTTGTTCGACCTTGCGAAGCTCGGCGCAGGACGCGCACTTGGGATCAGAACAGTACATCGAACCCATCGCGGGCTGATGATAAGTATTCGGAAGAGCAGACATAACACGCCTCGATTCGGAAACCATTGTACTCCAGCGAACTTCCTTTGCGTTTAAATGGCTTGAGGACTTGTAGACGGTGTGGATTAGGTTTGGACTAGGAAGATGCGGGGAACGTCGCGCAGAAGTCAGCGGAGCAATGCCGCGATGACTTTCTTGCATGATGACTGGGTCGCAGAACTAATGAAAAAAGTTTGCAGAGTTTCCCGCCCGATGCGGGAGTCTATATTTCTGTGATTAGAAATAACAGGATGTTTTAACCGCGAATCCATTGCGCTCTTTTGTGGGGCCAACTGCGGGGCCATTAACTGTTACTGACTGCTCTAAACGGGTCTTTTAAGTTCCGGCTGTGTCTGCAAGTTCTTGATTTTCTTTATCACCGTCACTTAAAAGGGCATTGCTCTGCCAACTGAGCTACGCGCCCTCACTCATTCAAAAATAACATAAATATGAGAAATCAGCTTCTGCCCAAAATGTGGTGCAAATCGGGATTTACGGGCGCAAACCGAAAATTTAGCGTATTGCGCGCGTGTGTAAGCGCCTGTATATTGAGGGCCATTTTCGAGCGGCGATCTCTATGGCTAAACTCTCCAAACATCGCGTCTTGATTGCGGGAATACTATCGCCTATCGCGGCGCTTGTCCTTTACCAAGTCGTCTATCAATTCTTGACGGCGCGCAGCACCGATCTTGCCAAGGATTGGCTGTTCCGTCTCTCTTGCGCCACGGCCGCTATGATGGCGCCATTTCTTGTCACCTTGTTTCTCGCCTTAAAAGACCACAGCCGGCACGCGTTTACGCTTTCCGGGAAAATCGGCCTCATCATCGCGATTTTTTCGGTTGGTTTGGCGTGGACTCCCGTGCATGACGGCATCACGCGTTCCAAGCAGGAACGGAACCTTGCCATGAGTGGTGTAGCTGCGCCTTCGTTCGATACGCCGGACATTCAGGGAAACCATCAGCGATTGGAAGATCAGAAGGGCAAAGTGGTGGTCGTGAATATTTGGGCGACATGGTGCGGGCCTTGTCGCGCAGAGATGCCCAAACTCGATCAGCTCTATCGTGAACGAAAAGATCAAGGTTTTGTAGTCTTTGGAATTTCCGACGAGAGTATTGAAACGCAGCAGAAATTTCTAACGCAGGTGCCCGTGAGTTATCCGCTGTTGACTCTCAGTGGGAACGTTCCGAATATCTATCGCGATATCGCCCGTTATCCGGCGATTTTTCTGATAGACCGGCAAGGACGTTTGCACCCGGCACCCGGTCCTGATCAACCGTTCGATAACTTGCAAGCCACGGTGGATATGCTTCTTAAAAGCAGTTCCTAGTTCGCCGAGTTAAAAGATTTTCTGACCAAAAAAATGGAACTGCCGGCTGGCAGTCCCAAAAATTAACCCAAAAAATTTAACAAAGACCGATTCTTATTTAACGGCTATGGAAGCATCCGTGTTTTCCCAAGACATGTGCATGGTGCAGCTGCCGCTGCTTTGGTCGAAACTAATGGTGAAGTTTTCGACTGGGGATGACGTTGAAGAGGACTTCATGTCTGTCCGCGCGAAATCCTCGCCTTCGCCGGGATAGGGAATACCCCACTCGCCAGTTTTCTTGCTGATGATCAGCGTCCATTTGTCCTGCATGGGGACCGCAAAGAGCGTATAGCTTCCGGCGGGAACTTGCTTGTCTCCAACCATGACGTCGGTATCGGCAACGAAAGTCGTGGCTTCATTGGCTCCGGCGCGCCAGACCTGTCCATAAGGAACCAGGCCGCCGAAAATTTTGCGTCCCTTCATGCGCGGGCTGGAATAATCCACATTGACCGTCTTGCCTCCGGAAAGTTGGCAAGTGGCATGGGCTGGCGGGCTGGGTCGCTTGCTTTTATCCGTCTGCGCGGAGGCGGCAATTGCGAAAAGAAAAATACACGAGATTAAGAGAGCTCGCTTCTTCATAACATCTCCTTTATCACACTTGGCTTTAACACATTAGTCTTTTCAATTCTACTGAGCAACTTAGACTTTGTAGATTTAGGGCGGATAGCAAAGTTTCACGATCAAGAAATTCTAAGGCAATTTGTCTACGGCCCAATCGCCTCCGGCCTGGAAGATCACAATCTGCGAATAATATGAATGGATATGGGCATTCTTGCCTTCTGTCGCGGTAAAGAGCGCGACCGGAAAAACATAACGTCCTTTAGCTAATTTCTTTCCGCGTTGTACCTGATAGCTTGCTGCGCCGTTATGGGAGAAAAACGAATCCAGTTTGTCTTGAGAAGTGTGATGTTTGGCCGCGTCAGTAAGCATCACGATGCCGCCTTCTTCATCCTGTGACTGCCAGGCGTAGAGAAAATGATTGGCTGTGGCCAACGCGGAAATGTAATCGCTGTCCATCGACGCATGCGGGGCAGGCGCATTTTTCCCAAATGTTAACGCTGAAAAAAGTACGAGGCACAAAGCCGGTTTGAGTCGCCAGTTAGAATTCATTTTCTAAATGCCTGCAAAAGAAATGATTCAGATGCAATTTGTTCTTATACGATTGCTTTTGCCAACAAGAAAGCTGCCGCCGCGGCAAGTCCGCCGATGACTGCCGTTTGCGCCGCGCTTTTTATGCGTGAATACCAATGAAAAGCCCTTTTACATATCCGAAAACCGCGAGGGCGATAAGCGTCACAATCGCGGAAATCACCAGACCTTTAGAAACATTCGATAGAAGAATGTAAGGCAGAAGCGGAATAATTCCGCCGGCGATGTAAGAACAAGCAATGGTTGCAGCGCTGGTGATGGCGCGCTTAGGCTCAGGCAGTTCAAGGCCCAACTCAAAGCGCATCATGAAATCAACCCAGGCTTTGGGATGATGACTAAGAGCCTCAACAATGGGAGCACTTTGCTGCGCGGTGAGTCCGTAACTTTGAAATACGCGGCCGACTTCAGCCATCTCTTCGTCGGGGACTTCTTTGATTTCGCGTTCTTCGCGCTGGCGTTCCTGGTCATAATGCTCCGCATCGCCGCGTGCAGCGAGATATCCGCCCAGCCCCATGGCAATTGATCCCGCAGCGATTTCAGAAAGTCCTCCCACCACAATCAGCCGCGAGTTCTGTATCGCTCCGGAAAGTCCGGCCGCCAGCGCAAAGGGAACAGTAAGGCCGTCGGCCATGCCAATCACTACATCGCGCACGAAGTTGCTCGCGGTGAAGTGTTGCTCCTTGTGCATGATTTTCGACAAATTTACACCTCCGGATGAGACTGTAAATATTCCTGCGCACGGGTGACCGTCTCTTTTTCGCCGCGATACGCCAGCTTGCCGACCGCTTCTTTTAATGGAATCCAGAACGCTCTTTTTACTTCGATTCGCATCTCCGGAGAAATTTCGCCGATGGTCCCCGATTCATATCGCAGCAGATAAAAAGAAACAATCTTAAACACGCGCTCGTTGTCTCCCCAGCTGCGCACGTACACATATTTTATGTCGGCAAGTTTCGCGATCGTCGATGCAACAAGGCCCGTTTCTTCCTGCACTTCGCGGATCGCCGTTTGCTCCGGCTTTTCACCCTCATCCACAATACCTTTGGGCAGGGCCAAAACCGTTTTTGATTTCTTTGCTGGCTCCCGCTGGGGTTCGATGACGGCGAGCATCCACTCATTTTTTTCACGTCTAATGACCAAGCCGCCTGAGGAAATTTCCCGCACCATGGGTTTTCACCTTAACAGGAAGTGCAGAAATCGTCATCCCATGGATCTTTTCAGGCCGATGTTTCCAAAGGAGTTATATCGTGCGAGCAGGGCGCCTGACGTTTCCTGTTAATTACCCGCGAATGTTTTGGTATTCTCATACGTTTTATCCGAGGTGTTTTGCCGTGGAGAGTCGCAGTCAGAAATATCATCGTGAACGGGTCAGTGAAGCGCTTCGCGAAGAGATCCAGACCATTGTGGAAGGGGAGTTGGGAGATCCGCGCATTGGTTTGGTCAATGTGAGTGAAGTTCGTCTGGCGGACGATGGGCGCTCCGCCCACATTTTGGTAACGACCGAAGGCAATGAAGAAGAAGGCGAGCGTGCATTGGTAGGTTTGCAGGCGGCCATCGGATTTATTCGCCATGAACTGGTGGAGCGTTTGCATCTGCGAAAACCGCCTGAGCTGGTTTTTCGACTGGATCGCTCCCGTAAGTACGAAGCGCGAGTGGACGAGCTTTTGAAACGGACGAGGGCGAAGGCCAAAAAGAGGACTGGATAACGGTGTAGTCATGATGAAGGAAGTTCTCCGGAACATCGAGCAGCGCGAACGGTTTGTATTGACGTCCCACGCGCGCCCGGATGGAGACGCCATCGGTTCGGCCCTCGCCTTCAGTCAGATTCTAAAAATCATGGGGAAGCATGCCGAGGTTGTCATGCGCGATGGTGTGCCGCGTATTTATCAGCCACTTCCGTTTGCCAATACCGTCGTGCAGGCGGATCACGTGAATGGAAATTATCAGGCGGCGATTATTCTGGAATGCGACAGCATTCAGCGCACACGGCTGGAAGGGCTAGAAAAGCACTTCCTCATCAGCATCGATCATCATTTGAGCGGTAAGCCATTCGGGCATGTGAACTGGATCGATCCCACGGCCGTGGCTACCGCGGAAATGATCTACCGCCTGGCACGAGAAGCAGGAGTGAAGATTTCGCCAGAGATCGCGACCTGCCTTTATACAGCCCTCCTTACCGATACCGGCTCATTCATGTTTGAAGGCACGAACGACCGCACGTTCGCATTGGCGCGGGAATTAGTGCTGGCTGGAGCGAATCCAGCGCAATGCGCTCGTAACGTTTATTTCGGACACTCCACGGCCAAAATGCGATTACTCGGCGCGGCGCTTTCCAATCTGCATCGCGAAGGGTCGATCGCCTGGATTTCTGTAAGCTGCGAGCAGATGGAACACGCCGGTGCGAAAGACGAAGACTGCGAAGGCATCGTCAACTACGCGCTTTCCATCCAGGATGTAGAGGTGGCCGCATTCTTTCGCCAACTTCCCGACGGCCGATATCGCGTAAGTCTGCGCAGCAAAGGAAATATGAATGTTGCTTCCGTTGCGGAGCGCTTTGGCGGCGGAGGCCACCAATGCGCCAGCGGCCTTTCGATGGAAGGGCCATTAGCGGCAGCGGTGGAAAAAATCTTGGCGCAATTGCAATCCCATCCACCATTACAATAAATCCCATGCCAGCATCTTCTCTTGTGCAGATCAGCTCCTTCGTGGGGGCCACGCTCATCCTTATTGCTTACGCCGGGCATCAAATGAAATGGATCGACTCCGGCAGCGTGCTGTACAACGTGCTCAACGCGGTGGGCTCGGGAATTCTGGCCTACATTGCTTTTCATCCTTTTCAGGTCGGGTTTGTGGTATTGGAAACCACTTGGGCGCTGATCAGTCTTTACGTGCTCCTGCGTCCAAAGCAAAGACAGCATGTTTAGAAGCCGCGCATTTCGCGAGTGGATGGTCCTCGGCGTATTCTGCGCATTCCTGTTTTTCTTTGGGCTCTCCTACTTCGGCTTAGTGGGAGCCGATGAGCCGCGCTATGCACAGATTGCGCGCGAAATGTTGCTGCGCCACGATTGGGTCACGCCGGTGCTGGGAGGCGTTCCGTGGCTGGAAAAGCCTGTTCTTTATTACTGGCAGGCGATGATTGCATACCGATTTTTTGGCGTAAGTGATATGGCCGCGCGTCTGCCTTCCGCATTCGACGCGACGTTGATGGTTGTGGCCGTATTCCTTTTCTTCCGCAAATTCCGTCCCGGGTTTCAGTTGGATGGAGCTTTGATGGTTGCAGCCAGCGCTGCGGTCATCGGATTCGCACGCTCTGCTTCAACCGACATGCCATTGGCTGCGATGTTCACGATAGCCATGATCGCCTGGTATGCATGGCATGAAACTTCCAACAAACTTTGGCTGGCGTTGTTTTACGTTTTTGCCGGACTTGGCATGCTTGCGAAGGGACCGATCGCGGTATTTTTGGCGGCAGTCATCATTGTGGTTTTTGCCGCGCTTCGAAAAGATTGGCGGTTGATTGCACGCACGCTTTGGGTCCCGGGCATTCTTTTGTTTTGTCTGGTCGCATTGCCGTGGTATGTAATGGTGCAAATGCGCAATCCTGAATTTCTGAGGGTCTTCATTTTGCAGCACAACCTGGAGCGATTCGGGAGCAATCTGTATCATCATCGTCAGCCATTTTGGTTTTATCTTCCTGTTGCATTGCTTGGACTTTTGCCATGGACGGCGTTTGCCATCGATGCACTGATCGTGAATGTCCGTGTCTGGTGGAATGAACGGAAGAATTTGCAGGGCGAGGACGTTTTTGGATTGTTCCTTCTAGTCTGGCTGATTGTGCCGATTGTCTTTTTCTCTATTTCTCAATCGAAGTTGCCAGGCTATATTTTGCCCGCGTTGCCGGCAGGGTCATTGCTCATCGCAGATTATCTGTCGCGCAATGTAGACCAACGATTGAAGACGCCGGTCATTGTGGCGCATACATTGCTAACTTCGGCACTGATCGTTCCCGCATTTTGGATTTCTTCCATCGTTATGCAACATCATTTGCCGCTGGGCCGCGCGACTGCCGTACTCATTGCCATCACGATTGGATTCGCCGGCCTGAGCATTTTGTTTTTATCCAAATATGGTGTCCGCGCTTTGCGCTTTGCGACACTTGCGCCATTGCTTATTGCCGTCGCGGCTATCCTGAAAATCGGCGCACCTGCGCTCGACGACGCTCTTTCCGCGCGGCCGATTGCGCAGCAATTGGCCCAGCAAACTAATTTGCCCGTCGCAATTTTGCAGGTACGGCGCGAAGTTGAATACGGATTGCATTTTTATCTCAATCGAAATATCTCGCGCTATGAACTGAATCAAATCCCTGAAGGCGAGCATTTGGTTGTTGCGAATGAAGGAATGGCCGGTGACGTTACTAAATTCGACTCCGGGCGCAAGATAATCTATCTGGGGAATTTTCCCGCGCAGCACCTGGATTTTTATTGGATTTCCGCAAAATAGTGGCTTTCTGTGTTCCTGAATTTGCCTAACGATCACGCCAACGAATACACTCCAATTTTGCGCAGTGATGTTTTCTGCAGTGGCTTGAAACCCGCCAGGAGCCTCGTGGAAGTTCTCGATTTAAGACACTTTTCTTCGGTTGATCTGCGCCCCCTCATGCAGGACGAAGTGCAGATGTGGTCGCGCGAACTCTCGTGGGACTACACCGGGTCGGCCGACATGATTCTCCGCTATGTGGATTCGCGGATCCTTCCCGGCTATGCGGCGGTCGAGCGCGGGAAAATCATGGGCTACTCATTTTTCGTGTATGAAGGCAATAAGGGAGTGATTGGCGATTTATATATTGCCGATGGCCGGGGGTTGCAGGAGCAACGTGCGGTGGAATCGCGGCTGCTGACGCATGTGATCGAGACCCTGCAGCAATCGCCGGGCATCCATCGCGTTGAAGCGCAGTTGCTGGTGCATGAGACAGGAACGGTCTTACAGCCGTTCATGAGTCAGGGCTTTACGCGGCATCCGCGCTTGTTCATGGTTTTGCCGCTGCACGAGGGGCGGAAGCATGAAGGTACAAAGCGTGAAGGGACAAAGAAGAAAGTCTCTCTGCCGCCGGATATTGAAATCCGGCGTTGGTCTGAACATGACTACCAATCCGCCGCTGCACTCATCACCGGCGCCTATCGCAGCCATGTAGATTCCGAGATCAATGATCAATACCGCAGCTTGAGCGGTTCCCTGCGATTCCTGAATAACATTGTTCGTTTTCCTGGATGCGGCACATTTGATGCGGAATCGTCGTTTGTGGCGCTCCATAAACGCAATACGATTGCCGGGTTAATTCTTTGTTCCCGCGTAAGAAATGATGTGGGCCATGTCACGCAGATTTGCGTATTGCCAGAATACCGCTCGCACGGAATTGGACAAGCTTTGTTGGGAACGACGTTAAACAATTTGCAGCAACGGAACTTTACGATGCTGTCCTTAACGGTGACGGAAGAAAATTCCCATGCGGTGGGATTGTATAAACACCTGGGTTTTGAAACTACGCGAGTATTCGATGCTTTTGTTTGGCAGGGATAATTCCAGCGAGGTCAGCGGCGAAGCAGCCACATCAACCATCCGCCGACGAAAACGCCTCCAATAAACATGCAGAAGCAGTAGAAGCCATAGCGAACCTGGTCGCGGGTAGTTTCCCGTTGGGTAATGCCGAATACGACCGAAGCAAAAATCGAGAAGACCAGAGCAGCGCTAAAGTGCGAAAGTGTCAGCGTCGCATTCATTGTTTTTTCCCAATCGAAATGTGGTACGCGTCGGCAACGCTGATGAAATTCAGCAGTCCCGCAACGAACATGAACTTGGTGCCATAATCCGCGGAGGCGTGCGCGATTGCGCCTTGTCCCAGGTCTTTCGCCAGGCTCACAATGTACAAACCGCCTGCGCCAAGATCGCCGATAAATCCAAGAATATCGAGAATGTCTCCGCCATTTGGTTTGTAGACGTGGCCCTGCATGAGCAATCCAAGAATGAATAAGATGAAGACGGAAGCCATGAGAAGAAAACCACGTATCCATTTTTTCTGGATCAGATGCCCGGCGCCGGGAATCAGCCATCCGATGGCAGGCGCGATGACGGAAAGTATACTCACGGATGTTGTGGCTGGTTTGCTTGCAGTGGAATTTGCCATTAGATAATTACAATCTCTTTTTGAATTCTACCCGTAACTTCCGCAGTATTCTCGCGGATCATTACGTTTACTTCCGTGCGGACCCCAAATTCCGGTAAATAGATTCCGGGCTCAATGGAAAAACAGGAGTTGGGAAGAATCCGGCGCTCGTCGTGAATTTCCAGGTCATCCATGTTGGCTCCGTTGGCGTGGACCTCTGTGCCAATCGAATGTCCCGTACGATGGATGAAGTAATCGCCGAATCCCGCTTTTTTAATATGATCGCGAACCGCCCGGTCCACTTCCCATCCTGCAATGGGACGGGATGAAGCAAAGGCGTCGATCACAGTTTTTGCGCCAGCGTCGCGCGCCTCCTTTACCACTTCGAACACGTCGCGCATTTTATCGGAAGGCGCCTTTCCAATAAAGCCTGTCCAGGTGATGTCGTAGTATACGGCACCCGGCGTGTTCTTCTTGCCCCATACATCTAAAAGGACAAAGTCGCCTTCTTGAATTTTTGATGAATTTTCCGCGGGCGGTGAATAGTGAGGATCGCCGCTATTGGCATTCACCGCGACGATGGGCGGATCGGCCGCAATTATGTTTTCCCGCTTGAATGCTTCCAAAAACCATTGCTGGATTTCGTGCTCGGTAGTTTTGCCGTTGCGCGCCCTGCGTCCGATTTCCGGGAATGCCGCCGTCATGATGGAATCAATCGCATCGCGAGCGTCGAAGTGCGTTTGGATCTGGTCTTTGGTCAGAGTCGATTCAAACTGCGCGACCAGATCGCCTGAACTGACTACGTTCTTGCCCAAGCCGCGAATCAGTTCAATGGTCCCTGCGTCAACCAGAGAGACGGTGAAAACCAGATTGTTCGGCGAGTATTGCATCGCGATATCGCGATGGTTCTTGAGCAGCGTCTTGATGCTCTCGAAAAGCTCCTGCCATCCGGCATAGATAGCTTTGTTGCCGGGAAGAGAATCGAGGTGTCCGGATTCGATTTTGTGAACGAGCTTTAAAGGCTCGCCTTCAGCCGGAATCAGATAAAACCAGCGGCGCGTAACCATCTGCCCTTCGGGCAGGCTGAGTACGCGATAGGCAATGGGATCGCGATGGTGGTGATCGTAAAAGAGCCAGGCGTCAATGTTGCGCTCACGTAGCGCGGCCTGGATGGCTGAGAGGTCCATGGGCAAACATTTATTCTAAACGTCGATGCACGATTTGCGCGAATACAAATTATTGGGCCTTTTCCAGGATGCGTTTTTTCAGGTTTGCGGGTAGCGTTTCGCAGGCTGTGCGAAGGACCAAACGGGGGGCGCGATCGCGAATGCGCATCAGGTATGGCACCGCTCGTTTTGCATCTGCTTTGGCTGTTTCGCGTAGCAGCCAGCCTAGTCCCTTCTGCACCATATCGTCTTTGTCGTTCAATAGAAAATTGGAAAGGCGAACGATTTCCGGCAGAAATAATTTTTCTCGGGTTCCTGAAATTAAGGCAACGCAAGCCGCTCGGCGGCGCCATCGGTCTTCGGATTGAGCCAGCGAAAAACAAATGCAGTACGGAACGGTTTGATCACGATCATTTTGCCGATCAGGGAATACACCAGTGCATCATGGTCCGCCCAACTTGAGATGCGCGGCAACCATGACTCAAGCAGAAAAAATTCCGCATCATCAAACTTGGTGTGCAATTTCTCCAGAAGAAATACAGCGAAGGTCTTTTCTTCGAGTACGCGTCCGGTAAAAAGCTGGTCAGCGACTTGCAAAAGAAAATTCAGGTCGTGCTCTTTCAGAATTTGTTTTCTGGTTTGAATGGCTGCTTTGCGCAAAGCAGCTGTACGCCATCCATGAGATTGGATTTCTTCTTTGAAGAACCATTGCACGCCCTTAGCGTGTTTTGGCGACCCGCCGTCTTTGAGGATGCGGCGAATCTCGCGAGCTGTTTTTGCAGGGGTAGTCTTCTTGCTAGACATATTATTTCGCTGAATAGGCAATAAGTTGCGCAAACGGTTTCATATCGGTATTAAAGCACGGATTTTTCCACGTACTTCCGGGCGCAATTCCAGCAGAGCACAAGTTATAATCGAAACACTTTTGTCGCAGTCGATGTGTATGAACCAAGCCGTAATCTCCCAGCCGACGAGTTCCGATTCCAGCCTCGCCTCTGGGCCTTTACTCCTCATCGAAGCCGAACCCTGGCGCCAAATATTTTTCAGGAATTTGCAGGAATCGTTCTTTCCGGTGCGGCAGCCGTCCTTGCATTTGTCGTCTGCGCCGGGAGAATTCTGGCCGGACGTTTTTGTCTCTTCGCATTTGCCATGGAGAAGAATTCCAATCTCCACGGTGCTTCACTTCGCAGCGATCTTTGCGATGCTGGCGTTTGTGAAATTCTGGCCACAGCCCGCGCAGGTAATCACGCAAGCGAAATTAAATTCCAATGATGTGATTACGTATTCGCCGTCTGAGTATCTTCCTCCTTTGGACACTGGCGGGGAATCGAAGCCCGTGGCAAGACATGGCGATCCTGCCTATGCGAAGCAGCCGATCCTCTCTGTCCCTCCCGAGGCAGATAATCGCACGCAAACTATCGTTGCGCCTCCTGACGTGAAATTGAAGCAGGACCTTCCCATGCCGAACGTGGTTGCGTGGAAGCATGCTCCCCCCGCCGTTCCAATTGCCGCTACGGAGAATTTGCAGTCCCGCAAGGCCTTTAATCTTCCGATAGACGCGGTGGCTCCAGCACCGTCATTGACCCAGTTTGCTTCGCAACGCACGCTGTTATCGCAGCCGGCGGTGGTTGCGCCGCAGCCGGAGCTGCAGGCAAATTTTTCCCGCCGCGTGGATGCAGTCAACATTGGACATCAGCAGGTTGTGGCGCCTGCGCCGCAATTGCCGATGGCAGAGAGCCATACTTCTTCAATCAGGAGTCTTGCAGCGATGAACGCGGCAGCTCCACAACCCAACGTGAATTTGACCGGGCAGCAAAAGCAAAAAGGCGTTGCCTTGCCGCAAGCCGCGGCGATTGCGCCTGCCCCGAGCCTTGCTTCAACTTCTTCGATGCGGCGATACCAAGCCGCCCTCGGCCGCGAGCAGGTTGTGGCTCCTGCGCCGAATGCGGCCCAACTGGAAGGGCACACGCGGAACCAGACGGCATTTAGCAGAACGAATGAAGCTGTGCCGCCCGCCCCTTCCGCGCAAAGTTTAGCCGCAAAAAATAACGATCGTCAGATGATTGCATTGAATCTTCACCCCGGCGTGGAAGTTGCGCCTCCGCAGGGAAATCGCCGGGGAACTTTCGCGGCTACGCCGCTTGGGAAGAAAGACGCAGCTGGCACGCCCGATGCTTCCACTGCAACCAAAGCGAATTCGTCCGGAGCCAAAGCCAACACGCTGCCGCCGGGACTGCATGTCGGGAATCCTGACAACTCGAAGCAGCAGGCTATTTCCGGTAGCGGCAGCCAGGGTTCTGGATCAGGATCAGCGACGAACGGACACTCGCTGGTAGCGAACGTGACCCCGCCGCGCGTGACTTCGGGGCATCCGGCAAAAGAAGTTCCTGACAGCAGCGCCACACCAACCGAACGCAGAGTTTTCGGTGGACACAAGTTCTACGGCATGGCCATGAACTTCGCGAACCTTAACTCTTCCGGTGGAAGCTGGGTATTTCATTTTGCAGAGTTAGCAGATTCGGAGAAAGGCGACCTGATGGCGCCCGAGGTCGACCATCAGGAGGACCCGGCTTATCCCACAGAATTAATGCGGCACAACGTGCACGGCACCGTGGTTCTCTATGCATTGATTGGCAGCGACGGTTCGGTAAGCAACGTGAAAGTTTTGGAGAGTGTGGACGATCAGCTCGATGAATACGCTCGCCGGGCGCTTAGCCAGTGGCACTTCAAACCAGCGTCAAAAAATGGAGTTCCGGTCGCGCTCACGATGGTAGTGCGAGTCCCGTTTCGCCCCTCGCGAAACGCTTTTTAAATTTACTTCGCTTCGTACACTATTTTTCCGCCGACAACAGTGCGCAGCACTTTTGTCCCTAAAATTTCTTTCGGGGCGACTGTCGTAATGTCCCGGTCTAATTCAACGAAGTCCGCCAACATGCCCGGCGTGAGAATTCCTTTTTCCTTCTCTTCAAACTCGGCAAACGCTGCGCCCTTCGTATAGGCGGCGATTGCCTGATCGATGTCTAATTTCTGCTCTGGGAAATATTCCATGCCGCCGTCTTCGCTTTTACGCGTGACGGCTGCATAGAGTCCACGAAAGGGCGCGACCGGCTCGACGGGATAGTCCGTTCCAAATGCCAGGGGAACTCCGGCATGCAGAAATTCAGCCCATGCATAGGAATGCGCAGCGCGATCTTCGCCAATGCGCGTTACCGCCCAATGCATGTCCGTGAGCAGATGACTGGGTTGCATGGAGGCGATGACTTGCAGTTGCTTGAACTGCGCCACTTGGGCGGGGTTCACCACCTGCGCATGTTCCACGCGTAGTCGATAGTCCGTGCCGCCGTCAGGCGCCTTCAGATTTTTTGCATGCGCTTCTTTTTCAGATGCCGCGTAGGCATCGAGAGCCATTTGCACGCCTTTGTCGCCAATGGCATGAAATCCAATTTGGAAGCCGGCATCGAGGCGCTCTTTTGTCATCTTCGTGAGCTTCGCCTGGTCATAACGGGGAATCCCGGAATTTTCCGGCTGGTCCGTGTACGGAGCCAGCATGGCGGCGGTGTGCGAGCCCAGCGATCCATCCATGAACCCTTTGAGCATTCCCGTGTGCAGCAAGGTGTTCGGAGGATGTAGCGAGCGATATTTTCGCAACACGCCGAGCGGCAAATTGAATTCCATCCACTCCGAAATGCGCGCGGTAAGTTTCCCTTTACGCTCCATGGTTTCGAAGACTTCAAAGTTTTCCCATGGCTTTTGCGCGCTGCCCGGAGAATAGTCTTGCGCCGAAGTGATTCCCGACTGTGCTAGGTCTTGAAGAGCGAGTTCTAACGCCGCGCGGCGTTGCCGTGGACTCGTCGGAGGAATGACTTTCTTCACAAGCGCAGTAGCCGTTTCGCGAATAATTCCCGTGGGTTCACCGCTGGAGTCACGATCAATTTTCCCGCCGTCAGGATCTTTGATGGACGCGTCGATCTTCGCTTTCTGCAGTGCCAGACTATTGGTAATGGCGATGTGGCCGTCCACGCGTTCCAGAAACACTGGATGATCTTGTGTAACTGCGTCGAGGTCGGCCTTTGTGGGCAATTGTTTTACGGGCCAAAGAGTGTCGTCCCAACCGCCGCCTACAATCCATGCGCCGGTAGCGGTGCTTTGCGCTTTTTCGCGCAGGCGATCCTGAAATTCCTGTAATGACTTTGCGCCGGTTACATCGAGATTCAACTTCTGCAATCCGGCGTCGGCAAGGTGCAGGTGCGCATCATTGAATCCGGGCATTAAAAAATGTCCGTTGAGATCAATGACTTTTGTCCTGGGACCTTTCAGCCGCATGATCTTTTCAGTCGTTCCTACAGCTTCAATGCGGTCTGCGTGAACGGCCAGAGCTTCGGCCCGCACCGGTTTATGCGAAGACGGGCTCACGACCCCGGTGTAGATATTCGCGTGTATGAGGATCAGATCCGCATGCGGAGTTTTTGTTTGGCTTTGCATCGCGGGGACGACGAGGGAACAGAATGCTGCGAGAGCAATTGTTCTCCAATTCATTCGCTGATTCCCGTAAGAGCCAGCAGTGACAACAAAATGCGTTTCAGTCCCAGCTCACGCCCGTTGCAATCGAACCACTCCTGCAAAGTGTGCGCGCCGCCTCCGGCGCCACCCCCGCCGATGGCAATGGCTTCGCGCCCCAGGGATAACGGAACATTGGCGTCGGTAGAGGCCCGTTGAATTTGCGATGCATTGCCAAGATGTGAATCCACCGCACGAACCACATGTAGGATGCGAGCATTTCCATCCAACTCTCCCGCCGGGCGGTTGCCGATGGCAATTACCTCCGCGCTCAATCGGTAGGTATGTTTTTGCGAAGTACTGCGAAGTCCCGATTGGACTTCATCAATTCCAACGTCAATCGCATGACGCAGACTGGCTTCCAGCCGTTCCATCTCCGCCATGGAGGTAGAGCGAATATCCACGCGCATACTGGCGGATTCCGGAATTGAATTCACGGAAGTCCCGCCGCGAATCACGCCAATATTAAAAGTCGTCTTGGGCGAGGAGGGAACCGGCGTCCGCGAAAAAATCTGAATGGCATGGGCCAGCACGACAATTGGATTGGGCGTGCCGAAGTCGCTCCACGAGTGCCCACCCGGTCCGCGCACAATCACCTCGAAGCGGCGGCTGCCGAGAGCCTCAGCCACAATCGTGTCGGATCCTGCTCCGTCGAGAATAAGGCTGGCGCTGATGGCATTGCGATACTGGCCTTCCGAAAAAATATGACGCATGCCGCGAAGGTCGCCTTCGCCCTCTTCGCCGACATTGCCAATAAAAAGAATGGGCAGGGGATGCTGCACCTTGCAGACTTTCAGCGTGCCCGCGATGGCAAGCAGAGCGGTAATCCCCGCGCCGTTGTCAGAAACGCCGGGGCCAAAGAGCTTGGTTCCCTGCTGGCGGATATTCAGCGGCGTATTGGCAGGGAAGACCGTATCTATATGTGCGCTTAGAGAAACACAAGGGCCGCCAACCACACCCGGATGCACGCCCAGTACGTTTCCCACTTCGTCCAGTTGAACATCTTCGAGACCCAACTCACGAAACCGTTCGGCAAGCCACTCGGCCCGCGTGGTTTCCCCGAATGGCGGGGCCGGAATGCCAGCTACTTGCATTTGCCAATGCGCGAATTGCGGTTCCTGCGCGCGCAGCCACGCAGCCGCGCTTTTTACCTCGGCCTGGGCGGCAAGGCGGATGATTTCCTGCTGAATCGCGGAAACTCGTGGATCTCCGGTGCGTGAAGTGAGCGGCATAGAACAATGTCATCTTACAATGCAAAGAAAAGCTTTGCTGAATTTACTGGCAGATCATTTTGTCAGCAACTTTGTGGCGATAAATAAAATCTAACAATTGGATTGTTAATTTCAATTGCAAGCTGCGGCCGCCGTTTTGCCGGTTTGTTTTTGATTTTTCCACTACACTAAATTTATGAAGTTCTCCCGACACCTAGCCGCAGCTTTGTTTGCCGTTCTAGTGCTCACCGTCGCTGTTTTTGCCCAGGAAGGGCCGCTGAATACGAGCCAGCCCTCAGGGGTGAGTTCCGACGAAATTATTAAGCGTTTTGCGGCCAAGGAAAAGGAATTCCAGCAGGCGCGCGATCAATACACCTATCGGCAATCGGTAAAAGTACAAGTTCTGGACGGGGAAACCGTCACCGGCGAATATCAGCAGGTGTTTGACGTGCTTTTCGACGATCAGGGCAAGCGCATGGAAAACGTCGTGTTCGCTCCACAATCCACGCTGGAGAATGGCGGTTTAAGCATGGATGAGGGCGATTTCGAAGACATTCGTCACCGCCTGCCGTTTGTTTTATCCAGCGACGAAGTTCCCGAATACGACATTCTTTACGTCGGACAGCAGCAGGAAGACGAACTCCACTGCTATGTTTTTGATCTTGCTCCAAAACAGATTGTCGGCAAGAAGCGTTATTTTCAAGGCCGGATCTGGGTGGATGATCACGACTATCAAATCGTAAAAACTTTTGGAAAAACCGTTCCCGACACCCACCCCGGAAAAAAGGGAAAAGAAGAACATCTTTATCCAAAGTTCACCACCTGGCGCGAACAGGTTGACGGCAAATATTGGTTCCCTACCTATACCCGGGCCGATGACATATTGCACTTCTCAACGGGCGACATTCACATCCGCGAAATCGTGAAGTACACCGACTACAAGCGATTCGGATCGAATGTGAAGATTACTTATGACGGAAAAGAAGTGGATAAGGGCGACAAAGGCGATCAAAAGCCGGCCGATCCAGGGCAGGACAAGCCCAAGCAGTAGAGGGATATCGAACTAGATCCCCGAAACTGCATAAATAAATTCGGTTAATAAACTGGGCTTAATAGAAAAGATACTTTCGCCACTTGTCATCCGAGTGCCCCATCAGCCGCATGATGTGGCGGCTGGTGTGAAGATTGAAAGCGTGCGGCTCTCGCATCAGCTTCATGCCTGCTTCCGCGGGGAACTGATTTCCCTTACGCCGATTGCACGGATGGCAGCACGCCACGAGATTCTCCCAAGTTGAGAGCCCACCTTTGGAGCGCGGGATTACGTGATCCAGCGTGAGATCGCTGGCTGAGAGCAACTCTCCGCAGTATTGGCAGGTGTTGCGGTCGCGCAGCAAAATGTTTTTTCTGGAAAGCGCGCGCGTTTGATGCGGAATGCGCCGATACTCCAGCAGCCGGATTACAGAAGGCAAGCGCAAAGCTAAACGGGCAGCATGCAAAAAATGGCCATTTTCTTCTTCGGTCATCGCCACGCCTTTCAGCACCAGTACAATTGCACGGCGAGCGGCGCAGACATTGATCGGCTCATAGGAAGCATTCAGGACCAGCACGGGAGCGTGCAGAGCATGGCGGTCGCTTTCCTGGTGCAGAGCAGGCATCGGAGCGAGAGGCAAAGGAAGTCGCCGCCCAACATCAATCGTTCTGTTCACAGTCCTCGACATGCTTACCCTGCCACCGCTAAAGTCTCCGGATTCTCTGACTCCGGCAACTTCATTGTCTGCACATCTGTCTTTTGTGTGCGGGCGATTGTAGCTACCCAAACATTAGATGCGCCAGCT
>DASXCC010000136.1:0-3791 GCA_036491415.1 Terriglobales bacterium | reverse complement strand
GGATTTCGAAGCCATAGTCATGTGCAAATCTTTGAATTGCTCGTTGGACTTAGCTTCGTCGAGCACATTATCAATGGCTTCGAGCACAAGCGGCGGCGGCAAACGATTCGCCGTTTCCAAAATCATGGAGCCGAAATCAGGCGGGCCAAACGTTCCTGATGTCCCGAATTGTTTGAAATTTGCCAGCGCCTGGTTGAAAATTCGCTGGCATTCCGCGGATTGGTCCTTGGGAAAATCAAGAATTAAAGTCGTCGCGGTGGAGAAGGGATAATTCCGCTGGTCCGCAACTTGTGTGAGCAAGTCTTCTGCATGGCTGAAGTTTTTTGCTTCAACATACTTCCGCACTAAATCTCCTGTGATCTCCGCACGCACTGGCGTTTCCGCGCGGAGCATCAGTTGTTCGGCCTCTTCTGGAGAATCTTTTACGATCGCCTCCAGAATTTTCAACTGCAACGGCCCTTTTACGCCGCAGACTATGCTCTCCGCGCAAGCTCCTGTATCGTCATCCATCGAAATCAAAGCCAGAAACGCCTGCCGGGTTAAGTCTCTCGACTTTGCTTTGTCGAATTTCTCGTAAGTCTTTGCCACCTCAAAGAGCACGAAAGCCTGCATGCCGGGCTGCAAGGCAGGTGCGCTCGCCTCGGCTTCATCAAGCAAATGCAGGGCTTTTTCTTGTTCCGGCGTCAGCTTAATTTTGGCAGGCTGCTTCGCTGCTGGGGCGGATTTTGAGGGTGGAGCATCTATTTTGGCGGATGTGCTTTGCGCCCACGTCCCGTTGGATACCGCCAGAAGAATTACCACACATGCGACGCTGAGACGCCGCAGAAACAAGGCACGAAACGAAAACAACGAAGACGAAGACATCGCTATACTCTTGTTATTACGCGCAAGAACCGCGCCATTATGGCACGGAAGGGCCCTGCTGCCAAACCTTTTCCCGTCCGAGGGTCTGTACTACGCGATACATAACTTGCTTCTTTGTGCAAAACTAAAGTCACTTTCGACTTGCGAAAAATTCATTGGGAGCGGTAACATCAATAGTGTTCTAGCGGCCTTGCTCCCTAGCAGGCCCTCTGCGTTCAACAACTCCGAACGCCAATACGGACAACGATTATTCAAGAAACAGGTTCCAGCCGAATTGGAATTTTCCGCACAGGAGTATAAGTGCGGAAAACGGGGCGCTACCCAGAGTGCGTTATTAAGGGGAATCCCGAGTAAATCGGGTCATACCAAGAAACTGTAAAGAGAAAAATCTATGAATGTTGGACCTGGACCCTCCGGAGGTGGAGGGCGAAATAGACGGCGTCGTGGACGTCGTCCACCTCGCGCCGGGCAAGGCCCCGGACGTGATCGGCAGCAACAAAACGGCGTTTACACTGCGCCTATGGACCACAGTTATCGCGCCACTATGGGCAGTAATCGCAATGGATCGCGGCCGGGACGGCAGCGCCCGGGCTTCGGAGCGGCTTATCCGCCGCCCGATCCGGACCCCCTACCTCAGCAGCGGGAAGACGCCAATTCGCGGATATACGCTTTCGTGGACGATCTGTTTTTCCTGGCAAAAATTCAGGAAACCGCCCGCAAGATGAATGTGAAAGTGGAATTCTGCAAATCTGAAAAAGATCTGGCCGCACATCTGAAGGAAAACGGCGAAGAGAAACCGTCCCTGATCATCTTCGATCTGAATAACGCGAACATCAAGCCGTTGACCATGATTCCAAAACTGAAATCCAAATTGAAGAAGACTTCGATTATCGGATTTCTGTCGCATGTGCAGGGTGATTTGAAGCAGAAAGCGCACGAAGCAGGATGCGATATGGTGCTGCCACGTTCCGCGTTCTCGCAGAACCTGCCGCAGTTGCTGCGCCGGCATGGCGCCCCTGAAGAAGAGACGATCCAGTAATTACCAGCTAGCCCGGCGGCCAGCTCAGTTTGCGTCCGCCGAGCATATGCACGTGCAGATGAAATACGGACTGGCCCGACTCCGGGCCAACATTCAGCACGGTGCGATAACCGTTTTCAATTCCACGCAGTTTCCCGATCTTAGCCGCTGTAAGGTGGCAAAGGCCGACGATTTCCGCTTCTTCCGGGGTCGCTTCTTTTAATCCAACAATGTGTTTCTTCGGAACCACCAGCACATGCGTGGGCGCTTTGGGATCGATATCTTCAAAGGCGTATGTATGCTCGTCTTCGTAGACTTTTTTCGACGGAATTTCGCCGCGGATAATTTTGCAGAAAAGGCAATCCATAAGAACAGTTCTCGGTTGTCAGAATTCAGTTCCCAGAAACATTGGGATGTTTTTTAATATATCGGAAACGAACTGCTGACGTACGAATGCCAAGATCCGGATTGAATTTTAAGGTTGAAGCCTACCGGCAGAATTTTTGCAGGTCCGGCGGTGGCGGAGCCGGAATAACATCAAACTCACCCGGCCATCCTGTGCATCCGTGAGCAACCACAGCACGGCTCAGGCTCGATTCCATATCGCGTGCCTGACTCTTGGCTTTTTCCAGCTGGGTGCTTCCGAGATCACCTTCTAGGAGCGATAAATCCGGAACTTAGTCGAGGCGAACCAGATAAATCGCGCCTTCGGCGGTCTTCGTGGATTGGGCCAATTCCTTTGCCCGGCTGCGATCATCGTCCAGAACTCGGATGCGCACCCACCAATCGCCAACGGGACTGCCAAAACAAAGGACTTTTGCGGAATGGTAGCGGCGTTCTAAATGATCAGCCAAAGGACGTGCTTTGTCCTCTTGCTGAAATGGTCCAATTTGCACCGCCCACCGACCACCAGCTTCCAAAGATACGGGGCACTTCATAACTTCCACTTTTACTTCGGCCAGCCCAGCGCGCCATACGTCGAGTTTTTTTGCGGCGGCGAGAGAAAGATCAATCAATCGGCCTTTCACAAACGGGCCACGGTCGGTAATGCGGACTAAGGCCGTGCTTCCGGTCTTCAAATTTGTCACGCGAACAATGGTCCCGAGCGGCAACGTCAGGTGCGCCGCCGTCATTCCGTTCATGTCATAGATTTCGCCATTCGATCCGCGCCGATTGTGATATGGCGGGCCATACCAGCTGGCTGTGCCTGTCTGCACTTCCAGCGGAGCTGCATCCTCAGGAAGAGCATGCGCAAGCTTGGCTTCATCCTCGTCCGCATGTTTCTCAGCATCCACGGGAGGTTGCTCCGGCACAGGCTGCACGTTGGGTGCTGCTTCTTTTTTCGAAGGCTGCTCGGCAACTTTCGGCGTTGTGGCTGGCGGCAATTCCGTTGGAGGAGAAATTGGCGGAGGCGGCGGAACGTTTAACTTAGCTTGTTTATGTCCGCCACAGGCGGTAAGGAACAAAACGAACAGCAGCGTAATGAGGAAGGATGTTTTCACTTGCCTGGCTTCTGGTGTTTTTCCATGTAATCGGCAAGTTGCGTCAGCTTCTGCGAAGCCACGCGCAAGGCTTTGGTCGAGTGTTCGCGCACCGCGGGCACGACCTCGTTGTTCAAATATTGAATGAACTCTTGCGCTTCCTGCTCGACTTTCTCGGCAGTCTCGCCTACTTTGCGATTGAAGTCTGTCTTCGTCATGGAACTCCTTCGATATTCTTACGCGAAAGCTTGCACGCGAAATCGCGATATCAGGCTCAAATTATTATTCTCCGATTGCCAGAGCAGGTCAACGACAGGGCACCGCTTCTATCAACTGTCCTTGCGGCAGACTGTGACAATTGCGAGATGAGATTGATGCGAGATGAGATTGATGCGAGATGAGATTGATGCGAGATGAGATTGATGCGA
>DASXCC010000135.1:0-8090 GCA_036491415.1 Terriglobales bacterium | reverse complement strand
ACAATCCCTGCCAGCTCGGGCTTATTGGGTTTCGAGATAATTCCTGCTGCTTTTCCCTGTGCTTGCGTGTCGGCCATATAGAAACTGAAATTGTACAGAAAAATCGAGAAAAGCTTGAGTGGTAAGAGAAGTGCGAGTCTGTCAGACAATGCGCAAGTCTAAACACCTTGTCATTCTGAGCGCGCCTTCTGCGCGAAGAATCGCTATCATTTGCAATTCACCTATAGGGATACTTCGACTCCGCGAAAGCTGCGCTTTGCTTGCTTTCACTTCGCTCAGCATGACAATGTGCATGGTGAACGCGTTGTTCGGTTATGCTCTCGCGTACAACAAAAACTCCCGGTTCCCTTCCGCGCCGAGGATTGGCGAATCGATCACGTCCGTTTTCGTGAAACCGAGATCCACTACCGCTTGCCTGACTTTTGCCACAGCGCCAAGCTGAGCCTCTTCATCTTTTACAATGCCGCCCTTGCCCACCAATTCCCTGCCTACTTCAAACTGTGGCTTGACCAGGACAATTAAGCTCTTACTATCTTTCGATTCCGCAAACGCCGAGGCCACCACCGCCGGCAATACCAGAGTCGCAGAAATAAAAGAAACATCCATCACCGCGAGATCAACGCTTTCATCAATGTCTTCATGCGTCAGATATCGCGCGTTAGTTTTCTCCAGCAATCGCATACGTGCATCCTGCCGCAGACGAAAATCCATCTGACCATATCCTGTATCCACAGCGATCACTCGCGCAGCTCCGCGCTGCAAAAGACAATCGGTAAATCCGCCGGTCGAAGCGCCGACGTCCAGACAAATTTTTCCGGCCACATCCACCTTCCAATGATCGAGGGCTTTCTCCAGCTTTAAGCCGCCACGGCTTACGTATTTCAAATCTTCGCCGAGCAGGCGGATCTCCGCATCGTTCTCGACTGAAGCGCCGGCTTTCTCGATTTTTTGTCCATCCACCAAAACTTTGCCGGCAAGAATCAGCGCCTGCGCGCGTTCCCGCGATGAAATCCCGCGATCCACCAGCAATTTGTCGAGCCTGGTTTTCATTGAGGCCAATCAGAATAAAACTAAGAACACCTTACCACTGAAGTGCCAGCACCCAACTTAGTGCAAGGAGTAGAAGTATTAGAAAATGAATTACTTGCCAATTATGTTTCCTACTTTTGCACAGAATTTTCCACCGAGGTGTTGAAAACTTTTATTCGCGCGCCCAAAAAAAGCGTTGACTCGGCCAAAAAATAATGGGCACCGCATGCGATGCCCATTCCTTTGCAAAATTTTGCGGGAGTTTTAGCCCGCGACTTCTTCCAGCAGCTTCTCATCAATGTCAAAGTTCGCATGCACGCCCTGTACGTCGTCATGCTCCTCAAAGGCCTCTAGCAGGCGGATCATGGTATTAGCCTGTGAGCCTTCCAGCTTGATGTAATTCTGCGGAATCATCGTAACTTCCGAAGACGACGGAGTGATTCCCGCCTTCTTCACGGCTTCCAGCACCGCTTCATAGGCGGAAGGTTCGCTCAGAACTTCCCAGTTGGTGCCGTCGTCGCGCAAATCTTCCGCGCCCGCTTCCAGAACAATGCCCATCAGGTCATCTTCCTTGGCTGCGGATTTCGGCACAACAATGTCGCCCTTCTTGTGGAACATCCAGGAAACAGCTCCGGCTTCCGCCATGTTTCCTCCGTTTTTGCCGAAGGCATGACGGATTTCGCTCACGGTACGGTTGCGATTGTCGGTATTAATGTCGAGGAGGACAGCGACTCCGCCCGGACCATACCCTTCGAGAGTGAATTCTTCATAGTTCACTCCGGGCAATTCGCCCGTGCCGCGCTGGACGGCGCGCTTAATGTTATCGGCCGGCATGTTCTCGCTTTTGGCCGCGAGGATCGCGGTACGTAAGCGCGGATTACTATCAGGATCGCCGCCACCATTTTTTGCTGCGATCGTAATTTCCTTGATCAGCCGGGTAAAAATCTTACCCCGCTTGGCGTCGAGTGCGCCCTTCTTATGTTTAATTGTGGCCCATTTAGAATGCCCGGACATGGGAAGACCTCGTTTTATCGAACTTTAATTGACGCTAATATTAATGTTGGATTCGCCCACGAAAGAGATCGCTCTGAACACTGCACAGCCTCGCGGAGCCTCGAAACCATTAGGCGAAAACCGGATTATAACACGTTAAATACCTCTGTTTTTAACGAACCGCTCTCGATACGCATACACAACGGCCAGCAATGGTGGAGCTAACAATACACCCCAGAACGGAATGAGAAAACCTAAAGCGATTGGCACCAGGATCGAAGCCCACATAGGCACCTTGACCGTACGCTTCATTAAATAAGGCTGCAGCAGAAGGCCGTCCACTAATGCAATCCCCGCATACATTAGCAGCACATAAAACGGATGCTGCCAGTCATGCTTCGAAATGGCCGCCGCCAGAACTGGCCCCACCAGTTCTAAAACCGGCCCGAGATGCGGGACAAATTGCAGAATCGCTGCAATGATCGCCCACAACGGGGCCAACGGTACTTTGATGAAATGCAAGCCGAGGAACCACAAAATTCCTACCGCCAACGAATCCTGGCATTGCGCTATGAACCAATTCTTCAGGGCGCCTGTCGTCAGCCGAATATGCTCGCCGGGTTTCATCGAAAGTCGGATCTCATAAATCGGATTTCATAAATTGGGATCTCATAAATGAAGATTATGGGTCAGATGCTTCAGCGCAGGCATCCAACGACCAGATTCTAGATTTTTTGTGTAAACCCCGCCGCTGTTCTTTCGTCCATACTCACAGCAGGCAATCATGCAGATGGAAACGGTTCTCGCAACCCAATTGGCGCCCATTGCTAAAGAGACGGCTCGGGCAATCTCGGAAGAGAACTTTGACGAGATAGTGAAACTACATCAGCGGCGCGTCTATAGGGTTATTTATCTGTTACTTCGCGATCATGATGCAGCTGACACTTTAACCCAGGAATGTTTCCTTCGCGCCTATAAACATAGGTTGGGATTTCGCGGCGAATGCCGGCTCGATACCTGGCTTATACGGATCGCCGTCAATCTGGCCCGGGATTATGGCAAGAATCGCAGGCTTTCGTTTTGGCGGAAATTGGTCGGCCTGGAGACGGACGAAATAGAAATTCAAGTTGCCGCCGCGAACCCTTCGGCCGAGCGGGTTTTGCTTGCCCGTGAAAAATTGGCTGAGGTTTGGAACGCGCTTCCTTCCCTGCCTCAACAACAGCGGACCATTTTTACGCTTCGTTTCGCGGAAGAAATGTCGCTGGAAGAAATTGCCGAAGTGCTTGGACTGAAAATTGGCAGCGTCAAGACGCATCTGTTTCGCGCGACCGGAGCGATCCGGGAGAAGTTGAGGAACAAGTCATGAAGATATTGAACCATTTGAACAATGAACAGCTCACCGACCTTTTGCTAGACAGCGACGAAAAAGGACTGCGTCACCACATTAGCGATCTGCCTGAATTAGCGCGAACCAGCACGGAACGTACTGAAAGTTTTTGGCGGCAACAACGCATGATCATCACGGGGAAAGTTGCGGCGCAAAAGAAAATCGGCGTCTTTGGACTTTTGCCGCTGCTCGCGGGCGCTGCAGCTGTGGTAGTGCTGGCATTCGCGATGCTCTCTTCATCACATCACCGCGCTGCACCTATTGTGCAAGCACAGGCCCCAAGCGATCACGATCTTTTGCTTCAAGTGGAGGAGTCGACGCAAAGCAACGGCCCCGAAGCATTGCAACCTGCCTCGCTGCTGGCTGACGAAATCAGCCAAAACGCAACCGGGGCTGCAACAACGTCAGGTCATCTTAAGGAGAAAAGCACGAATGAAAATTGAAAGGTTATTACTCATAGCGGCTTTGTTCCTGCCGCTTACGATGTTCGCCCAAGGCCCACCGCCCGGCGGTCCCGGCGGTCCCGGCCCTCACGGGATGGAACCTCATGCGGGCAGAGATGGCCACGGCATGATGGGGGAATGGTGGAAGAACTCTGAACTCGCGCAGCAGTTACAACTGAGCGATCAACAAAAACAACAGCTTGATAAAGTTTTCTACGACCATCGCATGAAGTTGATTGACCTTCAGGCAGACCTGGAAAAACAGGACTTGAAATTACAGACGATGCTCGACGAAGACACTCCCAACGAATCGCAGGTTGGTACGCAGGTGGACCAGGAACTCGCGGCAAAAAGCAAACTGGAACGCGAGTTCACCATGATGAATCTCAACCTGCGCACTGTTTTAACGGTGGAGCAGTGGCGGAAATTGAAAGATATGCGGAATCATCATGGCCCCGAAGGGTTCGAGCATTCCCGCGATGATCGGCAACAACGTGACTCGAGAGCGCATATGCGAGGAGAACATGCTCCTCCGCCGCCAAACGATGATCAAGGGCCTCCGCCGGCCTCGAATACAAATCCTCCCGCAGCACCCAATCAGTAAAAAGCACGCCTCTCTCATTTCTTAGCCGCCTGACATCCCCTTATGTCAGGCGGTATTTTTACGTGTTAAAATTGAGGCATACTTCCTCACTCAGGGAGCCTTCATGAAATTCGGCGTCATCATCTTTCCGGGATCAAACTGCGATCACGATGCGTACTGGACAATCCAAAACGTCGCTAAACAGCCTGTAACATTTTTGTGGCATGAATCGCACGATCTGGAAAATTGCGATGCCGTAATTGTGCCCGGTGGCTTTTCTTACGGGGATTATCTTCGCACCGGCGCGATCGCCAAATTTTCTCCGGTGATGGAATCTGTACGTAAGTTTGCTGCGAATGACGGCCTGGTTCTCGGCATCTGCAACGGATTTCAAATTCTCTGCGAGTCCGGACTTCTGCCCGGCGCGCTTATGCGCAATGTTGGCCTGAAATATGTTTGCAAGCCAGTGCATGTCCGCGTTGAGAATGCGGAAACGCCTTTTACCGGCGCTTGCAAACAGGGCGAAGTTCTCACCATTCCCATCGGCCATATGGAAGGCAATTATTTCTGCGATGATTCCACTCTTCAGGAACTTCGCAGCAAAAACCGCGTTGTCTTCCGCTATGCGACTCCTGAAGGACAAATTACTTCCGCCGCAAACCCCAATGGCTCGCTCGACAACATTGCGGGCATTTGCAGCGAAGGCCGCAACGTTGTCGGCATGATGCCGCATCCTGAGCGCGCCAGCGAACCCGCGCTCGGCGGCACCGAAGGATTCAAAATCTTCGAATCTCTCTTGACCGCAATGGCTGTTAAGTAAACGTCTTTCCAGAGTGCGCACGAACTCACTTGGATACTCCCTTTAAACAAAACACTTTGCTAGGGTGAAATTCCCCTGTCGTTTTTTTGTGCTGCAAGGCGCACTCCGAATATCGCACCCGGAGGTGCCTAATTTGACCACTTCACAGTTGCTCGGAAATCTTTCTGAGACGCTTGTCAGCGATGCGCAAGTTCTCAGCCGCTCTGAAAAAGAATTTGTCACCAACCTTCTTCAGCAAATGAAAAATCACTCCGCTGCCACGACGGGCGACCTTGCCGGAGACATCACTCACGCATTAAGCGAAGCTCTGGCGCAACGCATTTGCACCGTGCTGGGGAAGAGTCTTGCCGAGAACTTTCTCCAACAACTCGCGACTCCTCAAAAAGAGCGCGTGACACGCACGATTCTCTTTTCACCTCCTGGACCGACCCCGCGCGATCCGCAACCGCCGCCTCCAGTTCCTCCTCCTACAACACCGCCCGGCATCACAATGAGTGCGCAATCTGAAATTACAGATCTGCTCCCCGCCAATTGCGCGGTCCTGGAAGAATTCCTTGTCCCCCAGGAACTCGATTCCGTAATTCGATTTGCTTTGGAGCATGAAGCTGACTTCACAACCAGCGAAGTGATCGCTCCGGGTGGAGGTACTGGAATGGTGGACTTCGAACATCGCCGCTCCCGCGTATTGATGGACTTGGGAGACCTTCGCAATATCATCGTGCGGCGCCTGCAATCCTGCTGGCCGCAATTGCTGCGCCGTCTGGGATACGTACCGTTCCGAATCACCAATATTGAAGCGCAGATTACCGCCAGTAACGATGGCGACTATTTCCGCTCCCACAGCGATAATGGACATGAAGAAACCGTAAAACGCGAAATCACATTTGTGTATTTTTTCCACCGCGAACCGAAAAACTTTACCGGTGGTGAATTGCGTGTTTACGACTCACGGATTGAGAACGGTGTATATGTAAAAGCCGAACACTTCCGCTCGATCTCTCCGCGTCAAAACCAGTTGGTAGTTTTCCCTAGCTCGTTGACGCACGAAATAACTCGTGTCGAATGCTCCTCGCGCGCATTTGCCGATAGCCGATTTACGGTGAATGGATGGTTCCGTAGATAAATGGTTCCACAGATAAAAGACGCCGCCTGGCTGCAATGGATGGATCATCTCTGGGGAACAGACAGCCCATCGTCTGCAAGGTTCCCCAGCACTGGTTTTTATTGTCTGCTGGACGAACAACCCGATCATCTGCTTCCCCGCTCAATTTTTTGGGATGACGAAGGAAGCTCGGCATGGCGGATCAACCCGAATTGCTTCTTCGCGAACGATTCGCAATTTCCTTCTGAATTGGCCGAGGACGTGAAAACTCTCCAGCCTTTTTTGTCGAGCAAGAAAACAATTTGGATTCAGGATCCTGCTCTGTATGCCTGGTGGCCTTATGGCCTCGGCGAAACTTTAAGTTCTGCGATCGAGAGCAGCGACGAAACCGCGACAAATGGATTGAGCAGAGAACAACAGAAAATTCTTTCCTGCGCTTCCCTTTTGCTGCCTGCAACGGAAAAATCGTGGCGCGAAAAACAATGGAACGCCGCAATCCCTCAGGCCCAAGAATATTTCGCTGCGAACGAGTATGTTCCCATTCGCGGATTGATTCCATCCTTTTTAGTTGCGGCATTGCGCCGCTACTACCGGTTTCACATCCGGTCCGGTCACCTAAAACTAGGCGACACACAAAGCTCCCGCCGCTACATCGCACACAATGAACCGGTGGCCCGCTACTTCCATCGCCAACTGACTTATGCCATCAGCGCCATTGCCGGCAAGCCTTTGAAGCCGTCTTATGTGTATGCGGGTTGTTATCAGGAAGGCGCAGACCTGAAGAAACACAAAGACCGCGCGCAATGCGAATACAGTTTTACGTTCTGCCTGGATTATTCTCCCGAACCGGAAAATGAAACTCCATGGCCTATTCACCTGGATACAAAAAATGGCACCGTCACTGTGTTTCAATCCATTGGCGACGCTTTGATTTACCGGGGCTGCCAGGTTCCGCACTACAGGCACCGCTTGCAAAAGGGCCACACTTCTACTTCCCTCTTTTTTCATTATGTAGATGAAGATTTCCTGGGGCCGCTGGATTGATTATTTCAGCCCGGAGATTACATACAAATTGGAAAGGAGTTGGTAGTAGCTGTAAACAAATACGCTGCCACTGGTATCAGAAAGAATCGGAGAAATGTAAACCACTCCATCGCTGTCCGCCGGCGAAATAGTTTTGATCTCCGCCATCTTCCCGGTTTTCACCTCAACTTTGTAAATATGCATGGGCACGGTCAGAGGGCTTGCCACATATAGCGATTGCCCATCTTTATCCCATTGCACGGGGCTGTAGTCCGCGGGCAGCGCGGGAATATATTGCGGAGCTCCTCCGTCCATCGAATAGATCACCAGTTTTCCTCCCATACCCATGCTCGCCAAATACTTTCCGTCGGGCGAAGGCAACTGCGCCACTTGTCCATCCGCGGTAACGGCATGAAAGTCATGCCCATTCAAATCCATTTCGTAGGTTCGGCGGCTATGTCCGTGTTCGTTTCCAGTCAGAATTAAGTGCCGTCCATCGGGAAGAAACATAGCCGAGCCATTGTCGACATGCTCCAGTTGAGGGAGCGGAATCTGCACCGGCTGTCCCGGGCCAACTGGATATAACGTCACCTGCGAAGGACTGCCGGGAAAAACAGCGGCTGCCCATTTTCCGTCCGGCGACAATCCTCCGCTCGAGCCATCCCCAAGAAGGACCGGCGGCGTTCCATCCGTTTTGCGAATGGCCACGG
>DASXCC010000134.1:0-18366 GCA_036491415.1 Terriglobales bacterium | reverse complement strand
GAACGTCAGTCCCTACACCGTTAATTCAGCGCAGCTCGATGCCTACGTTCCCTTGCCCAGCACAGATTATTCCGCCACCGTCCAGGCCTGGGACAACTGCGGCCACGTTTTTAAATCATCGTTTGCTCTGGGAGTTTCCGGCAGCGCAGCTGGCTACCTTTACGGTTCGTACGGATCGTCCGATCAGGGCATCGCCAAGCTGGATGTCGCTGACGACGGTAGCTTGATCAATTCGAACGGCACCGATGACCCTCCAATCTCCGCCTCGGCCGGTGCATTCTCTATCGCTTCCGGTCCTGGTGGATGGTTCGTCTATGTTTCTGCCGACAAAGGTATCTATGGCTTTCAGGTAAATCCTGCCGATGGTTCACTCACGCCCATCGTCGGATCACCGTTCGCTTCTCCACAATCTGTCACCGTGCAAGTTGATCCTTCTGGTAATTTTCTCTACTCCGTCGGCAACAACATCACGACTTACCGGATCAATCGTTCCAGCGGAGCGCTCACGGCAACTAATAAATCCACCAGCATTCCTGCCGGCGCCAGCCAGTTCACCGCCACCAATCAATACTTCTATTTGCTCGGATCATCACAGCCTGTAGAAATATTGGGCTATAAACTCGATTCCAACACCGGCGCATTGTCGGCGGTTCCGGGAAGTCCGTACAGCAATCTCGGTTCGGGCACGCAAATGCTGAATGTGCTTACCGCAAGCGGCAAATATCTTTTTGCGGGAGCAGATCTCATTTCTTCTAATACGATCAACGGAGAAATTTTCACATTCTCCATCGATAACAGCACCGGCGCTCTCTCAATGATTGCTCGTCCGTCACTCCTTGCTTCCCAGGAGAATGAGCAACTCACCAACATTTGGGCCGATGCTCAAGGAAAATATGCATGGGCCCTGTGGCAGGACACGAACGGTTCTGGCACTACCATCGCCGCCTACGACATTGATAGCGACGGAAGCCTGGTGCCGACCGGCTTCGCGGTTGCATCACCATATCCAGGCGCTTTTAATTACCTGCAAGAAGATAGCTCCGGAGAACATCTGTTTAGCTTTTGGGAAGACTCGCTCAATCAAGGCGTTTCCACCTGGAATATTTCGAATGGGGACGTATCCATGAGTTCACACCTGGGTCTTGCACAAAGCTTTCCATCATTTGCTTCGCTGGCCATGCAAAATCTAGAAACATTAGTAAGGAAGCATCCAAACTGAGTCGACTTGACTGGAACTCAGACATCGCGCGTGAGAGAAAATTCCCGTTTTGAGTTTTCTCTCATAGCGTTCTCATATTGGATTACTTTCGTATTTTTTCTTCTCGTTGATCCGCCACAAATGCCCAACTCCGCGGATAGTATGAGCGCAACCCTGTACTCAAACTCATCTCTCGGAGTTTTTTTCACGTGAAAAAGTTAGCTCTCATTGCCGGTGCGCTGTTATTCAGCATTTCCTTGTTGTCTACCGCTCTCGCATCGGATGCCGTTGGTAATTCTGCGAATGCGCCTCAAGATTCTTCAGCGCACGTACAAGTACAAACTCCGCCTTCCGCTAAGCCGAGCGTATTCGGACCCTCGGGCAAAATCGGCCTTGGTGTAAAAATTTCTTCATTGGGAGTTGGCGTGGAGGCCGCAGTGCCGGTCATGAGCCACGCAAATGTTCGCGTAGGGTTTAACTTTTTCAACTACGACCGCACGCTCAGCCAGGATGGCGTCACATACGTCGGTAAATTAAATTTCCGCTCCACCGAAGCTTACTTCGATTGGTTTCCGCTTCACGGATCATTCCACTTGAGCCCAGGTCTTCTGGTTTACAACGGAAATAAAGTGACCGCGAATTCGTTGGTACCCGGCACTCAGACTTTCACTTTTAACGATACCGATTACGTCAGCGATCCCAACGATCCTCTCGCCGGCAATGCAAAACTCGACTTCAAGCGAGTGGCTCCCGCTTTCGTTTTCGGATGGGGCAACCTCGTTCCGCGCGATCATAAACATTGGAGTATACCTGTGGAGTTCGGTGTGATTTACCAAAATACACCTCGCCTTGCTCTGGATTTTTCCGGCAGCGCTTGCGACTCCAGCGGCGTAAACTGTCAGACCGTTACCAGCGATCCCAGCTTTCAATCTAACCTGCAGGCGGAGCAGGACAAACTGAATCACGACATTGCGCCGTTCAAATTTTATCCAGTGATTTCTATCGGCTTCGGTTACAAATTTTAGCCAGCTATCACAGCGGCGGGTTCGCGGCTTGAATCCCCTGTTCACATAAACCTTCCTACCGTGCATTTACAAATCAAGATCCGCATTATTGGTATTCAAATCCTCATTGCGGAAAATCAAAATTGCTGAGAATCAAAGCCCCGCTGTGGATTTCTTGGCTCTGCGCCGCCATCCAGAATGTTCGCGCCTGTCCCAAATGCAAAAACCCTGTAGGCGAAGGCGCTGGCCTACCCCGACACGTACGGATTCTACAGTCAAATGCCGCAGTGTATCGGGTCAGCGCAGGCTTGTTCGCAAAGAGGGCAACGCCGCATCGCCGTGGAGCAACAAAGTGGCAGATGTCGGGTTTTGAATCTACTGGTGTTGCATTCGGGTTAACACCATCCAGGAGGGAAAATGCGAGGCACATCTCGTTTGTTAGGTTCTTTAGCACTCGCGGCTGCGATTGCCGCTCCGGTTTTCACCACCGCCTGCGGCGGCGGTCATCCTTATCGCGCTTATGATCCGTATTACCACGACTATCATCCGTGGAACGCGGATGAGCAGAATTACTACAGCCAATGGGCAGTTTCGGTTCACGTTGGTAATCGTCCTTACAAGAAGCTGAACCACGACCAGCAGGAACAGTACTGGCACTGGCGTCACGATCACCACTAAACAGAACTTAGCCAAAAAAATCAGGCCGATCGTTTAATCGATCGGCCCTTGTGTTTTGTTTTGAGTTTTATTTACCAGACGCGGCAAGCGTTCTCATGCACCATCGGCTGCCCCGCATGGCATCCGAAGGCATGTGCGAATTCACTCATATTGCCGACAACATTGTTCACCCGATAATGCCCTAGTGAATGTCCTTGCGACAGTACCGCCGTCCTTGCCGCCTCGGGACGCAACTCTCCGCACCAGATGTTGGCATAAGATAAAAAGTAAGTCTGCAATTCAGTCAACCCATTTCCCGCCGGACTGTCCAAACCCTTGCCGTCGGCTTTAAGAGTGTCCTGCAAAGCCGCAAGAGAAATATGGATTCCGCCGTTGTCAGCCGTGTCCTCGCCTAAGCTCAGCTTGCCATTCTGCTTTACGCCCGCTTCAGGTATATCTTGCGTGTATTCGTCGGAAATGCACTTCCCGCGCTCTTCGTAATTCTTGGCGTCCGCTGCCGTCCACCAATCGCGCAGATTTCCGTCGGCGCCGAATTTCCGGCCTTCATCGTCATAGCCGTGGATAATTTCGTGCCCGATCACCACGCCAATTCCGCCAAAGTTCACAGCGCTGATCTGCGAACCATCGAAGAACGGAGGCTGCAAAATACCCGCCGGAAAATTGATCGTATTGGTCTGAGAATCCTCATATGCATTCACCGTAGGCGGCGTCATCCCCCACAAATAACGGTTCGAAGCCTTGCCTACCTGATTCACGCGATACTCCATCTCGTAAGCTGAAGACCGCTCCACGTTGCCGACAAAATCATCGCGCTTGATTTCCAGCGGAGAATAATCGCGCCAATGGTCTGGATAGCCAATCTTGTCCACCTGCGAGTCCAGCTTCGCATACGCCAGCTTCTTCGTCTCTGGCGACATCCAGCTCTGCGCATCGATGTCCTTGTGCAACGACGTTTCGAGCGCCTTCACCAGTTGCACCATGCGCTCTTTATTTTCCGGAGGGAAATATTTCGTCACGTATGCTTGTCCGACCGCTTCGCCCATATCGGCATCCGCATACGTTGAGCAGCGTCGCCACCGCGGCTGCAGTTGCTGTGCGCCGTTCAGCGTATGCGAAAAGAAATCAAAGTTCGCGTCCACAAAAGGCTGGCTCAATGAGCTGCTCATGTACCGCAGCAACGAATAACGCAGATAGGCCCGCCAGTTTTCCAGTGACTCTCCACTTATCAGTTTCTCCACGCCACGAAAAAAATCCGGCGATGGCAACAGGTAAACATCCTGTGACGGAACTTTCATCGCGCCCAGGTACGCGTTCCAGTCAAATGACGGCGTCAACGCCTGCACCTGCTTCAATGACAATTTATTGTTAATGTTCTTCGGATCCGCCGCAGCACAATGTCCATCGCGGCATTCGCCATCGCGGTTTCCATGCTCAGGATCGCTTTCGCCTCTGAGTCCGCCTGGGCCTGTTGCTCACCGCTGAGCGTCAGAATGTGCGAGACATACTTCACATACTCATCGCGGATCTGCTTTGACTTGTCGTCATCTTTCAAATAAAACTCGCGCGCTGGAAGTCCCATGCCCGATTGATCCAACACCGCCAGCATCTTCCTTGCATCGTCAAGATCAGCAGACGCATAAAATCCAAAAAGCACTCCCTGGTATTCCGCATCAATAAAATTTAAGTTCGCCGGGCGGATCGTCTTATGGATCTCCGCAATAATCTCCGGCATCTGCGACTTGTTCTTCATATTGCTGATGCGGTCAAGCAGCGGCTGCAACGGCGTAAGTCCGGCTTTGTTGATCGTGGCCTCGTCCATGCAGGAAGCATAATAATCTCCAACTTTCTTCTGGATCGGCGTCGGACTCGAAGCTTCCGATGAATCTTCCAGCGTCTGGTGTACCGCAGCTACATTCCAGATGGCCAGTTCGCTGAACGTCCCCCAACCCGATTGGTCGGGTGGTATGGGATTCGCCTTCATCCATTTGCTGCATGCGTATTGAAAAAAATCTGTGCACGGGTCAAGGCTCTTATCCACCATGTCCACGTTGAAACGGTCCAGCTTGGGCAAGGCCCCAGCCGGCGAAGCCGAGGGAGCAGCCGTCTGAGCAACTGCCGCAATACATAGAGCAAGAACTGCGCATAATAGGGTGAGTTGACGCATGAAATCTCCTTTGCTACAGGACGTACAATTTCTCAAAAAGTTATCAAATGTATAAAAATTTGGTGGATCAGTTGATTTACGATTCAATTACCTGTCCCCCAGATTTAATACTTGTCTCCCGATTTAATTACCTGTCATCCCGAGCGCAGCAGCATAATCGTTTGCGCAGGCAAATGATTATGCAAGTCGAGGGACCTGCTTGTTCTTACACGCTCAACGAACCACTCGCAGGATTTGAGCCGCTTGCCAAGCCCCGTCAGGAAGTAGAAAGCTAATCTATTCTTGGCATTACAATCATTTCAACTCGAATTGTTCTATAGAACCCGCAATCCGCGAAAGGCTTGAACGTCCCCTATGGTCCTCAATGAAGTGGAAGTCCGCGTTCTCGGCGCGCTCATCGAAAAAGACATCACCACGCCGGATTATTATCCGCTCTCTCTTAACGCGCTTGTGAACGCCTGTAATCAGAAGAACAATCGCGAGCCCGTAACCGCCTACGACGAAGAAACCGTCCGTCAGGCCCTGCATACCTTGCAGGAGAAGCGCCTTGCCGGCCCGGCCAGGGGTGCCGACAGCCGTGTCACAAAATACGAACACCGCAGTCAGGAAGTTTTCAACTTCGACCGCCGCGAAATCGCCGTCCTCTGCGTTCTGCTGCTCCGCGGCGCGCAAACTCCGGGTGAACTTCGCGGCCGCACCGAGCGCATGTTCCATTTCGAAGCTTTGGACGACGTGCAATCCACCTTGCAGCGCCTCATGCAGCGCGAACCGGCGCTCGCCAAAATGCTCCCCCGCCAGCCGGGAACGAAAGAATCGCGCTTCATGCATCTGCTCGCTGGCGATGTTGAAGGATATACAACGATCCCAGCATCTTCTTCTGCGCATGTTGCAAGCCCTGCTGAGAATGACAGAATCGTCCTGCTTGAGAGCGAAGTCACCGCGTTACGCGAGGAAGTGGCCAACTTAAAAGAGCAATTTGCCCAATTTCGCAAACAATTTGAATAACTTGAAACGAGGCATATGCAGGTTACTTTGAACGCTTGAAAACCTGCGGGAATTGCGCTTGATATCGAAGATACACATGAAATGGGAGTAATTGCAGCTAGGCCGGATAACCCAGACTTAGACTTAGCCTTACCTTCCAAAATTACCCCGTAACAAATCCACAACGTACTAGCACTTTCGTACTTACTTTTCCCTCAAAAACTACATCTATTCTAGAGAGAGGTGACTACAGTACCGCGTAGCGTGCTTTAGGAAATTGTTCTCATAAATTTTGCATCTGAGTATCCGTAAGCAGCGTGTATGAGAAACAGATTCCAGCGTATTTTTTTAGTTCTGGCATTGGTTGTGTCTGGCCATTCTTTGGTCCACGCGCAAGCGACCTTGCTTCTTGAAGAACCCTATAGCTATGACGGAAATTTTGCCGGGACCGGCCACGCGGCCGTTTATCTTTCCCGTGTCTGCGAGGCTTCGCCGATTCGCCTGCGCCGCTGCGCCCCCGGAGAAACCGGCGTCGTCATCGCCCGCTACCACGGCATCGCTGGTTATGACTGGATCGCCATCCCGCTCATCCCGTATTTGTACGCTGTCGAAAAACCCGGAGATATTCCTCTATACGCCGACCCCAAGTTGGTTGACTTTCTTCGTTATCAATACTTGCCGCACTTAAAAGCTCTCTTGAACAATGTTCCCACGTCCAAGAATGGCACGTCCAAAAATGACACTTCCGATAGTGCCGCTTCTGGAAACACCGAACCCAGGGGCCCTTGGTATGAACTCAACGGCTCCGCGTACGATCGCACTTTATACGGATTTCAAATCCCCACGCGCCCAGAGCAGGACGATGCGCTGATTCACTTGTTGAATTCGTCGCCGAATCACGGCCTCTATAATCTGCTGCATAGCAACTGCGCCGACTTCTCCAAGCAGATCATCAATTTTTACTATCCGCATGCCACGCATCGCAGCATCATTGCAGACCTCGGCGTGACGACGCCCAAGCAAGTGGCTAAAACTCTGGTTCATTACAGCAAGCATCATCCCGGTATCGAGATGACTCCGTTCATCATCCCGCAAGTGCCGGGCACCAAGCGCAGCAAGCCTATTCATGGCGTGCTCGAAACTGCTTTGTTTGAAAAGAAATATATGGCGCTTTTCTTCTTCCTGCATCCGTTTGCCATCGGAGGATTAGAAACCGCCTACATAACCAATTGGCATTTTGATCCCGGTCGCAATGCCTTGATGTTTGACATCTCCCGTGGCCTCGAAGCTCCCATCTCGCCCGAGGCACGCCATGTTTATCAGGAGCGCCTGGATGCGCTGCGCCTCAAATATCTAGACGTCTCGGAAGATTCCTTCCGTAAGTGGCCGGCGGTTGACGCTCAAGCCATTCCGCAAATGGATGAAACCGGTCATGCAATTTTAGAAATGGAAAAAGATGGCCGCACCGTGCAAATCGGTCTGTGCCGCAACAATGCCTTGCACAGCACTTCGCCGCAACTCTCGCAGCAGCTTTTGATTTATCGGCTCGACGAAGAACTCAAGTCAGGGCGCCCCGCGCGCGCCTCGCTACAGCAGGTGGAAAACGACTTTCGCATACTCGAAAAAACTACCGAAAAAATTCCTACCGAGTTTGCTGGAGACATTCAATGGTCTCGTTCGTGTCTCCGGTTCCACAATAGTGTCTGCGCTACTACAAATCGCAAGCCCAGGCTCTCGCTAACTCCCTGAAAATCAATAATTCCCGCAACGGCTTCTCCCGTGCATTTCTTCTCTGCGACTGGGAACACCAGAATCGGAGGAGATTATGAATCAGTTTACGCAATTGAATTTGAATGGTAAGCCGGAACCAAAGCCAGAGTCACAAGTGTCGAAGAGCCAACCGACTCGCCCCATTCCCGGCAAACCGGGCAACCACAAGAACACCCACAAACCCAAAACGATCACCATCGTCGGATCGGCCATAGCCGCTTCTCTCATGGGCATCGCCATGCTGCAAAGCGTTGGCTGCTCGAAGGCCGCCAAGACCACCATCAGCGCGCCGACTTCGCAAGCCAGCAATCAACCTATGACCCCCGCGCCTACGCCGGTCACCACGCCGGAACCGGTCGCGAAAAAGCCGGCAAAGAAAACAGTGAAAGCAAAGATCCCAACTGCGACCTATAGCAACAAGGATTTCGGAGTTTCTTTTCGCTATCCCAAATATGACAGCCTGAAGCTGGGCGACGACGCGAAAGTGGAATGGAACGGCCTCGGCCCAGTTCCCATGAACTTCTCGCAAGCCGGTGGAACAACCTTGAGCGCGGTCGAATTGCCGAACGGATTGTATCCTGGCACGGACTTCGCTTCTGCTTTCTTCAATACCAGCGTTGCTCCTAAACTGACTGAAGAACAATGCAATCAGTTCGCTTCTTCGGATGCAATGCCATCGAAGGACGCGGCGCCGGCGAATCCGAGTTCTGATGTGAATGCCAGCGCGAACTCCAATTCCGATTCGAAAGACACAACGGCTTCCGTCGCTTCAACCGACAAACCGGCTTCGCATCCCAAGGTGAAGATCGGCAACACGGAATTCAGCGTAATGGAAACCATCGTTGGCGAGGACAAACAGGCCGACGCGAAGTACTATCACGTCTATAAGAATGGCAATTGCTACGAATTCACGCTTGGCATGCAGACCGCAAGCGTTGGCGACGATGAAACGGTCACTCCCGTCAATCGCAGCGGAGTATTTCACAAGCTGGAATGGATTCTCGCGACTGTAAAGATTGCTTCTCCGGAAACCCAGGAAGCAGCCCCGGCAGCAGCTTCGGGAAATGCATCCACCGGAACTGTTGCATCTGCCGCTCCGGTAGCACCAGTAAAAGTAATCGATGATCGGCAGTAGATGAACGTCAATCGCACCGCCCGCAACTAAACATAGGCCACGCCTCGGCGTGGTCTTTGTTTTTTAGCCCTAGTTTTTTCAGCCCCGGCACAAAATAAAGATTTTAAAAAATAAAGATTTAAAAATATTGGTTATTGGAAATAAGAATAGAAAATAAGACTACATGCTCTCAATCGCGTTGATCTGTCCCGCGACCGCGTAAGTCATTTCTTCCGCTTTTACAGGAAATTTGCCCCGCTCACCTTCCGGAACTTCAGCAATCAAGTCTTCGTACTCGCGCGGATTAAGCCCATGCGCAGCCGGAAACCCTAAACTATCCGCCAACGAACAGCCCAGGTGCACAATGGAAAGTGGATCGTCTTCTCCCCAATGCCGTGGCTCGTGGTGCCGCGATACGACTTCGGAAAAACTCTCCGGCAAATTCCACGCTTCCACCAGATGTTTCCCCGCTTCGCAGTGGTCTAAGCCAAACATCTCCCCCTCACTGCGCAAAATGTCGCACGGAGTCTGCGCGGTTCCTTCCAAGAATTTCGCATAAGGCTCGGGCTGCAACGCAGCCAGTCCAAGGCGGCCGATGTCATGAATCAACCCGGCGGTGTACGCAGTGTCTTTATCCATGTGCGCGGCCGCGGCTAATTTCTCCGAGATCAATGCGCACGCAATGCTGTGCCTCCAGCAGGCTCGCAGTGACGTGAGATTGAACCAATCCCCGAGGTATGTCCTCACTCCCACGGTCACCGCCAGACCTTTCATTCTTTCCAGCCCCAGCAGTGTCGTCGCCTGCAAAATGCTGGTAATCTCCCGGCTCGGCGAGTAAAGCGGAGAATTCGCAATCATCAATATCTGGGCGGAAAATACCTGGTCTGCGCTGATCAAATCGCTCAACTGCTTCATCGGCACGTCTTTGCGAGACACCATCCGCATGATCTTGAGCGCCAACGGCGGAAACGGCGGGAGATGTATGAGTGCCCAGGATTGTTCCATGCTTGTGTTCCCCAGCGCCTGTTTACTGACCCTGTTTTGCTGACCCTGTTTTTGCTAATTAAGAGTTCCAAATAAGAGTTTAGACGGGAGTTGCTATCTTCCTTATCGGCACATCACGGGCAAATGGAGAATCTTCGTCATTACGAAGGTCTAAGCGGTTGCAGGCAAGGCAACGAAAGCAGAGTTAACCAGAATAATCTGAACAAAATCGGCTCAATAAAAACAGCGGGTATTAGGTCTTATCGCGGATTAATTTTCTTGAAGGAGGAATTCGCAAACACCACACGATTTCTTCCCGCATTCTTTGCTGCATACAGCGCACGGTCGGCCGAATCCAGGATCGAATCCACGTCCCATGACGCTCCATTCGCAACCGCCAGCCCGAAGCTGCAAGTGACCGGCAGAGACTCAGCAGGGATTGTCGGAAAGAATTGTTCTTCCATGATTCTTGAACGGATACGTTCTGCAATTTCTTTGGCGGTACGCGTATCGCAAGCCGGAACGATGATCAGAAACTCTTCTCCGCCATAGCGGCCTACAAGGTCATAAGGACGCAGGTCCGCGCTCAACAGCACAGCAATCTTTTCAAGCACAGCATCGCCCGCCTGGTGTCCAAACGTGTCGTTAATTCTTTTGAAGTGGTCCACGTCGGCAAGAATAATTCCAATCGACGAACCTTCGCGGATCGCGCGTGCAAGCTGCCGCTCTAAATATTCCAGCGCGGCTCCGCGGTTCTGCAATCCTGTCAGCGGATCGTGTCTGGCCTCATGCGTTCGTGCGCGATACGCCTGATACGAAACCCACAGCAGCACAACAAGAATTGCGATGATCGCCAACGTTAATACCCGCACCGTGTGCTCCGCCGTCCACCACGAGGCGGCGCTGACCACGCGCACATCCGCTGGAGACCGCAGAGCGATGCGAAAGGAATGATGATCGCGCCAGCTCTCCGCCTGCAAAATTCCTGTGACTTCCAATAAACTTCCGGTGCGAATTTCCTCCGCGACCTTCACTCCTCGCAATCGCACTCGCAAATCAAGCTGGCCGGCGCGCAGGATCATCGCCTCCTGCTGCGGTCCCGTAGTTCTTTCCAGTAATTCTCCGTCCACTTTCACCAGCTGTGAACCATACAAACCGGTGGTCAACTCACTCGCATCAAGTTTTACGGGCTGCACTTCAGACGTCTTCTTTAGATCGCTGACAACCGCGTCCTCCAAATACGGCCCTTCCGCATCTGCTACCGGAAATCCGGAGACCTCGACAACCTCACCCGCGTGCAGCTGCGTTTTCTGTTCAGGCATAACATAAATCGCCGCGCTCGAATCCTGCACATAGAAACCCGCGTCGGAATCCTGCAGCGTCACCGAACCACGAATCCGCACGTGATGCACGGAAAGATTCTGCGGGTCGAACCGCAGCAGTGTCACAATCGGACGCACTTTCAGTTCGGAACCAATGGAGGCGGACTCCACAATCTTCACGCTCTCCACATTGGGCGCGAAAAATTTCAGCCCCACCAGCTGGCGTTTTTCATTAAACACTGCGCCACACACGGCATTCACGCGGACTTCCGCATCCAGCAATTGGTCCTGGATTTTGGAAGTGTTCGCCATGATCGGAAACTCGACGGCGAAATTATGCCCGTCAATCGAAAGCTTAAAAGTATGCTGGCTTTGTAGTTGCACCGAATGCACTACGCCATGAATTTCCACCAGACTGCTGTCAAACTTCCCCGACGACAATGCTTGTAAAGATAATTGCAACGGCTTTGGCAGCGATCCTTTGTGAAGGAACGTAATCGTTGGCTTCGTAATGATTGGCGCATATTCTCCCGGCGCGCTGAATCCCTGCACGCGCACCACATCGCCCAAATGAGCTTCCACGTTGACGCTGTGTATGTCCACATAAGCAGCCGCAGTCTTGTCTTGTAGGAAGAGAATGCTCCACGACGGATCCAGGAATGTGATCGTGCCGGTCACATCTACAGACACGTTCTTCGACGCCGCCTCGACCGTCAACGATTTCAACTCGCGCAGCGTTCGTAGCGTTCCGTTCTGGTGCGAATCTTCCAACGTCAACCGCGGCGCGACAATGCGGACGATCGCGTCTTCGATTTCATAGTCGTGTGAGGCGCTGGTAAAGCCAACCAGTTCCGCCGGGTCTCCCGGAGCCAGCTGTGAATCATCCACCAGCTTTGCCGCAACTTTGCTGGAACCATCGCTCAGGAAAAGCACGCCGCCCGGCTTTTGCTCCACAACCGTTCCCGCAAGATGTACCAACGTTCCCGCATTTTGCTTGAGCGCTGCGGAGAACGGCTCCGGACTCGTCGTGAAAGGATTTCCGATCTTTTTTCCATCAAACTGAAAATCATCTACCGACGAAACCAGAACTTGAATGCCTGCGGGTTCGCCTTTGTCATCCGTCGCAATCGCTGAAACACCCGCGACCTTCACCTTCGACCCAATCAGATCAATCGGACGTAATTGTTTGCGATTCAAAACTCGCACTCGCGCGCGCTGCTTCCCATCCGCAATATTTAAGGTAAGGCGGCCATCTTCGTACCATGCCGCGTGGATGGTTCCTTCCACGTGCACCCACTGCGAAAGCCGCAGCTTCGTTGGATCAACAGATGAATTCGGCAAAGCTTGCGGAGCAGGAAAAGGCGCATCGCCGAGAACTCGAAATTCCGGGTCCTCAATACCAATGTTCGAAGGCGCCAACTTCCCACTGACTTCTAAAAGTTTCCCTGGCTTTACGTTCGCAACATTTTCATTCGCGTTGAGAAAGAATCCGCCACTTGCGTCTTGCAAAAACAACAGCCGCCATTCCGGATCGTAATAGGTAACAACTCCTTGAATCCGTACCGGCCTTCCATAGTTGCTGGCGTCTCCCGCAGCCTCATGAACATTCTTCGCGCTCTCCAGCAAAGCCAGATTCACACCCCGGCGCGCGCAACCGGACAAGACCAGCAGCAGGCACACGAACGCGCCCAGTATTAAAGCCGAATATCCTTGATGTCGTTTATTCATGTTCTGTACTTACTGTGCTGAGGGGAGAGTTATCTTTACACTAATACCGAATCCTTTTTTAGGGATTTCTAATGACGATTATCTTGGCGAAAAACCAGGATGACAATGAACGTAAGTAATTGAATTTAAATTCCCATATTCGCCAATAAAGTATTTATAATCAATAATATAGACGCGCACGAATTTGCGGGTAACCGAGTCCCAACGCAGACAATCTTCGATTTTGCACAGCCGCGCACCACATCCAAATTCTGGACGAATTTACAAATGACAAACACACATCACGTTAGTTCACCGCGTCAGCACATAACATTCCTGTTTGCAATAGCTATTCAACCCGGAGCATGTACGTACGTACCCAACAACAATCTTTATTTAGGGACCAATTCAACGATATGATTTCGCAACTATGAGCTTCCTGAAATGGGCTGTCGCGCGTCGGAGTTTTCTTTTCTTAATGTTGGGCTTAACGCTTTCTGGTTGTGGAGGCGGTGGTTCCTCTTCGGGAGGTGGCGGAGGCACAGGAACAACTCCTACGGTGCCTGCTGCGCCAACAGGTTTGTCCGCGACGGCGGGTAGTACGCAAGTTGCATTAACTTGGACTGCCAGCACCGGCGCTACCAGCTATCACGTTAAACGCGGAACCGCTACCGGCGGCCCCTACACAACCGTGAACTCCCCAACTGCCGCTAGTTTCACTGACACTGGCCTGACCAACGGCACAGCTTATTTCTATGTAGTCACCGCCGTGAACACTGCCGGTGAAAGCGCAAATTCCAGCCAGGCCACAGCAACACCCACAGGAGGCGCTTCAGCCTCGGTCAATGTCACCATTGACGTGATGAACAATCGTCACGCGATCAGTCCGTTCGTCTACGGCGGCAGCTTTCCAAAAAATGCAGCGGCGGTCACCGACAGTGGAATGACTGCCGTACGTTGGGGCGGAAACGCAACATCCACCTACAACTGGCAATTACACACCAACAATTCCGCCAATGATTTCTTCTACGAAGATTTCAATACCAATGGCTTCGGCGACGGTATCGATGGCAACTCCACGCAGTGGGTTACAGACGTTAGGACTGCTGGCGGAGATCCGCTGATGACCATGCCAATGTTGCCCTGGGCAGCGAAAACAACCGAAAACAACAATGGACATTGGAGCTTTTCAGTTTCGAAATACGGCGCACAATGTACCGTCGATAGTTTCAATACCGATGCGGGAAATGGATTGTTGTTGAATTCCAGTTGCTCTTCGAATCCCACGCCCGTCACCGGCAATGATCCGAACGATGCTTATGTACCTTTACTCGATCAACCCGGCTCCAGCGATCCCGCAGGAAGCGTGTATCGCAATCAATGGGCAGCCGCTTTAGCCGCGGCATTCGGCACCACAGTGCCTCACTTCTACAACATGGACAATGAAGTGGACATCTGGAGCGGCACGCACCGCGACGTCCACCCCACAGCTGTAGGTTATGAAGAGTGGCGCGACACGTATCTGCTTGAAGCGCGTAACTTAAAAACTTGGGATCCGGACGCTATCCGTTTAGGTCCGGTAAGTTGCTGCTGGTTCTTCTATTGGAATAGCGCCAATGGCAACGACAAAGCAGCCCACGGCAATGTTGACTTGCTTTCCTGGTGGCTCAACGACGTTTATTGGTATGACCAAATTGATGGGGTGCGCTCCCTTGATATTTTCGATATTCACGCCTATCCGGAATCACCCGATGGCCTTTCCAGCCAAACTACCGCGCAAAAACAGGCATCAGCCATACGGGCATTCCGCGATTGGTGGGACCCCACGCGTGTAAGTGAAGCTCAGGAAGTGAATCAGATCTTTGCCACTTCCATTCAACCGCAGCGCACTATTACCTTCCGCATTCCGCGTATGAAGGCGCTCATGAACACAACGTACCCGGGAACGAAGTTCGCCATCACCGAATGGGCAACTGGATTCGCGGATACATCGAATCCAACTCACTTTGATTTTTCAACCGCGCTTTCCGACGCCATGGGATATGGAATCCTCGGCCAGCAGGATGTATATCTCGCTAGCCGCTGGACCGCGCAGGATCCCGCGGCTCCCGGATATCTGGCGCTGAAACTTTACCGGAACTACGACGGCGCCCACGGCACATTCGGCGATATTTCTATCGGCACCACCAACGATGGCAATCCCAGCACCTTCGCCACTTACTCTGCCGTGAATTCAACTAATGGCAACATGACCATCATGGTTGTGAATGGCGATCCCACGAACTCCGCGCAAGTTCAATTCGCATTGAGCGGCTATACGGCAACATCGTTCAAGTCCTACACGCTTGCAAACTCCAGCCCGACTGCGATCAATGCCTCAGCGTCGCAGGCTTGGAGTTCTACTCAAACTTTCGCCCCATACTCCATCACGCTTCTTGTGATTTCGGGAACTCCCACAAATCCGGGAACGGAATGGGAACTGAATCCAGCGGAAATTATGGCGCCTGCGGGCGGTTCCATCACGTTTTCTCCGCAAGTGCTGAGTGGCAGCGGAACCATTACTCTAACGAACGCTGTGTTTGACGCTTTCGCCGGAGCGCCCGCCTGCACAGGCGGCAGCATTAACCTGACGACCGCAACCCTTCCCGGAACCATCACTTTGAATGCCGGTTCCACGCCAGGGTTCTGCCACTTTACGGTTACAGGAACAGACGGCACCAACGCTCAAACCAAAGGTGGATGGTTAGTTGTTGGCAATCCTGCAGCAACTCTCACCAACAGCACGGCCAGCGCTATTCCTGCTGCAGGATCACAAATCACTCTTTCTGTGACGCTGAATCCGGGTAGTTCTATCGGAACTCCAATATGCAGCGCTCCGCCTTGCGGCGTATCGCTTTCACAAGGAGCTTCGGTTTTATTTACTGTAGATTCAGGAACCCTGAGTAATGGATCCCACGGAAATTCCACCAAGCAAATCGCTAAGACCAATGCTGCTGGCATCGCAACCGTAACGTTGACTGTACCGTCATCCTCTGGCGCTGTTGTCCATGTGACGGCTGAAGGCCCCTACGGATTAGGGCATCCGGTAGCGACGTTCGCGGAAACGGCGCAATAGCCGCTGTAACGCTTTACTGCATCTTCACCAGCGGCAATTCAATAAAGCTTTCCTGGCCCGGCGCATGATAAATGCGCTGGGTTGCTTTTTGGTAGTCGCCCGGCTTCGCCCAGAAAATATTCGGCACAAACGTCTGCGGGTTTCTGTCATAAAGCGGGAACCAGCTCGACTGGATCTGCACCATGATTCGATGCCCCGGCAGGAATACGTGGTTCGCCGTTGGCAAGGCAAATCGATAGATCAGCGGCTTATTTGCTTCAATCACCTTCGGCACTTCCAGGCTCTCGCGATAGCGTCCGCGGAAAATATCCGCGGAAATCATAAGCTGGAAGCCTCCCATCGCCGCCTGTCCGGCCACTTCATCCGGATACACATCGATCACCTTCACAACCCAGTCGGAATCCGTTCCGCTGGTCGAAGCCACTAAATTCGCAATCGGCTGCCCGCTGATCTTCACCGGCTCCTTCAAAACATCCGTCTCATACGACAAAACATCCGGACGCCCCGAAGCATTCCGCTGATCATCCACTAACCATTCCGCCCACGTGTAGCCCTCGTCGTAGCCCATCGGCTGGTTCGGACGCGTGCGGTAGTTTACCGGCTTCGCTGGATCAGAAACATATTCCTCATATGCGGCATCCCCATTTTTCGGAGCAGCGAAATCCAACTTCAACCCTGCTTCCAAATAAAGCGGCGTTTTGTTTAACGAGCATCCCTCCGCACAACCTGCCGGCCACGACGGTAACTTCTCCCACTTGTTGGTTCCCGTCTCAAACGCCGTCACCGGCGCGACATCCGACTTCGGCGCGTCATCTTTCAGGTAATGGTCCAGAAACGGCCGCAAAATATTCCGCCGGAAATAAAGCCCTGTATCGCTGTCGAACTTTATTGTCCCCAGCGAACTGGCTTCATCGATTTCCTGCCCATGGTGCCAGGGCCCTATCACTAGAAACACTTTGTCGTTGTTTGTGTCCTTTGGCTTGATCGCCTTATAAACCGCGATGGCTCCGTAAATATCTTCCTGGTCCCACAAACTATGTACCAGCATTACGGGAACTTTCAGCGGCTGCTCCGCCAATATTTTGTCCACTGCCTGGTCGCGCCAGAACGCGTCATAAGTCGGATGTGCCAGCACCTTCCGCCAGAATCCCGTCTGCTCCAGTCCGCGCTCGCGCCCTAACTCTCCTGCCGATCCCGCCCGCATATAAAGGTCGTAGTCGTCATATTCGCTCGACCACCAGCGTTCCGTATTGCGACGCGTGCCGTCTTGTTCATAGATGTACGGCATGTTCTGTTGGCGAAACGCGCCGTTGTGAAACCAATCGTCGCCCATCCAACCATCCACCATCGGATTCATCGGGACCGCAACCTTCAATGCCGGATGTGGATTGACCAGCGCCATCAGGGGCAAAAATCCATCGTACGAAATTCCCAGAATCCCCACCTTGCCATTGCTCTCCGGAATATTTTTCACCAGCCAATCAATCGTGTCATAAGTGTCCGTCGCATGATCGACGGGCGTTGCATTCTGCGGCCCATGCAGCGGCCGGTTCATCACATAATCCCCTTCAGAGCCATACTTTCCCCGCACATCCTGCACCACGCGGATGTATCCGCCTTCGACGATCACTTCCGTTGCATTGTCATACCCGTTCAAAATCGGCCCCAGATGGCTGCTAAGCATTGCGTCCGTCCCGCCTCCGCCGCGCGGATCGTGACTGGTCAAAGTGTCAGCGCTATAAGGCGTCCGCGTCAGCAGGATCGGCGCATTCTTCGCCCCTTTGGGGATCAGGATTACCGTATGCAGCTTGATTCCATCGCGCATCGGGATCATCACATCCTGCCGCACATATTCGAATGTGCTGGTCACAGGCTCGAGCTTGTCAGGCATTTCAGTTGGGAGCGCCTGATATTGCGAGGCCGCATTCTGCGCGAACGAAGCAATGGCAAACAAAAATCCAAAAATAGAAATAGAAATGATCAAGCCAAAAACACGGAAATTTTTCATGGAAGAGTCTCCAGTGGATCGAAGGCGGCCATTTTAACACTCCCCGTATAAATCTGAACGATTGGCGCTGCATGATTGGCGCTCAAAAAACATCGTTTCCAAATAGTGCGGCTCCTTCATTGTGCTGCTCCCGCTCTATGACTTATATTGTTGGTGCTTTCATGTATTGTTGGTGCTTTCATGTAAGCGATTACAGCGGCACTCATTCTTTAGTCGAATCGCAAAAGAGCTTTCAGCGTTTATTTTCCATATATCGATACGAGGTCTCGCATGTCCAAGTTGACTCGCCGTGATTTGTTACGTTCTGGAGCTGTCCTT
>DASXCC010000133.1:0-6644 GCA_036491415.1 Terriglobales bacterium | reverse complement strand
ACGTTTGCACTGCTGTTTCGTTTAAGCCTGCGGCGAGGCGGAAGCGTCGTTGCATCATTATTCTTATTGATCCTTGCTTTTGGCGCATCCTCAATCCACCTGTTTGCCCGGCCCCATATCGTAAGTTGGTTGTTGACCATCACATGCTTCCAGATTTTGGATTCGAGCGGACCGCTAAATATACATACCAATGCCAATACCAATACCAATAATAAAGATCATTTCTATTCGCTTCCCGTAATTATGCTCTTCTGGGCGAACGTCCATGGAGGATTTTTGATGGGGTTCGTTCTGCTTGGCATTTATTTTGCAAGTGGCGTCATCCAGTTCTTCCTGCGTCCAGAAGAGCGCGTACAAATACTGGTTTGGCTGCAACGTTTGGGAACTGTCTCAATCCTTTCTTTGTTAGCCACGTTCCTCAATCCGTACGGTTCCAAACTCTATCTTCATATATACGGTTATTTAACCGATCGCTGGCTCATGGACCATATTGACGAGTTCCGGTCCCCGAATTTTCATGGTCTGGCCCAGCAGTGCTTCATCCTTTTGCTGTTAGTCGCGATTGCAGCCTTAGTATGGTCGCGGCAAAAGCCGCGCATCTCACAGGTGCTTGTGATATTGTTTGCCGTCCATAGTGGCTTTTATGCGGCGAGGAATTTGCCCATTTCTTGCATGCTGCTGGTCCTTATAGTTGCACCCATGATCGTCTCACCCATGATTGTTGCACCCGTGATCGGCGCACCCGTGCCGTCCACAGGAATTTTTGAAGAGGGAAGCGAAAGAAAAGAGGGAAGCGAAAGAAAGGGGAGACCGCTATTCGGGTTGCTGAATCGCTTTCGATCGTTTAATCAGCGTATGGGGGCCCAGGAGTTCTATCTTCGCGGACATGTATGGCCGGTGGCTGCGGTGGTTTTACTTTTCTTGATTTGTGCGCATGGGGGCCATTTCAATTCCCGGCGAATTATGGACGCCCACTTTGATCCCGCGCATTTCCCGGTCGGAGCCTCCGATTGGATCGCGCAAAAACATATAGCCGGACCCATCTTTGCGCCGGATGCGTGGGGCGGCTATTTAATCTACCGGTTTGCTCCAGAACCAATGGTTTTTGTCGATGATCGCCACGATCTTTATGGCACCGCGTTTTTAAAAGATTACGTGGAAGTGGTTCAAGTCTTGCCGGATTGGAGAAAAGTTCTCGATCAGGACAAGCTCAAACTGGTTCTGGTTCCGAAGAACTCCTCACTGGCAAATATTTTGAGAGAAACTCCGCAGTGGAAGGCAGTGTACGAAGACCGGACTGCCGCTTTGTTTCAGCGGGGCGAGAGTGCGACTGGGAATTAGGTAAACGACGGAGATTAGAGTGCGACCAGACGAGCGCTATCTTTATTGTTATTGTTTTTAGCGGAATTATTCGCAGCGGACTTGCTTTGCGCTATAGGTGCTGTTGTTCCGCGAACGATCAATTCCGGTTCAATGACAATTTGCGCAGGAGGATGCTCGGCAGCTTGCTCATCCGTTTGCACGATCTGGCGAAGAACGCTTTCGGCGGCCATCCGTCCCATTTTTCGCAGCGGTTGTTGCACGGTTGTTAGCCCTGGACTTTGATAAGCCGCAGCGACGATGTCGTCAAATCCCACTACGGAAATGTCTTCCGGCACGCGAAGTCCGAACTCATGGAACGCGCGGATCGCACCCATGGCGCAAATATCGTTGAAGGCAAATAAAGCAGTGGGTCGCCGGCCTTCCGCCAGCAATTTTTGCATGGCGTGATAGCCGAGTTGCGGCAGCGGTGAATTGTCTTCTATTTGAGTGACCAGCTTCGGATTGATCAGGAAACCGAGCCGCCCGGCAACTTCGACGATGGCTTTCCATCGGACCTCAGTGTCCGGAACAAAGCTCTGCCCCTTAATGAAAGCGATTTCATTATGACCCAAACTAATAAGGTGCTTGAGCGCGACTTCAGCCGCGACGTGGTGATCCAGCACGATGCTGGGCACATCCTTCAACGTGTGGTGGCACGACACTGTGACTACAGGTACTGAGAGTTCGCGTTGCCAGGGCGTATTGACCACGATGAGGCCATCCACCGATCTATGCAGGAACAACTCGACATACTCATCGATCAGGTCGGTACGAAATCTATGGCTCACAACGAAGTAAAAATAACCTTCCTGCAAGAGATGGTCTTCAATCCCGCTTAATACTGTCGCGTTATAGCCTTCGCTGACTTCCGGAACCATCACGCCAATGGCGAAACTTCGCCGGGTACGTAAACAGCGGGCAAAGAAATTCGGGCGATAGTTGAACTCGCGGGCCGCCGCAAAAATCAGCTTTTTAGTTTCCGGAGAAATGGTGCTGGCAATAGCGGCACCGTTTAAGACCAATGAAATGGTCGCAGGCGCCAGTCCCAGATAATCAGCCAAATTCTTCAGGCTGGACGGCTTCTCCGCATCGCGTAACCCGTTGGCATCGTTGGTTCCTGCGCGGCGCTTCGGCATTGGGGGAACAGTGTGACACAAGGCCCATAAACGGGCAAGGCATTCCTGAAGTGATTGATTTAAAAGGATAAGACTAAATTGATCTAGAAGAACGATTATTTAGGTAAACGTATAAAAAACTAAATTGAATTAGAAAAACGATTATTTGTTGCTAAATCGATATAGAAAATCGTTATTGTAATTTTTGAGCTTGACAACGATTTAGAAGGCACGATAAACCAACATCGCGTACACCTATTTTCCCAAAAAATAGTCTGCATTTTCTGTCTGTCCAAGATGACAGGAAATATGTTCGGAGGCTGGTTAATGAAACATCTGTACCAAAATGCAGTTCTTACAAAGGTTCGCAACGTTGCGGTCCTTTGTGCGCTTCTATTGCTTGGCTCTTTTGCGTTCGCCCAAGAGGCGACCATCGTTGGGACGGTCACAGATCCTTCTGGTTCCGTACTCCCCAATGTCGCTATTACAGTTACTAACAACGATACCGGTCGAGTCACGACTTTTGCGACGAGTGATGCCGGCCAATACGTTGCACCGGGTCTTGTGATTGGACATTACACCGTCAAGGCCGAAGCTTCAGGATTCACCTCGTCCGTTAAAGAAGGCGTGGTCCTGAACGTAGGCGATCGCGATCGTCTCGACTTCGCCCTTAAAGTAGGTGCGATTTCCGAAAAAGTGACTGTTGAAGCTAACCCGATTGCTGTGCAGTCGGACTCCAGTGAAGTCAGCAGCGTCATTACTGGACAACAGCTCACGCAGCTTTCCACCAATGGACGCAGTGTATATACATTGTTTGCTTTGACGCCTGGAGCTTCCAGCGTACAGGGCGATTTCATCACCCCGACTGCGGTCAGCGGTGATAGCAACGTCAGCATCAACGGTCAGCGCGCCGGTCACAACCTGCAGCTGATTGACGGTGGTGAGAACCTCGATCGCGGTGGCAGCAGCGGCAGCGTTATGCCTTCGCTTGACGCCATCGCTGAATTTCGCAACATGACTTCCAACTACAGCGCTGAATACGGTCTTTCTTCAGCAGCCACCATCACCGAAGTTGTGAAGTCGGGAAGCAAACAGTTCCATGCTTCGGCTTGGGAATTCAATCGCAATGATGCTTTGGATGCCCGTAATTATTTCAACCCGGCTCCAGCAAAAGTAGCTGAATTCCGCTTCAACACCTACGGTTTCAACGTGGGCGGCCCGGTGGAAATCCACCACAGCGACAATCCGAAGACGTTCTTCTTCTACAACATGGAATGGCGCAGCTTGGTGCAGGGCGGACTGTTGAACCAGACCGTACCGTTTGCCTCTACTTATGGTGGTGATTTCTTTGCCAACCTGCCTGCAGATGGTAAAGATCCGGCCGGAAATGTTGTAGCGCATTCGGGATTGCATGTGCCTTGCGCGAACCAACTTTCTTCCACGCAGGTTACTGCTTTTGCTGCTGCTGGTATCACAACGTTGAGTACGCCGAATTCCGCGGGTGGTTGCAGTATTCCTACTGCAGCACAAGCTGCGGCAGGCGTAACAAATCCTGTTTTCCAGGGATTCTCCTCCAGCGCGATTCCTGCAGGCTTGTTGAATGCCAATGCACAAACTCTGATCAACTCCGGCATCTTCCCGGCTCCTACAAGCGGTGCACAGTTTGTTGGCGGTAACAACTCGCCAACCAACGTCCGTGAAGAAATTGCTCGTGTCGACCACACCTTTAACGATAAGTTCTCAGTGTTCGGTCACTGGATTTCCGAGCAGACCTCACAAACCTATGGCACAACGCAATGGAGCGGAGACAACGTCCCGACCGTTAGCGACGTGTTCGGCAACCCTTCGTACAGCGCGGTGGTCCATACGACGTATGTGATCAGCCCGACGTTGTTGAATGAAACTGCATTCAACTACAACGGCAACCGCATTCATATTATCCCGCAAGGCTTGATCGCTGCGCCTTCGGGCTTCACGTTTAACCGCCTGTTCACAGGGCCTAACGTTGACACTCGTATTCCTTCGATCCAACTTGGTGGCGGCACCGGTGCTAACTACACTTCGAACTGGACCCCATGGAATAACAAAGCGGACGATTACCAGCTCCGCGATGATATTTCCTGGACCAAGGGTGCACACCAGCTCAAGATGGGTGCAAGCTGGGCAATCTACAAAAAGACCCAGGATGCATTCGCCAATACGCAGGGCAACTTCAACTTCAACGGCAGCTTCACGGGCGACGACTTTGCAGACTTCCTGCTCGGTTATGCCCAACAATATACTGAAGATGCTGTGAAGATCAGTGGACAGTGGAACAATAACTCCTACGCGGCTTACATTCAGGACAACTGGCGCGCAACGCACCGTTTGACCTTGAACCTCGGCTTACGTTGGGACGGCGCTCCGCATACCTACGAAGCAAATCAGCAGTCCTCGAACTTCTATCCGAACATGTACAGCGCTGCCAACGCGGCGACGTTTGACACGGCGGGTAACATTTGCAGCGGCGCAACCGATCCGGGATGCTCTGCGGCGAGCCCTGGTTTGAGCACCAGTTCGAACCCGATTCTCGCGGGTATTCAGTTCTATACCAACGGCATCGGTGTTGGCGGTTTGAACGGTATCCCGAGCGGTCTCGTACCCAGTCATTGGGCTGATTTCGGTCCACGTATCGGTTTTGCTTATGACCTTACCGGTCAAGGCAAAACAGTAGTTCGTGGCGGATTCGGCACGATGTACGAACGTATTCAAGGCAACGATATGTACAACGGTGCCGTGAATCCTCCGGGAGATCTGAACCCGACGTTGCACAACGTCCTGCTTTCAAATCCTGGCGCCAGCGTTGGCAACAACAACGTCATTACAGCTGCGCAGTTGCCTGTTCTTCCTCTGGGAGTCACTGGCATCAATGCAAACGACTATGACAATCCGGTGAGCTATCAGTACAGCTTGGGAGTACAACAAGCGCTGAGCTCAAAATCCGTACTGTCGTTGTCGTATGTAGGCAGCCAGAACCGTCACCAGAACGACTATCAGGAAGTCAATCTTCCGTCAGCTGCTTTACTTCCAACCTTGACGCAAAATGGTGGTACTGGCATCAACCAGGACTATAACTTCCTCGGTTATGGTGGTATCCGCTTAGCGCAAAACGAAGCGAATGGTTCTTACAATTCTCTGCAGGTTGATTTGCGGGGAAATATAAGAAATGACCTTCAGCTTCAATTTGGCTATACCTATGCGAAGGCGTTGGACGCAACTACCAGCAACGGTAGCGGCGCTGACCTCAACAACGTAACCAATCCTTATGTTGGATGGCGGTATGACGAAGGTCCTTCAGTGTTTGATCGCACAAACGTTGCGTTCATGAACTTTGTCTATCAGATTCCATTACTCAAGAACAGCGACAGCCACCTGCTCAAGACTGTTGCAGGCGGTTGGTCGTTATCAGGAATCGTCACCATGGAATCCGGTGCGCCTCTCAATATGGGTGTTAGCGGATCATCTGTTTCCAGTGTGATTCCAAACTCCAGCAACCGTCCGGACCTGATCGGCTCGATCAGCTATCCGAAGACGGCGGCACAGTGGTTCAATCCGGCAGCCTTCGCGGCACCCGCCCCTGGTACATGGGGCGACCTCGGACACGATGCAGTTCGTGGCCCTGGCCGTGACGACTGGAACTTGTCGCTCTTCAAGAGCTTCGTTATCAGCGAAGCCCGCGGAAGCCGTTTCGAATTCCGTGCGGAGAGCTTCAACACCTGGAACCACACGCAGTTCCGCGGGGATTACGCCGGCGGCGGCATCAGCACCAACGTTGGTTCAAGCAACTTTGGCGCGGTGACGTCGGCGTTTGATGCCCGTGAATTCCAACTCGGTGCGAAGCTGATCTTCTAGATCAACTTCCACTCTGTTCTTACCCGCTCGCAGCTTCGGCTGCGAGCGGTTTTTATTTGTGGCGGACAAATGCGGACCGTTCGGGCGAGATAGTATGAATAAGCAGGTAGAAAAATCATTTATTTATTTATGAAAGTCTGGAAATCCATCCTTTCCTATGCGTTGTTGCTCGCAGGAATGCTCTACGTGGCTGACTATGCTCTCGCTCAGGTTGCGACTCCTGATGAGGCCATTGCTCTGGAGCAGCAGGGGAAACTGGATGAATCCGCCGAAGCA
>DASXCC010000132.1:0-61381 GCA_036491415.1 Terriglobales bacterium | reverse complement strand
TTTCAGCTCGGCGTGAAAGCGCACCAGGTAATCACCCACATCAAGCGGCTGAAAAATACAGATGACTTTCTGCCGCGATTTTTCAGCACCATCGCTCCGCTGGCGCAGGCAGGGAAGATGGGGCCGGTGCTTTTCCAACTTCCACCAAATATGAAAGCCGATGCCGCAGTGCTGGAAGAATTTCTGGCGATTGTCCCGCGGGGAGTTCCAGCAGCTTTCGAGTTCCGCCATGAGTCGTGGTTTACCGATGCGATTTTCGATCTGCTCAAAAAACACAATCGCGCACTATGCGTGGCTGAAACCGAAGAGCGCGTTACGCCCGATGTTTTGACCGCCGACTTTGCTTACTATCGCTACCGCAAGCCAACCTATACACCGGAAGAACGAAAAGAAATGGTGAAGCATCTTCGCGAGCACATCGACGCGGGCCGCAATGTTTTTGCCTACTTCAAGCACGAGGAGACGCCGCAAGGCGCGATTTATGCGGTTGAAGTGTTGAAAGAAGTCAGGGGCGCTTGATTTCGGGAATCCCTCTGGTCACTTTTCGCAGTGTCCGATAATGTTGTATTAGCAATTGTGCCTTCGGAAGCTAATTCCCGCGTCGTCACTGCATTCCTCGATTACCTGAAAATTGAAAAGGGACTCGCGTCTCTTACCATTGCCGCATACACGCGCGACATTGGCCAGTTCGCGGCATTTCTTGAAGAGCGCAAACGGGTGCTGGGGAATGCCCGGCGCGAAGACGTCAAAGATTTCATCCAACAGCTATTCAGCAATTCCATCGACGGGCGGTCGGTGGGGCGGAAGCTTTCTGCATTACGGCATCTTTACAAGTATTTGTTGCTGGATAAAAAAATCAGTTATGACCCCACCCTGAATATTGACAGTCCCAAGCAGTGGAAGGTTTTGCCAAAAGCGCTGGCGCGCGCGGAAGTAGAAACTATGCTGCAAGCTCCCCATGCGACGTCGAACCGCAAAGAAGCGGCGGCGATGGCCATCCGCGATCGTGCCATGCTGGAAATGTTTTATGCAGCTGCGCTGCGTGTGTCGGAGATTATTGGCGTGAAGTTGCAAGATTTAAAACTGGAACTTGGATGTGTGTTGGTTCATGGCAAGGGTGATAAAGAACGGGTGGTGCCGATCGGGCGGGCATCGCAAGGGATTGTAAGTGATTATTTAAAAACTTCCCGGCCGATGTTGGCATTGGGGAAGAACTCGCCATTCTTGTTTCTTGGCAGGGGCGCGAAGAAGTTATCGCGGCAGCGGGTGTGGCAAATGGTGAATGCGGCTTCTGCGTCGGCGGGTCGCCATGCGAGTCCGCATATGCTACGCCACAGTTGCGCCACGCACATGGTGGAAAACGGCGCCGATCTTCGGACGGTCCAGACCATTCTCGGACATTCGGATATTTCCACCACGCAGGTGTACACGCATTTGGCGCTGGACCGGCTGAAAAATGTTTACCAGAAACATCATCCCAGGGCGAAAAGCAAAGCTGGATAAATAAAGTTGATAAATAAAATTGGATAAAGAATGGCGAAATCAGAAGCCAAAAGAACGACAGTCGAAAAAGCGGTGGACGATTTCCTGCGCACCCTGCGCGAGCGTAATTCGTCTACCCACACGATCAAAGCCTATGCGGGCGATCTCGACAATTTCTCTTCCTATATCGGTTCGCGAGAGTGGCGAAATATTGATCACATTACCATCCGCGGGTTTCTTTCGCATTTGTACGAAAAAGATTTGAGCAAGGCTTCTGTCGCGCGATCTTTAGCTGCGGTGCGTTCGTTGTATCGCTGGCTGGCGCAAGAAGGAATTGTCGAGCAGAATCCTGCAGCCCTGGTTTCGACGCCCAAGCTTCCCAAAAAACTGCCGCGCGTGCCGACGATTGAAGAGGTCAACTCGGTCCTCGACGGAAAAATGCCGGAGGTGGCTGCATTCCCGGAACGCGATCAGCTTATGTTCGAATTGCTTTACGGATGTGGCATTCGCAACTCCGAGCTCGTGGGCATCAACACCGACGACATCAGCCACGGCAATGAAGCTATTCTGATTCGCGGAAAAGGGAAGAAGCAGCGCTACGTTCCGTTTGGAGATTCGGTGAGCACGGCGATGGCGCAATATATGCCTGCGCGGCAAAAATTGCTTGCTGAAAAAAAGAAATCAACTCCTGCCTTATTGATCAATCAGCGCGGAGGCCGTCTCACCACGCGCAGCGTAGGCCGAATCATAAAAATAATTGCCGTAGCCAAAGGGCTTTCGCCGGATGTGCATCCGCACACCTTGCGCCATGCTTTCGGAACGCACTTACTGGAGGAAGGCGCGGACTTGCGCGCTATTCAGGAAATGCTAGGCCATGAGCGGCTTTCCACGACGCAACGTTATACTCAACTTTCCATGAAGCACGTAATGGAAGTGTATGACCGGACGCACCCTCGAGCAAAATAAATCCAGCCTGCCCATCGCCACAATTGTTGTGCTTGCAATTACGGCGTTGGTTACCGCTATGCAATTCGTATTTCCGCCGCTGTTGCCAGCATTACGACGGCAGCCAACAGCCATTGCCGGGCATGAATATTGGCGTCTGATTACGGCGCTATTTGTTCATGCCGACGGATGGAAACAGATTGCATTCAACTTTCCAGCAATTGCTGTTGTTGGCGTATTGGTAGAAAGGATTTTCGGCAGTTCACGCTGGCTGATTTTGTATTTCGTCTCCGGAATTGCCACCGAATTCATCGCGCTTAGATGGGAGCCTTACGGTGGCGGCGCTTCGATTGCCGGCGCTGGATTGTTAGGCGCTTTGGCGATATGGCTTTTGCTGAAGAATAAGCGGCCGCAGGATTGGGGCGGCGCTTTGTTTATTTTGATTGGAGCTGTCGTTCTCACATACCTGCGCAATATTCACGGGCCGCCGATTTTTATGGGTGCGGGCATGGCGGTGGTGATGCTGAAACGAATGAAGTGATTATTTCGTTCCGCTGCCAGCTTTACCGCTGTGCAATTTCTCCCACATAGCCACAACTTTCGTCTTCAAGTCTGCTGTAAGGTTTTCATAATCCGCCTCGGAAATCGGTGGTCGGTTGGGCGGCAGAATGGTATCCCCAAACATCATTTTCAACGGCGCGAACTTTTGGAAAAACTTGCCGCGCGGCCATGCATCGAAAAATCCGTCGATCGCGACGGGAACAATCGGGACCTGGAGGTGCGCGGATAAAATCGCCGCGCCTTTTTTGAAGGTGCGCACGGTCCCATCAATCGTGCGTTCGCCTTCCGGGTAGAGAATAAGAATGCAGCCATGGCGCAGACCGCAGGAGCCCGCACGCATGGCGGGAATCAGGTTCGCATCGGGATCAACGACAACCACGCGCAGCCAGCGGGCAAGTGTCCGCATGAAGCCCGTACCGAAGATTTCGCTGGTGCCTACAGCAAACGACTTGCGAAATACTGGCCACGGCAAGTACGCAGCCATGATGATTGCATCGAGAAAGCTCTGATGATTGGAGCAGAGAAGAAACGGTCCTTTTGCTGGAATCTTTTCCTGTCCGTTTACCTTCAGCCGGAAAGCCACCAGCGAAAACCATTTCACGAAGCGGGAAACCACAAACCAGAACAGCTCTTTGAATAAATGCGGTTCGGCGATTTCGCGAAATTCCGAATCGCAGGAAGCATCTTTCAATACGGAATCCCATCCGGCAAATTCGGCCCGCGTACTTTTTTTGCCGCTGGCCGCGCTTTCGCGCACCACATCGACGAATTCGCGGACGGTATAAATTCCCGCGAGTTGCGATTCCTCGACGTCGCCGCCTAATTCCTGTTCCAGAGCAACTAATGTTTCTACGCGCTGCATGGAATCGAGCCCAAGGTCGAGCTCCAGGTTGTGGTTAGGAGAAATCCGCGCCGGAGCTTTTCGTGCCGATTCACGAAGAATGGCAATGGCTCGCTGCACGTCGTCTCGTTCCATCCATGCTGTTTCTTCTTCGGTCAAAGGTTTTTCGTTTGAAATTTCCGCATCCAGGCCCTGGGTTTTTCCCCAGTTCGCCCGCACCCGCTTTTCAATTTCAAAACGTTTCAGCTTGCGGGTTGTGGTGCGCGGCAAGTCTTCCTGCCAGATTTCATAGCTGCCGATTCTTTTTGTCGAAGCCATCTGTGCCGAAAGCGATTCGATATCAAAGCGAATGACTTCTTTCACATTGACGATTTTTCGTTCGCGAAGCACCTCAAAATTTGGCACCACAACAGCATGCAGGCGTTCGGAGGTGGGATCGCCCGGCGTGCCCTCGATACCCATGACGCATAGTTCTTTTATGTACGGAGTCTTCAGGTAGTAAGCTTCGATCTCCTCGGGATAAACATTTTTCCCGTTGCTGAGGACGATGACTTCTTTCATGCGTCCTGTAATGAACAGGTTATTGTCGGCGTCGAAATAGCCAAGGTCTCCGGTATGCAGCCAACCGTCCTTCAAAACTTCCGCGGTTGCATCGGGACGGTTCCAGTAAGCCTTCATAATGAGCGTGCCGCGTATGGCAATTTCACCAACAGGAGGCCCGCTTTCCTGCGGTTGCGGATTGAGAATTTTGCCTTCCACGCCCTTCAGCGCTTTCCCGACGGAGCCAATCACATTGTCATTGGGAGGATTCACAAACGCCCCGCCCGTGGTTTCTGTGAGTCCGTAGGCTTGCAGCACGTCAATGCCGAGGGCGTAAAAGTCGTGCCCGATCTGTGGATCAAAGCGCGATCCGCCTGTGACCAGAAAACGCATTTTGCTGCCAAAGGTCTTGTGAATTTTTCCAAAGAAAACCGGACCTGCGTTAATGCCAATCTTGCGCAATCCCCGATTCAGCTTCATCAGCCAACGCAGGGCGAAGCGCGTAAGCGCGCCTTTTTTCGCCGCCTCTTTAAATATTCGCTCGTGGACCAGATAGAAAAATTGTGGCACCACAGCGAAAGCGGTAATCCCGCGTTCGCTAAGAGCACGAATCAGCTCGGTGGTATTGAGCGTCTCCAGAAAAACCGCGTGGGCGCCGTTCACCAGCGGCAAAAGAAGATTGGCCATTTGCGAGAGAACATGGAACAGCGGCAGCACGCCGAGAATGGCATCGTCCGGGCCGAGCTTTGCCCAGCTATAAACGGCATTCACCTCGCCCATTAAATTGTCATGCGTGAGCATCACGCCCTTGGGATCGGCGGTCGTTCCTGAGGTGTAAAGCAGGGAAACAAGCGATTGCGAGTCCACCACGCGCGGCGAAAAGTTTCCGCTACCTGAAGCAAAAATCAAATCCAGATCCGCGATGACAGGTAAGTCAGCGCTCGCGAGCAAGACGTCCGTCCCCGTCACTTCCGTCACTCCAGAGATTTCATCTGACGGATTTGTAACCACGATCTTTACCGGCATGTCGCGGACCGCTTCCTGCGAAATCAAAAAATGTTTTTTATCGCTGAAGATCAGCGCCGCGCCGCTGTCCTTCAGCAGCTTGGCGACTTGATCTGCATGGAATGCCGTATCGAGCGGAACGGCGGTACAGCCGGCCGCGATAATTCCTAAAAAAGTCACAACCCAGCGAGGATGGTTATCCGCCAGAATGGCGCAGCGCGTTCCGGGCTCAAGTTGCTGCTCCTCCAACCATCGGCCCAGAGATTCCGCCATTTGCCGGGTTTCCGCGTAGGTGAAGCTTTCCGTCCGGTCGCGACATTGGATTTCCAGGGCAACGTTCTGCGGCCAGCGTTCGGCGCACTCTACAAATCGGTCATAAAAGGTGGGCATGCGCGTGGAAAATATACCTGAAAAGGTCTGTTAACGTTGTACAAGGCTGCAAGTGAACTCCAAACGTAACACTCTCCGCGACTTACATCCGCAGCCTGCATCTAATATGCTAGGCTTTTAAAGATAGCAGCAAGTGTGCCTTTTTTGAGGATTCCTGATTGATTCAAACTATTGCCGCCAAGATTTTTGGTACCAGTAACGAGCGCGAAATAAAGCGCCTGATGCCCAACGTGCAGGCCATCAGTGCACTTGAACCGGAAATTAAGAAGCTGACCGACGAGGAACTGCGCGCCAAGACCGACGAATTCCGGCGCCGCATTCAGGAGCGACTGGCAAAGATTCCTGTCGATTCGGAAGCCGAAGCCGAAGCCGATCCAAATCGCACCAAGCAATTAGAGGACGAGCGCAATAGCGCTTTGAAGGAAGTTCTCGACGATATTCTGGTGGAAGCCTTTGCCATAGTCCGCGAAGCCGGACGCCGTGTCCTCAACATGCGTCATTTTGACGTGCAGTTGATTGGCGGCATGGTGCTGCACAACGGAATTATCGCGGAAATGAAGACCGGTGAAGGTAAAACCCTGGTCGCCACGCTCCCTGTCTATCTCAACGCTTTAAGCGGGCGCGGCGTGCACGTGGTTACCGTCAACGACTACCTTGCGAAACGCGACTCCGAATGGATGGGCAAGCTCTATCGTTTCCTCGGCCTTACCGTCGGCGTGATTGTTCACGATCTTGATGACCAGCAACGCCGGGAGGCTTATGCCGCCGACGTCACTTACGGTACGAACAACGAATACGGGTTTGACTACCTTCGCGACAACATGAAGTTCGACTTGAAGGATTGCGTGCAACGTCCTCATAACTTCGCCATTGTGGACGAAGTCGACTCCATCCTGATCGACGAAGCCAGGACGCCGCTCATTATTTCCGGCGCCAGCGAGGAATCAACCGACAAGTATGCCAAGGTCGATCATATTGTTCCGAAGTTAGAGCTGGGCGAAGAAATTGAAGGGCCTCCAGGCGAAGCCAGCACATGGACGGGCGACTTTGCCGTGGACGAAAAACGCCGCGCGATCACCGTCACCGACCAGGGCTGGGAAAAAGTCGAGAAGTTACTGGGAATTGGAAATATTGCGGATCCCGAGAATTGGGACCTGAAGCACCACGTCGAAACCGCAATCAAAGCGCATTCCCTTTATAAGCGCGATGTCGAATACGTCGTGAAAGACGGGGAAGTCATCATCGTCGATGAATTTACGGGACGCTTGATGCCAGGCCGCCGTTGGTCCGATGGTTTGCACCAGGCAGTCGAAGCCAAAGAAGGTGTCAAGATCGAGCGCGAGAACCAGACGCTCGCCACCATTACCTTCCAGAATTATTTCCGCATGTATAAGAAGCTCGCTGGTATGACGGGAACGGCGGAGACAGAAGCCGCTGAATTCGGAAAAATCTACAACCTCGACGTCATCGTCATTCCCACCAACCGGCAGATGTTGCGTTTGGAAAATCCAGATGTCGTTTTCCGCACAGAGAAAGAAAAATATTATGCGGCAGCCGATGAAATCCAGAAATTGAATGCAGCCCGGCAGCCGGTGCTGGTAGGTACGACTTCCATTGAGAAGTCAGAGCGATTGTCTGAGCTGTTGAAGAAAAAAGGCGTCAAGCATTGGGTCTTGAATGCCAAGCAACACGAGAAAGAAGCTGAAATCGTTGCCCAGGCGGGCCGCATAAATATGGTGACTATCGCCACCAATATGGCGGGCCGCGGGACCGATATTGTGCTGGGCGGCAATGCTGAATTCATGGCCAAGCAGGAGTGCGTGAAGCGAGGTTTGGCGCAACCGCTGCGTGCGGCGCAAGGGCAAATTCAAATCAACGTCGATGAAACCAAGAGCACGGTTTGGTATTACGCCGGGAGCGAATATGTTGTTCCTACCGAGCAATGGACGGAAGTTTTCAACCGCCACGATATCGTAACCAGCAAAGAACACGACGAAGTGGTTGCCGTGGGCGGTCTTCATATTTTGGGAACGGAACGCCATGAATCGCGGCGAATTGATAACCAGCTTCGCGGCCGCGCCGGCCGTCAAGGCGATCCCGGTTCTTCACGGTTTTATCTTTCTCTCGAAGATGACCTCATGCGCATCTTTGCCAAGGAATGGGTTTCCACGCTGTTGCAGAGACTGGGTATGGAAGAGGGCGTCCCCATTGAGTCGCGCTTGATCTCCCGTCGCATTGAAAAGGCGCAGGAGACAGTCGAAGGTCAGCATTTCGAATCGCGCAAGCATTTGCTCGAATACGACGACGTCATGAACAAGCAGCGCGAGGCCGTGTATGGCCTGCGCCGGCAATTGCTTGAAGGTGTTGAGCAGAAAGAATTGATCCTCGAGGACTACGTTGCGGGCATTCTCAGCGAATTGATTGACCAGTTCTGCCCGATCAAAGTGCACGCAGACGATTGGGACATCAAAGGTTTGAAAGACGCGCTCTTCCCCCGTTTTGCCGTGGACATTCAGGCGGAAGGCGTAAAGCCTGAGACGCTGAATCGCCAGGAACTTGGGGACGCGATTTTCGAAAAATTAAAAGAGCGTTACGACAAAAAGGAAAAACAGATCGGCTCTGAAGCCATGCGTTACCACGAACGCATGATTATGTTGAGCGTGCTGGATTCGCAGTGGAAAGACCACCTCTTAAATATGGACCACCTGAAAGAGGGAATTGGCCTGCGCGGATATGGCCAGCATGATCCTCTGGTCGAATACAAACGCGAATCGTTCGACATGTTTGAAGCCATGATGCAGCGCTTCCAGGAAGACACAACTCGTTATCTGTATCTCATGCAGATTATCGAACGGCCCGTGGAGCGTCCGGCTGCGCCGGCTGGAATGCTTTCAGGAAACGGACATCGTCCGCATGTGGAAACTTCCGTCGATGAAATTGAAGAGGCTTTCCAGCGCAAAAAGAAGCGCGAACTGGAGCAGGCCCGCATGGCCGGGGCCGGAGAGCGCGAGCCTATCCAGCAGGTCGTGCGTAATTCCGAAAAAATCGGCCGCAATGATCCATGTCCTTGTGGATCGGGCAAGAAATACAAAAAGTGTTGCGGCGCGAACGCGTAACTCCTCAAGCGCCGCAGCACGGCAGTTCCTAAAATTAATCTGCGGTTCATCAATCTGTTTGTCCGATTTTGTACATCTAAACTTCGGTTTCTATATATTTCAAATAAAGTCTATTAAGTAAATAGACTTATATGGCATAATTACGAACATGAAAATTTCACAAAAAGGATTGTATGCACTCCAGGCGCTGATGGTGCTCGCGCGCCGCTATAACCAGGGGGCCATTCGTATTCGCGATATCGCGTATGAAGAAGGCCTGCCGGAAAAATTTCTGGAGTTGATCCTGCTGGAATTGAAGAACGCGCGGATTGTCGAAAGTGTGCGTGGCGCCAAGGGCGGCTATCAGCTTCGCCGCTCCCCGGAAGAGATCCATTTGAGCGAAATCATCCGCCTGATTGATGGGCCGCTTGCGCCTTTTGGCGATGCGGAGCAGCTCCGCGGCCTAATTGATAATGACGTCGAGCATCGCGCGCTTTATCAGGTATTTCTTGATGTTCGAAATGCTGCAGTTCGCATTCTTGACAATGCAAGCCTGGCCGATATCACCCATCAAAAATCAGGATTGTCCCGGCAGGGCAAAAGCCGCAAAAAGAAAACCAAAGAAGCAACGCTCCTTCCCATGGTGGTCGGAGGCCGGGGCCGCGATGAATAGAAGAGCCTTCGTTTTTTTAAGCTTGGTTGCTTTGTTCCTGTCGCTGACAGCTTCGGCGCAAACGGTCATTCGCGTCGGCGCATTTCCAAACATGACGCATCCGCAGGCGATGGTCGGCAAAGCGAATGGATGGTTCGAGAAAAAGCTTGGATCGAACGTGAAAATAGAATGGACGAGCTTCAATGCAGGTCCTTCCGCCATTGAGGCGCTTTTCGCTGGTGCCATTGATCTGGCTTATATTGGCCCGAATCCTTCGATCACGGGTTACGTCCGTTCGCAGGGGGAAGCTTTGCGCATTGTTGCTGGCGCGGCCAGCGGCGGCGTTTCTCTTGTTGTCCGCAATGACTCAGATATTAATAAGCCCGAAGATTTCCATGGTAAGAAGGTTGCGTCGCCGCAACTGGGAAATACGCAGGATGTCGCTTTGCGTGTGTGGCTACAGGCGCATGGAATGAAGTCCACCGACAAAGGTGGCGATGTTCACGTGCTGCCGATTGCCAACCCTGACCAACTCACGCTTTTTCTGAGTAAGCAACTCGATGCCGCCTGGGCTCCTGAACCCTGGGCCACGCGTTTGGTGAAGGAAGGGAACGGGCGCATTTTCCTCGACGAGCGTAATTTATGGCCGCACGGTCAATTTGTGATTACGAACATCATTGTGAGCACAAAGTTCTTACATGATCATCCGGACGTAGTAAAGAATTGGCTTGCCGCTCATGTCGAGTTAACCGATTGGATTAATGGCCATCTGGTGGAGTCCAAGTCACTCCTCAATCAGCAGATCCAGAAAGAAACCGGAAAGCCGCTCAAGCCGGCCATTCTTGATGAAGCTTTTGGGCGGATGTCGGTCACCTACGATCCATTGCGTGACAGCCTGCTGACGTCGGCGCGCTCGGCCTTCCAGTTGGGATTTCTCGGCAGGCAGCAACCTGATCTTTCAGGAATCTATGACCTGACTCTGCTGAATCAAGTTTTAAAAGAAAAGGGTAAAAAGGCGATTCAATGACGCTGAATTCCTCCAACTTTCCAGTCACAGAAGAGCGCAAGTTGCCAACCCATGTTGGTGGCAATGGACGCTGGAAGTCCGGCGCCGCGCCGAACATCACGACGTTGCGTGCCAATGACGGTGCCCCGTCGAAAGTTTGGTTGAAGGGAATTTCGCTGCAATACAAAGCCAGCAATGGCTCGCGATTGCTCGCGCTCGACGATATCAGCCTTCAAGTGAAGCCAGGAGAATTTCTCTGCATTGTCGGACCCTCCGGTTGCGGTAAATCGACGCTTCTTCATCTGATTGCCGGCTTGCATCAGCCGACTTCGGGAACGGTTCTTGTGGACGACCATTTGATCGATGGGCCGGGTACCGATCGCATTCTTATTTTTCAGGAACTCGGATTATTTCCATGGTTGAAGGTTGGAGAGAACGTTGAATTCGGAATGAAGATGAATGGCGTGTCCAAAGCGGAACGTAAGGACCGCGTACAGCACTACCTGCGGCTTGTGCATTTATCGAAATTCAAGGACAGCTACACGCATCAACTTTCCGGCGGAATGCGTCAGAGAGTGGCGCTGGCGCGTGCTTTGGCTACCGAACCGGATGTCTTGTTGATGGACGAGCCCTTTGCCGCACTGGATGCCCAGACCCGCGATTTGCTCCATGACGAACTGGAACGCATTTGGTCGGAGACCGGCTGCACCATTATTTTTGTAACCCATAACGTTCGTGAAGCCATTCGCCTTGGCGATCGCGTGGCGCTGCTGACTTTCCGCCCCGGTCGCGTAAAGCGTGAGTATGCGGTGGATCTGCCTCGTCCCCGCCATTTGGAAGACCCTTCTGTTGCAACCGCGGCACGAGAGATTCTCAATGACCTTCGCGAGGAGATCAATAAATCCATCGAAGCTGAATACCAGGGCGCAAACGTATGAAACGCCTGAAAAAAATTGCGCGTCATACAATTTTTTACGCTGCGCTCATCGGCATTTGGGCATTACTCGCCAGGCTGAAAATTTGGCCGCCGTATGTGTTTCCGGCGCCATCCAGCGTGTTGCAGTCATTGCGCGACGGTTTTGCCGACCATAGTTTCTGGATTGGAATTGCCGTAAGCATGAAGCGAATTCTGATCGGCTATGCGCTGTCGATTGTTTTGGGAATGATCCTGGGGCTGGGAGTCGCCAGCAATAAGTTCCTGCAGGAGACCATGGGCGGGCTCCTCGTCAGCCTGCAAAGTTTGCCCAGTATTTGCTGGCTGCCGCTGGCTGTGCTGTGGTTTGGGCTGACTGAGAAAGCGATTCTCTTTGTCGTGGTTATGGGATCGCTGCTCTCCATCACCATTGCCATGGAAGATGGCCGCAATCAAATGCCTAAGATTTATAAAATGGCGGGGCGTAACCTCGGCGCCAGCGGCTTCAAACTCTTCTGGTATGTGCTGTTGCCTGCGAGCTTGCCGTTTATTCTTTCTGGATTGAAGCAGGGATGGGCATTTGCCTGGCGTTCATTGATTTCCGGCGAAATGATTTTCGTAAGCCTCGGCCTCGGTCAACTTCTCATGACCGGCCGTGATTTGAACGACATGAGCCTGGTGATTGCCGTGATGATCCTCATCATTGCGATCGGTTTTATTGTGGATGGTCTTATTTTCCGTACTCTCGAAAAACGTTTGCAGAACAAGTGGGGTTTGACTCCAGCCGTTTAGGGAAAACTTTATGCGCTCCTCGACCTTCAATTCATCCGCTGCCAATGCCTATAAAAATGATAGGCATTGTTGTAATTTCTAAACCTGCCTTTTCGCGCATTTCCGTTCAACCTTTCAAAACAAAATCAAGGAGCCTGGTTTCAAATGCGAATCACGATCCGTTTTTTTATTCTTACAACCTTGGCGCTGAGTCTCGCAATCAGCGCAATAGGTCAATCTTCCGTGCCCGGGCAGCCCAAAAAGAAAACGGCAACCTCGGGGCAGGTGCAGCAGCAGGTAGTCCAGCTCAGCGAACTTGTCGCGGCCCAGCAAAAACAACTGGAAACTCAACACCAGCAATTAGACCAACTTCAGCAGCAATTACAACAATTGCTCGATGCCACGCAGCAGGCCAACAACAACGCCCAGAAAGGTCAAAGCAGCGCTGACCAGGCGCAGACCGCCGCGGTGCAGGCACAACATTCTGCGGACGAAGCGCAACGACTGGCCGATCAAGCGACGGCAAACGCGGTGGAAGCGAAGACCGCTCTTGCCGTCATCGACAATAAAACTGACAACAAAATCCAGGAAGAAGACAAAAAACTAGCCGCGATGCAAGATCTCTTCGGGCGGTTCCGTCTTAGCGGTGACGTTCGTGTACGCGGCGAAGGGCTTTATCAGGACAATGTCATCGCCCGCAACCGTGCCCGCATCCGCGTGCGCCTCGGGTTGGATGGCAAGTTGGATGAAGATTTCATCGGCGGATTGGCCATCGCCACGGGTACACTCGGCGATCCCACGACCACCAACGAAACGCTCACGAATTTCTTTGACCGCAAAACCATCGCCCTCGACCGCGGATACATCACCTACAACCCGCTGGATGCGAAGTGGCTCTCGCTGACAGGCGGAAAATTCCTCTACTCGTGGGACCGCACCTCGCTGACCACCGACCCGGACATCAATCCGGAAGGCTTTGACGAAAAAATTGCATTCAACATCAATACCGCTGGTTTCAAAAAGTTCAGCGCACAAGCCTTCCAATTGCTCTTCAACGAAAATTCCAAAGGTGATGATTCATTCGCACTAGGCGCCTCCGTGTCGGCGACCTTTAAGGCTGGGCCATGGACGGCGAATCCATCATTTACGTTGATCGACTGGCGCTTTCCTGACGCGCTGCTGTCAGCTTCAGCTTTCGCTGTGCAAGCAACCACTACCACCGGCGGCCTTCAGGTTCCTGGGGAGGGGCCTGGATGCGCTGGTGGGTTTGGTTTGCCCACGGCCCCGGCTTGCGCATTTTCGGCAAATGGCATGACCAACGCGACGTTTACGGATGCGTCAGGCAAAGTGCATTTCTTGTCGGGCTTCGATTACGCCGACTTCATTCTTAACAACCAAATTAAAACTGGATTGGCGCGACTGCCGCTCAACGTCGTGCTCGAATATGAGGACAACCTGAACGCCGCGAGTCATCCGCTCGATAACGCTGGCAATGTGATCACCAGTGTTGGATCGCAGGGCAAGGCGTACCTGGGCGACGTCAGCATTGGTCAACTCAAGAACAAAGGCGATCTCCAGTTCGGATACGCCTACTGGCGTACCGAGCAGGACGCGATCATCGCATCCTGGGCGGAGAGCGACCAACGCGCGCCAACCAACATTCTGCAGCACAAAATTTATGCAGGATGGCGGTTGCGTAGCAACGTGGCTGCGAACTACACACTGTTCCTGGGTCGCACGCTGAACAGCAATCTGGAACACGCAATTCTTGGGACGGGAGTGGCTCCCGGCCAGACTGAACCCATTCTCAAGCGCCAGGAGTTTGATTTGAACTACACGTTCTAGGGTTATTGAAAACTCATCCAGACGCGGCAAAGCGCTACCGACCCAGTGATGAAGTGGCCACTACGGTAGCGCCGCTTGTAATGAACTGAAAAGCTGGATCAAGTCTAGGAAAGCAATTGCACCATTCCTAGTGCATTCTTAGGTTCGGGCCATTTACGACTCTGGCTCGGGTGTGCTTGCATCCTCTTTTTCCGGACGCAGAAGCGGGAACAGGATCACGTCACGGATGGTGTGGGAGTCGGTGAGTAGCATGCAAAGCCGATCCACACCAACGCCGACGCCGCCTGCAGGCGGCATGCTGTAAGAAAGAGCGCGGACGTAGTCTTCATCCATCTGGTGCGCCTCTTCGTCGCCGCGCTCGCGTTCGGTCAGTTGACTCTCGAAGCGGCGCCGTTGCTCTACAGGATCGTTCAGTTCGCTGAAGCCGTTCGAAATCTCCATCTCGCCGGCATAAATTTCAAAACGCTCGGTCCACTCCGGTTCATCTGCTTTCTGCTTAGAGAGAGGCGAAATGGCGGTAGGGAATTCATAAATCACCGTTGGCTGAATTAAATGTTCTTCCGCCGCAGCTTCGAACAACGCGGCAATGGTTTTTCCCGCAGGTTCCTTTGGATCGTAAGCCACATGCGAATGTCCGGAGTTGAATCGCTCCACGAGCTTCTTCACTGAATCCTGCGAAGCAAAGTCAGACATCTCCGGCTTTGCGCCCGATCCTTCCGGCCAGTAATGAATAATGGCTTCACGCATGGTCATGCGATGGAAGTTCGCCCAATCAAGCTCGTGTTCGCCCCACTTGGATTTCGTCGTTCCGTTCACATCCAGCGCAACCTGTTGAATGAGTTGCTGCGTGAAATCCATGGCGATGCGGAAGTCCGCGTATGCCTGGTAAAACTCCAGCATGGTGAACTCGGGATTGTGACGCGTGGAAATTCCTTCATTGCGGAAGTTGCGATTGATCTCGTACACGCGATCAAATCCGCCAACCGTCAGCCGCTTCAAATAAAGTTCTGGTGCGATACGAAGGTAAAGATCAATGTCCAAAGTATTGTGATGGGTTTTGAACGGACGCGCCGCCGCGCCTCCGGCAACCTGCTGCATCATCGGAGTTTCGACTTCAATGAATCCGTGCGAATCGAGATATCGCCGAAGTGACTGCACCAGTTTGCTGCGCTTGACGAAAACTTCACGCACTTCCGGATTCATCACCAGATCCACATAACGCTGGCGATAACGCAATTCAACATCCGTCAGGCCATGCCATTTTTCCGGCAAGGGAAGCAGGTCTTTCGAGAGGAATGTAATTTCCTCGACGTGGACCGATAATTCGCCGGTACGCGTACGAAACAAATATCCGCTCACGCCAATGTGGTCGCCAAGGTCGAGCAGCTTGTAGAGCTCAAAACCTTTTTCGCCCACCGCGTCTTTTTTTACATAGATCTGCAGTTTCTGGCTGCCTTGTTGAAGATGCGCGAATCCCGCCTTGCCCATCAGGCGGATCGCCATGATCCTTCCGGCGACGCGAACATTAACGCGCGCGCCTTCGAGTTGTTCGCCGGTGCTGGCGGTATAGTCCGCCAAGATTTGCGGAATAGTGTGCGTGAACTCGTACTTGCGCGGATAAGTTTCCTGTCCCAGCGCTGCAATCTGCTTGAGCTTATCGCGGCGTAAGTCGTAGATTTTATCGTCGAGTGCCAAAATGCTCCTTATTGTCGATTACTCCTCGATGTGGTAGCCCGAGGTTTGTAGCTCGCGGTTTATTAAGAAGATCAGATTATAAACAAGCGGGGCAGTTCGCGCCTTCCATCCAGTAGCGTGGCTACGGAAATTATTTGTCAGTAAAAGAAGAAGAAATCGTGATGGCATTTCACCGAGTGTGGGAACGCAACTCAATCCACGTTCGTTTGCTCCTTCCATCGTGCTTCGTTCACGCCAACCACGATGAGCCACAACTCTATGGGCAATTCCCCTATTGCCGAGGCGGCGGCGATGAACGAAAACAAATGGGCTGCGAAGGGCGGCGAAAGATAGAGCATCCAGCCAGACCCGGCAACGATTAGCAATATTCCTAGTATCTTCGGCAGGAAACTCGACTTAAAAATGAGATAGCCGGTCAGGACGCACCAAACTCCAAAGAAAACTACGTGCATGTCAAAGGCGTATGCATTCAGCTGGAGAAAAGCAGCGGCGAGCGCCTGCAATTGGGCCGCGGTAAATGCGCTAAGCGAAGCACCGCCCTGCAAGATAAGCAGCGGAGCAACGTACAAAAGCCCAGTCACAGCCAACATCGCGCATCCCATGAGCATGACGAACAAGGCGAATAGCGAGACGCGCCGGTTCACAGGCTTCAACAACTCGTACATGAGGAATGCCCAAGCAACATGGAGGAGTACGGCTAAGATCGAGGATCCGAATCCCAACCAATACAAGCGCTCGTGACCGACGATGTTCGCAGCCGTAGCCGCGGCGTTGCCAGAGACAGTTAATCTACCGAGAACAATCACCTGGCCGAATGTCGCAGTAATTGCTTCGAGCAACTGGCACACCCCTGCCATTCTGGCCAAGAAACGCGGCGACATGTCGGGAAGCCGCTCCACCTTTCCACCGGTGCTCATGTATGTTTTTCCTCCTGTTTTGGTGCGCAAACCTATCACAACACGTCGAGTTGCATGTCAAGGGAATGTCTCAGATTTCGGTAAATCAACAGCGCAAGCTGTTCATCTGGATTCGAGGGCCAAGCAGGAGGAAAGAAATTGATCCCCCACGATCCCGCCATATCCCACTACTGACATACAATTCTCTTACTTACACCAGTAACATTGCACTATGACCAACAGCGAAATCGTTTCAAGTTTCGAGCAGGGTACACCGCCAGGCGAAGGATTTCATCACGTTGATCACGTACGGGTGGGATTTGCTTATGTTTGCGAATTTCCTATTTTTGAAGCGCTGGAAAAGTTCTCTTCCGCGCTAAAACGGCTCGCAATAAAAAATGGAAGACCGCATCTTTATAACGAGACCATCACATGGGCATATCTGTTTTTAATTCGTGAACGCATGACTCGCGCGGGAGCGAAGCTTACATGGGAAGAATTCGTCGCGCAGAATCCTGATCTTCTGGCATGGAAGCCGAATATTTTAAGCCGCTACTATCGCGAAGAGACCCTGCAATCGGATTTAGCGAAGACGACATTTCTCATGCCTGATCGCCAGAATTAAATTCAGGATTAAATTGAGGGATTAAAATTTAGGATTAAATTTGCCATCCCAAGCGTTTTTTGCGGGGATCTGCTTTTTGGGCGCCAGATTCGTCGCGTGAAATTTCGTGTTTCGGAATTACGAACTTTAAGGGGCCATATATTCAGGCCGCTGGATTGTCCTTTACCGCGCTAAGACGATAAGATGGCTGCGTCTTATTGGAACCGACTATGGCCACAACTCCCGCCACTTCCACGGAAGAAGTTTTCAAAGCAAGCCGCTTCACCAAGGGAAATTTCTTTTTTCCCACACGCATTGCGGTGGGCCCTTTGCGCGTGAGCCGCATCAAGCCGCGGTTGTTTGGCAACACCGAAGAAAGCATTGCCATCCACGCGGTCGCATCGGTGCAGATTTCGACGGGCGTGTTCTGGTCGAACATTCGCATCGATTCTTCCGGTGGATCCGATCCCATTGCCAGCCATGGACACCGCAAAACTGATGCCATTCGCATCCGCGACTTGATTGAAAGCTACCAAGCTGCTGCAATGAAATAGTAGAGCGCGAGGCACTTTTGACTTCCCAGAACAAAGATCCAGAAAACGATAATATTTGGGCGCAATTCGCTAAGTACAGCGAGATTGCCTTTATCTTTCCGGCGGCAACCGTCGCGGGACTGCTGCTTGGGATGGGCCTCGACCATTGGCTTCACACGAGTTGGCTCTATATGGCCGGCTTAATTCTGGGAATTATTGCCGGATTTATTCAGCTCATCCGCACCGGAATGTCTTCTGAAAAAAACTCATGACCCCGCTGGCTGCCATGGACCTCACGAGCGAACAATTCTTTGACGGAGCTTTGGGCCGCATTGAGCGTGTCATGTTGCTGCTTTGGATTGGCGTCACCGTCATTTTTTTCGTCCTCCTCGGCTGGCGATTGGCGTTGGGAGTGGCCGTAGGATCAGGGATTGCTTACCTGAATTTCTTCTGGCTCAAGCGCATGGTGACGGCCGTTGCGGACCGCGTAACCCAGTCAGGACAAAGCGAATCGGGTACCGGAGTGATCATCCGTTTACTGCTCCGTTACACGCTAATGGGGATCGCAGCGTGTGTTATATTAAGTGTTTCCCCCGCGAGTCTGAAGGGGCTATTTGCGGGTCTTTTTTTGCCCATAGCTGCCATCGCGTGTGAAGCCGCCTACCAGGCGTACGCTGCTTTTACCAAGGGCGTTTAAGTTCCCAAGTAGAAGAGATTTTAGGGTTAAAGCGCATAACGCGACTGAAACAGAATTATGCCTGAGCAACTTTTCGTCACCGAATTCCTGAATCGCTACCTGGCCGGTCCCGTCACCGTGCTTTTACGCATGGTGCATTTTGAGCCGAAATATCCGCTTGCGCCCATTTCAAATTCCGTGGCGATGGAGTTGCTGGTATTCGTTTTTCTTCTGCTTCTTTTCGTACTCGTGCGCTCGGGACTTTCGGTGGAACGGCCGGGCGGTTTGCAGCATCTTTTTGAAGGCGTGCACGGTTTTGTTCAGGGACAAAGTGAAGAAATCATCGGCCATCACAGCGAGCGCTTCACGCCATTCCTGGTCTCACTCGGACTCTTTATTCTGATCTCAAACCTTTTAGGACTCATTCCGGGTTTTGAATCGCCCACTGGCGTTCCCGTGGTTCCTTTGGGATGCGCGATTCTCGCATTTCTCTATTACCAGGCGCAGGGGTTCCGGAAGAACGGCATCGGATATCTTAAGCATTTTCTTGGGCCCATGTGGTGGTTGTCGCCGCTTATGTTGCCGCTGGAAATCATCAGCCACTTTGCCCGTATTCTTTCGCTCACCGCTCGTCTCTACGCCAACATGTTTGCCGGCGACATGGTCACATGGGTTTGGTTTTCGCTGGTACCACTTGGCGTCCCCATCATTTTTCTGGGACTGCATGCTTTCGTAGCATTTTTGCAGGCTTACATTTTCATTCTGCTGACCATGGCGTATTTGTCGGGCGCGGTCGCGGAAGAGCACTGAGTTTTGTAACGCCGTTTAGCGTGAGGGCGTCAGCACGGTGAACGTCAACCACCCACTGACGGCAATTCAAAGTAATAAGAGGAGAAACACAAATGCGTAGATTGATGAGTTATGTATTTATGGCGATGTCGGTCATGTGCTTTGCCATGCCGGCATTAGCGCAGAGCGGTGGCGGCAGCACCGTGAACTGGGTCGCATTGGCCGCTGGATTCTCCATGGCCATCGCGTCCGCCGGATGTGGTATTGGACAGGGAAGAGCGACTGCTTCTGCAACCGAAGCGCTTGCCCGCAATCCTGCCGCGCGTCCTGGAATCACCTTCGCCCTTATTCTGGGCCTGGCGCTGATCGAGTCTTTGGCGCTCTACACCTTCGTCATCATCTTCTTGAAGGTGAAATAAGTTTTTAAGGAAAGTAAAAGCCCCTGCTTTTGGCAGGGGCTTTTTTATTGGAGTTTCAAGATGTTTAGCTTTTGCGGTTGCCGTTCCAGTTCGTGCTGCCTGCTTCCGGCGCATTTTCAATGGCATGCATAAGCAGCTCGCGCAAGCGATAGCGGCTTTCCAAATCGGTTTCTACGATTTCAAATCCTACTTCGTTCATGCGTGCGCGGCGCAGCAGGACTTGCGCGCGAATGTGCTTGCGCATCCCTAAAGGAATATCGAGCAGAGCTTCTGAGCCGATGCGAAGGTTATCTTCTTTCGTGCCCATACCGCCGCCCAGGCTCAATTCTTTAATAGAAATGGCAGATTTACCCCAGGAACTGCTGATATTTGCAGCTAGGCTGCGTGGCAGAGCAATACGTTCATATCGGCGCTGACGGACCCACGGGCAAGCCGGAGCTGCATCGAGAGGCGCGATCGCCAATTCTGCCGGCTCCAGGCCGCTGTCTGAAACTACCTGGCTTCCATATCGCGGATCAATCTTGGCCAGAGCCTGTGCCGAAGCGATACGTAATTCGCGGTGGTTCATCAGCTTCCAGCGTTTCTTCGATTCCAGCAGGTTTCGCAATACCGGGACTGCTTCCAACTCACGCAATCTTCCTAAAGACTCGATCGCTTTCACCTGCAAGAGTGGGGAACGCTCTTTGGCTTCTCCGCTTTCCGCCATCACAAGAAGCGGCGGGACTGAGCTGCGGTCGCCGCTCATTCCGATTTCATCGAGAGCTTGCGGGATGACCAGCGGATCGAGTACTTCCAATAATTCGAGTAGTGTCCGTCCACGGTCGGGCGCTGCGCCGTAAGCGATCTGGCGAACAACAATGTCGTGATAAAAACGCGACCATTCCTTCAGGCGGATTGGCAACAATTCCAAAAGCGAAGGAACATCCAGGCGGCTCATTAAGCCAACGACCGAAGCAGCCTGACGCGGCTGGCCTGTGCGCAGCAGTTCGCGCAATTCCAGCATTGCCGAAGACCCCAGTTCCTGGGTCAAGTCCATCATCTGGTCGCATTCTTCGCGGCGCATGCAGCGGAAGAACCGGTCCGCAAGATGTTCAACGGAAGCATGGGGTGTGCGGCGTAATACCTGGACGAGTTCTGGTGGGAACTTGGTCTGTCGCAATCCCTCTTCAATAAATTCAGGCAAACGGTTTTCCACGCCGACTCTCGGCCGAAGATCATTGGCCAATACCGGGCGTTGTTTTCCGATCGCGTCCATGGCTTCGCAAACTGAGCTCAATGCGCCGTATTGCTTGCGGTTGCTGGCTTCTGAACTCAACCGCACGAAGGCAGCCGAGATGAGCGCCTGCAACTCAGGATCTTGTTCTTTGGTGAGAGACTCGCCTAATTTGTGGAGCGCTGCCGACATGGTCTTGTCGCCAAGGTTGGCATACAAATCGCCAAGCTGGCTGACGCCGATGGCTGTCTTGCGGCGCGGCTCGAGATCTTTACTATCGAGGCAGTAGCAATAATTTTTCAGGATCGCCGCGGCGGTATCATTGTCGGGGCGTTCCAGTAACTGTTCAATAAATTGACGGATGTTTCTGGGAGGCACGCAGGGCGCTTCATGCGACATGAGCACGCTTTTCTTGCCTGCTTCCGGAACTTCTGCCCAGAACATGCGGTCGAGAATGTCGGCATGGGATTCGATAAGCATCCCAGCCTTTGTCATCTTGTCTTCCTGAATTCTGAGAATGCGGCGCAGTGTATCCATCTGCCGGCTCATATGCTCCAGCATCTGATGGACTGCGTTTACTTTGATGTCGCCCTTTTGGAAGCGGTCCAGCGCGAAGCGGATCGCCATGTGCTCGGCGGCTTTCATCAAGAGCGGTGTGTCGGAATTTGCATTCGCAACCGCATTGCCCGCCAAGCCATTCAACAATTGCTGCAGGTTGACCTTGGTATTGGTGTCGGTCTGGCTTAATTCTTTCTGCAGGAAATCAGGCTTCACTGTGGGATCATTTGCAGCTTCGCCAAATTTCGTGAGCAGGCGGATCGCTTGAACCACTTCCTCTTCTTGAAGAGGAACCACGGTTCCATCCCAATCCCCATAACTTTCCCGGTTGGGAGCTACATTTGTGCTCGCGCCGCCCTGGCCTGGTTTTGGAGCGGCCCAAACAGGCGCATTCGAAGCCGAACCAGAACCTGTGCCTGTTCCAGTTCCTTGGCCAGTTCCACCGCCTCCGCCCGTTCCTTGTCCACCCCCGCCGCCAGAGCCGCCGCTTCCGGCGCCTTCCGCGGCAGCGATGAGTTGCAACAGTTTCTGCGGATCGTTCAACCACTCTTTGAATTCGGGACCAAGCGTCTGTGCCGCAATCTGCGCCGCAATGCTGATTTCACCCGTCATCGGATCAGCGGCAACGAACTTCACTTCATTGATGCGGATCGCGGACTGTTTCGAATCGCCGAAAATTCCTTTGATCTGTTTGCTCAGGTCTTGCGCTTTAGAGTTTGCTGAGGCGAACACACGCAGCAACTTATCGAAATCTTCTTTTGTAATCTGACTGGAGAATTGGATACTGGCCAGGCCCGCGGTTGTCAGCAGTTGCGCGAAGCTGCGCTCCGATTGTCCGCTATCGAGCGGGATGCCATCCAGCAAAAGTTTACTTTCTGAAACCCCTAGAAGGAAACCGTTCTCGCCGCTGATTGGCAAGCCATTCTGAAGCTCAGTCCAGGTGATTTCGAACTGCGCTTTCGTGCGGGTGTGTTCAGAGCCATAGAGCCGCACATATTTCACCAGAATATTCAGGCTGTGCACGAAGGCGCGCGCCGAGGCGATTCTGCTTTCTTTAGTTGTGCCCGTAATCGTAATTGGCCGGCTCCAGAATTAGATGCCACTAGCGTAACGGTAAAAGGTAAGACGTTGCACGTTACGGAGGTAATTGCCAGAATATCCGCGTAAATACTGGGTTTTCTCGCGCCCTGAAATGTAATTGCGTGATTGCGGATTAAAAGACAATGAGAAACTGCGCGGGTACTTTCACGCTCCTCTTTATTGCAGTAAAAACGAAGCGCAATGACTCATGGGCAATTGGTGGAAAAAGCAGTCGCATGGTTACGCAGTTATCGTTGTGGGGTAGTGCTGTCCGAGCAGGCGTGTGTAAGCGGCGAAATGCCCGATGCGATCGGCTGGAAGCGCGCAAACCATTCTGTTTTGATCGAATGCAAAATTTCCCGCGCGGATTTTCTTGCCGACCGCGAAAAACCCTTTCGCGGGAATACCGCTCAAGGTTTGGGGTGCGAACGGTTCTATCTTGTAGCTGCGGGTTTAATCCGCACAGAGGAACTTCCCACTAGCTGGGGATTGCTCGAATATCGAAATCGCAAAATCGAGATGACGAAACCGTCCGCCAAAAACCTGCGCTCTGCGAAGGGGTTGAATTATGAAATGAACCTGCTGCTCGCCAGTCTGCGGCGCGTGGAAATCCGCATTGAGCCGGAGTCCATTACAGAATTTCTGAAGTGGAAGAACAGGATGGCGAAATATAACGGATGCCTACCCAAAGGCATTATGCCCGTGGACGAAGAACCCAATTACTTCCTGGAGCAAACTGAACTGGATCCCGTCGAAACGGTCTAATCGAATACAGCCTAGTTAACTAACGAGTGGCCGGATGCTGCCGACAATATCGCAATGATTACAGTCACTACGGGCAAGAAAAGTACAAGCGCGCTTCCTACCAAAATCACTTCACTGATCACGTCAGGCTTCATCAAATCATCTCTTCGCATTTGAGTGCTCCCGCTGCCAATCGTGTCACGCTGCAAGCGCGCTACGCGCTAATGATCGGCGCACTCAAAGATGCGGCAATCATGAAATTGGTTGATTTAAACCCATCGACTAAAGTTTCATGCCTGCAAAACTACAGAAAACCCTGATACGTTTCTTTGCCCATCGTGACACATCTTTACGCGCGAAAAGCACTGCAAATACGCGGCATTCGCGACTTTCACCACGCAACTTTTCAAAGCAGGATGTGTTTGAGTAAGTGTAGGACGGAGGGTGCTGAAATGAAAAAAAGCAATCTAGTTTTGATGGCAGGTTTAGCGGTAGGAATCATGTTTTCCGCGGCGCCGAAAGCTCACGCCGGCGTCGTGGTCGGAGTGAATGTGGGCGCTCCGGTGTACGTACATCCGGTTCGTCCTTATGTGTACTATGCGCCGCATGCCTACTATGCACCACGGTCATTCGTTGCAGTAGCGCCGGTTCGGGTGTATCGCCGGAACTATGCGGGCCCTTATTACAGCCGCTGGTATCCGCGGCATGAAGTGCGCCGTGGCTATTATGGCTGGCGCCGGTAAGCAGCACATCTCACGAGGTTGAAAAGACCGGCTGCCTATGTACGGATCTTGGGACATAGCAGCCGGTTATGTTTTTTAACTCTCGGGGTAGGTAAGAAGAAGATGGCGTACTACAGGAAAGACCTGATTCTCACGAGTATCGTGAAGGGACAGGATGATTAGAGACAAGGAATAAGCAGATTTTGAAGGAAGTAAGAGAGGAAGAATGTTATGCGAGCACGATCGATTTTTTTAGTGGTTGCGATGTTGGCTGTAAGTTTGTTCGCCTCGGCGCAGAACAACAATGTGGGATCTGCGGAGCAGATCCAGAGAGAAGTTCGTCACGAGTTAAATATGCTGCCTTATGTCACTGCGTTTGACTATATGGCTTTCAAGGTCGATGGCCGCAACGTCACATTGCTGGGCCAGGTCTCGAGACCGGTGCTTAAGTCCGATGCGGAAAATGCAGTGAAGAAGATTGAAGGCGTGGAACGTGTGGACAATCAGATCGAAGTATTGCCCCCGTCGCCCATGGATGATCGTTTGCGCCTTCGATTGTTCCGTTCAATTTACGGATTTCCTGCTTTGCAGAAATACGAACTTGGCACTTTGAAGCCGATCCGAATTCTGGTGAAGTCCGGCCATGTCACGCTGGCGGGAATTGTGGACAACGAAGCTGATAAGAATATGGCGGGAATTCGCGCCAACGCGGTCTCCGGCATCTTTTCAGTGGACAACCAACTTCAGGTGGTTTCAAACCAGTAAGCAATTAGATGGAACTTGCGGCACTGCTCCTCAAAGCAGTGCCGTTTGTGTTTATAGCGGTCCTCGCCGCGATGATAGGATTCTTTAGCCAATAATTCTTTACCAACGATTCTTTACCAACGATTCTTTTGACCACATGCAATTCTCCCTGAAAGATCTGGAACTGTTTGTTGCCGTTGCCGAAGCCGGAAGCATTGCCAAGGCTGCGCAGCGTAGCCACACCGTCGCGTCAGCGGTGAGCAAGCGCATCTCCGACATGGAGGAAAGTTTCCATACTCCACTGCTGGTTCGCCGCAGTAACGGAGTGGATCTCACTCCGGCTGGTCAAACGCTGCTTGCCCGCGCCCGCGGAGTCTTGAATCAGGCAAGCCAGTTAAATGATGAATTGAGCGAATTTGCCTCAGGCGTGCGTGGGCAGGTGCGCGTCTTCGCTAATATCTCTTCAATCGTAGAGTTCTTACCGGCGGTGCTGGCGTCTTTTCTAGCCAAGCATCGGGACATTCGAGTGCAGTTGGAAGAGCATGTGACCAGCGTGACGGCGCAAGCTGTCGCAGACTCCATGGCCGACGTTGGAATTATCAGTGGAGGATCTCCGATCGCGGGCCTTACCTTAATTCCATTTCGCAAGGATGAATTGGTTTTGGTGGTACCGCCGAAACATCCGTTGACGGGAAAGAAATCGTTATCTTTTGCCGATGCGCTGGAGTTTGATTTCGTCGGCCTGCACAGCAATAGTTCGTTGCATTATTTATTGTTTCGCGAAGCCGCGGAGGCCGGGCGTCCGTTGAGACTTCGCATTCAGGTCACCAGCTTTGACGCAGTTTGCGCAATGGTCGCCGCGGGACTGGGAGTCGGCATTATGCCGCGGGCTGCGGCCAGTCCATACATCGATTCTTTAAGTCTCAAGTCCATCGCACTCAAAGATTCCTGGGCAAAACGAAAACTCTACTTGTGCATACGCTCGAAAGAAAGCCTGTCATCGGCAGCACGCGAATTTGTAAATCATCTGACGCGCAATGCGGATTAATCAAACTTTTAATAGGTTGGATTCGGCGATTTACATCATCCGAAGTCGCATGTCATTTATAATCGATAATTTCAAGGTGAGTATGAGAAGGATCCTGCAGGTATCGCATATCTGAAGGCCATTGTTTCTCTTCAGCCGAGATCAGCCATACAGCAATCAAAATTGAAAGGATTTACATGAGCACCATTGCGGCAATTCATGGAAGAGAAGTCATTGATTCGCGAGGGAATCCAACTGTCGAGGCGGAAGTTTTCCTGCACGATGGTTCCGTGGGCCGGGCCATTGTGCCGAGCGGCGCTTCTACCGGGGAACATGAGGCGGTCGAGCTGCGCGATGGCGACAAAAAGCGTTACGTCGGAAAGGGCGTACTTAAGGCTGTGTCCAACGTGAACGGCGAAATTGCCGCAGCGCTCACGAATTTTGATGCTGCTGATCAGCGTGGCCTCGACAAACGGATGATCGAATTGGATGGTACGGAGAACAAGGGCCGCTTGGGCGCGAATGCCATCCTTGCGGTTTCCATGGCTGCCGCGCGCGCAGCTGCGGCGCATTTTGATCAACCGCTATATTTTTATTTGGGTGGCGCAGGGGCAAATACGCTGCCGACGCCCATGATGAACATCTTGAACGGTGGCGCGCATGCCGACAACAACGTGGACTTCCAGGAATTCATGGTCATGCCTGTAGGCGCCCCGACATTTTCTGAAGCGCTGCGCTGGGGCGTGGAAGTTTTTCATACCCTGAAGGGCGTATTGAAAAAGCGCGGTTACAGCACGGCGGTCGGCGATGAAGGTGGATTCGCGCCGTCGGTGAAGTCGAACGTGGAAGCCATTGAAGTTGTTTTGGAAGCGATCCAGCAGGCCGGATACAAGCCGGGAGCGCAGATTGCGATTGCACTGGATCCAGCTGCGAGTGAGTTCTTCCAGGATGGCAAGTACGTGTTCAAGAAGTCCGACAAAACGACCAAGACTTCCGAGGAGATGGCGCATTACTGGGCGCAGTGGGCCAAAGATTATCCGATTGTTTCCATCGAAGACGGGCTTGCCGAAGACGATTGGCAAGGCTGGGCGGTTCTGAGCAAGGAAATCGGAAGCAAAATCCAGCTGGTTGGCGACGATCTGTTTGTCACCAACGTCAAGCGTTTACAGCAGGGAATTGATAAGGGCATTGCAAATTCCATTCTAATCAAAGTCAACCAGATCGGAACGGTGAGCGAGACGCTCGACGCGATTGATCTCGGCCGCCGTAATGGATACACCTCCATCATTTCGCATCGTTCTGGCGAAACAGAAGATACATTCATCGCTGATTTGGCTGTGGCCACGGGCGCTGGGCAGATCAAAACCGGATCGGCCTCGCGTACCGACCGCGTCGCCAAGTACAACCAGCTGTTGAGAATCGAGCAGGAGTTGGGAAGCTCAGCGCGGTTCCTGGGGCTGAAGGCGCTGAATTACAAAGGCTAGTGTTTTTCATCTTCATTTTCATTTTTATCTTTGCGCGGAGGGCGCATGAAACGAGCACTCGGTGGTTTGCTGTTGGTCGGGATGTTGATGGGAGCAGCTTTCGCTCAAGACGCATCAGCGGCCGGCACTGCGGCCTCCCGCGAAGATGTTTTGAGGTTGCTGGATCTTTTGCAGATCAAAGCCCGCATGGTACAGATGTTGGGCGGCATGAAAGATGGCATGAGAACAGGCGCTCTTACAGCTTTTAAACAAAAAGTTCCCAATCCAACTCCGGACCAGATCAGTGCGCTGAATACCATGATCGATCCGATATTTCAGGATTTTCCCATCAATGAAATGGTCGACGCGATGGTTCCCATCTATCAGAAACATCTCACCAAAGAAGATTTAGACGCAGCGATCGCTTTCTATGCTTCACCTTCTGGACAGAAAATTCTGCGCGAGCAGCCTGCCATGATGAGCGAAGCAATGAAAGCCGGCCAGGATGTGATGGTGGCGAGAATTCCCGACATTTCCAAACGTATGCAGGCCGCGGTAGACAAGCTGGCGGCCGAGCAGGGTACGGCAGGATCCAGCACGGATTCTCAACCCAACAAAAATTAATTTCAATTTCCTTAATTAGCAGGAGCCGAAAGCTACATGTCCCGTCCCAAACCGCTCGTCCTCATCATTCTCGACGGATGGGGTTACAGCCCCAAGACTGACGCCAATGCCATTGCGCTGGCCCACAAGCCAACCTACGATCGCCTGCTACGCGAATATCCAAATACCCTGATCCAGACAAGCGGTCCATTTGTAGGGCTTCCTGACGGTCAAATGGGAAACAGCGAAGTGGGACACCTCAACATTGGTGCGGGACGCATCGTGCACATGGACAGTACGCGCATTGAGTTGATGATTCAGAACGGCGAGTTCTTCAAGAATCCCACGCTTCTTGCAGCCATGAAGCATGCGCAGAGCGGAGGCCGTCGCCTGCATTTGTTCGGTCTGGTTTCTGACGGTGGCGTGCACTCTTATCAGAATCATCTCCACGCTTTGCTGAAGATGGCAGAACAGAATGGACTCGAGCGGGTCTACGTGCATGCTTTTATGGACGGACGCGACACGTTGCCCACCAACGGCGCTGGATATCTTGAGCAATTGCAGAAAGCCATTCGCGAATACAACGTCGGAAAGATTGCCAGTGTCAGTGGCCGTTATTACGCCATGGATCGTGATCGCCGCTGGGAACGCATTGCCAAAGCTTACAACGCGATGGTGTTTGGACAGGGCGAAGGCGGAAAATACGCCGACCCTGTGCAGGGCATGAAAGAGTCCTACAACAATGGAGTCACCGACGAATTCGTCGTTCCGTTCGTTTGCACCGACGGCGAAGACGAAGGCACGATCCGCGACGAAGATTCCTGCATCTGTATCAACTTCCGTGCGGACCGCGTGCGCCAGATCACCCGCGCTCTGACCCGCAATAGTGGTCTTAATGCGCAGGGTGGCCGCGACTTGCAAGGCGCGGAAGATCTTGACAACACCATCCCTCGCGACACCGTTCCTAAAAATCTCCACTACGTTTGCATGACGCAATATGACAAAAATTTCACGCTGCCGGTGGTCATTCCTCCGGAGTCGATGGCGAATATTTTGGCCAACGTCATGGGCGGATTGAATCTGCGCAACCTTCGCGTGGCGGAGTCTGAAAAATACGCCCATGTTACGTATTTCTTTAACGGCGGCGTGGAGAAGCCATTTCCCGGCGAAGACCGTGTGTTGGTGCCGTCGCAAAAAGTTGCCACCTATGATTTAAAGCCGGAGATGAGTGCGGCGGGAATCGCCGATGCCGTGATAAAGGCCACCGAGGAAGGCACGTTTGATGTAATGGTGGTGAATTTCGCCAATGCCGACATGGTCGGTCACTCTGGAAAGCTGGAACCAACCGTGAAAGCTGTAGAAACTGTCGATGCCTGCCTGGGTCGCGTCGAGCTTTCTGTTCGCGCGAAAGGTGGCGCGATGTTGATCACCGCCGACCACGGAAACGCTGAGCAGATGATCGATCCCGCAACCGGCGGCCCGCACACGGCGCATACAACAAATCCAGTTCCGTTTATCGTCGTTTCAGAAAATGCGAAGAAGTTCACTCTGAAGCCGGGCGGTTCGCTGCGCGACATTTCACCCACGATCCTCGGGATGCTCGAAGTGAAGGAGCCTCAGGAAATGACCGGGAATGACCTGCGCATACCTGTGAAGTAAATTATGGGCAATTCTTCGGTACTGGTTCTACAGCATGCAGCCAGTGAAGGCCTGGGGACTATTGAGGATGCGCTGCGCGCTTCGGGACACAGCTTCCAATATCTGCGGACATTTGCTGGCGACGTAGTCCCTGAAAATGCCGGCGATGCGTCCGGGCTTGTGATCATGGGCGGCCCCATGGGCGTTTATGAATATGAACGCTATCCATTTCTGCGGCAGGAAATGAAGCTGATCGAAAGTTTCCTCAAAGAAGAAAAACCCATTCTGGGTGTTTGCCTCGGAAGCCAGTTGTTGGCTTCAACGCTGGGAGCTGAGGTAAAGCCAGGGCCGCGCAAGGAAATTGGCTGGTTTCCCATTCATCTTCACGAGGCAGAGACTGCGAAGGACGCGGTCTGGAAAGATCAACCTAAATCATTCACGGCCTATCACTGGCACGGCGATATTTTTGATCTGCCGAAAAACGCGGTTTCTCTGGCATCGTCTGACCTGACGGTGCAACAAGCGTTTCGCTATAAGAAGAATGCCTACGGATTTCTTTTTCATATGGAAGTGACGCGCGAGCAAATCCAAAACATGTTGCGGGAATTTGACGGAGAGATCAGGCAAGAGAAATTGGATGGCCGAGCGATCCTCCAGCAAGGCGAAACCAATCTGCCTGCCATGCAGAAAATAGGGAACGCGGTGTTCGCCCGATGGGCAAGTCTTATGCAGCGTTGAGTTTTTTATAAATTTTCCGCGCGCAGTAAATCGCTGATCGTTTCCCGCTTACGTATGAGTTTGGCTTTTGCGCCATCCACCAGAACCTCCGCAGCACGGGGTCGTGTGTTGTAGTTCGAAGCCAACACCATTCCATAAGCTCCCGCATCAAGAACGGCAAGCAAATCGCCTTCGTTCGCTTCTGGTAATTCACGGTCGCGGGCGAGGAAGTCTCCGGTCTCGCAAACCGGGCCAACGACATCGACCTTTTGCCTTGGCTGTGCGCCTGATTGCACAGGCACAATCTCGTGGTACGCGCTGTAGAGCGAAGGACGGATCAGGTCATTCATGGCTGCGTCGACAATGAGAAATTTCTTCGCGCCGTTGGTTTTCTTGTACAGAACCTTGGTCAACAGAATTCCGGCAGGGCCGACGATTGAACGCCCCGGCTCGAGCAATAAATGCACATTTAAATCGCGTAGAGGCGCAGTGAGCGCTTGAGCGTAAGCGGCAACGCGATCAGGAAATGCCTCGAAGTCCGATTGATCATAGGAAATGCCCAAACCTCCGCCTGCATCCACATATCGAATGTCGTGCCCTTCGCTGCGCAGTTCGCGGACGAGGTCCGCCACGCGCTCCATCGCTTCGCGGAACGGATTCACATCGCGAATCTGGGAACCGATGTGCACGCTGACGCTTGTGGTGCTCAGATATTTTTCAGTTGCCACTTTGGAATAGAGTTCATGTGCCAGCTGAATGGGAATTCCAAATTTGTGCTGATGCAGCCCGGTTGAAATGTAAGGATGCGTTTCCGCCGAGACGTCAGGATTTACGCGCAGCGCAAGGCGCGCGACTTTTTTCAGCTTTCGCGCGCACAAAGCCAAAACATCAAGCTCCGGTTCGCTCTCAACATTGAATTCCAGAATGCCTGCGCGTAGCGCCGTATTGATTTCTTCGGGAGTTTTGCCTACGCCCGAAAACACAACTCGTTTCGCCGCGCGCCGGTCAGCCTTTAGAACACGCTGCAATTCGCCGCCGGATACGACATCGAAGCCCAAGCCTAATTTGGCCAGAAAGCGCAGCAGCGACAAATTTGAATTTGCCTTCACGGCATAACAGATCGTATGCGGAAATCCACGGAAAGCTTTTTCGAAGGCTTTCACGCGCTGCTGAATCGCAGAAGCCGAGTAAACATAAAGCGGCGTGTCAAAACGTTTCGCCAAATCCGCGGCGGATAATTTATCGCAATGCAAAACTTCGCCCGCAGGCTTACCGCGCTTTGCTTTTTGATACACGAATGCAGGAGGCCGCTCCTGCGAACCGCTCACGGTTGTGCTCACTTACGTTTCCCTGAGTTTTCTTTCACTCGAATGGCGACGACCGTCTGATCGTCGAATGTATCCTCTTCGCCTGCGTGTTCTTTCACCGCATCAAAAATCGTATTTACAACTACTTGCGCGCCCAGTTCCCAGCAGCGGCTGACGATTTGCTCCGCGCGCTCCCGTCCGAATAAGTCCCCTGCACGATTGCGCGCGTCGAGAATACCGTCGCTGAAGAATACAAAAAGATCTCCGGGCTTGGCGCGGAAGGTGAATTCGTCATACTCAGCGTCGTCGAAAAGTCCGAGCGGCAGGCCGGTCGCCTCAATCACCTCGGTTTTTCCGCCATGACAATAAATGGGCCGCGGCAAGCCTGAATTCGACACTTGCAAGGTGCGGTCCGTCTCGTCCCAAACTGCATAAATGAGCGAAACAAATTGCCCGTCAATGCGGCGCTCGCTCAACGAATAATTAACAGCAGAAAGCATCTCGGCAGGGCTGGGCTCAATCGGGGTATGCGATCGCAAAATTCCGCTGACCAGCGCGGCATAAATGGCGGCTGGCGCGCCTTTCCCGCTGACGTCTCCAATTACGATTGCCAAACGAGAATTCGAATAAGCGAAGAAATCATACAAATCGCCGCCAATCGCGCGCGCGGGAATGAACTTTGCGGCTACTTCCAAACTGTCGAGCTTGGGATTCTTCGGCGGCAGCAGGCGAAGTTGGAGTTCATGCGCCATCTGCATGTCGCGCTCAAGCCGTCTTTCCTGGCGGGCAATTTCTTCGTAGAGGCGCGCGTTCTCGATGGCGATGGCAATTTGCGCTGCCAGGGTCGTCATTGTCCGCGCATGGTCTTCGGTAAAAAATCCGCGGCGCGTATGCTCGAGGTCGAGCACGCCAATCACTTTGTCTTTGTAGATCAATGGCGCCGCAAGCTCTGAACGCGTCTCCGGATTCGTCATGATGTAGCGCGAATCTTTCTTTACATCGGGCACCAGAACAGCCTGGCGATGACTTGCGGCATAACCAACTACGCCCTGGTCCATAGCGATGTCATTCTTTAAATGAATATTTTCCTGGAAGCGCAGGGAAAAGCGGTGCTGAAGTTTTTTGCTGGATTCATCAAGCAACAGAATGCTGAACATCTGGTAATCAATTAACCGGCTCAGAAGTTCCGCAATGTGACGAAGCAGTTCATCGAGATTCAGAATTGACGTCAGCTCGCGGGCGATCTCATTCATCAAAAGCAGCGTTCGCGCCTGTCGCGTGGTGCGCGTGTGCAAACGAGCATTCTCAATCCCAACGGCCATGCGCGAAGCAATCAGCGTGAGAATGCGTTCGTGTTCTTTATTGAAGTAATTGATCTGCGGCGCTTCGATATCAATGACGCCGATTACGCGATTTTTGTGGATGAGCGGAATGGCGAGTTCCGAGCGCACGTTGGGAATGCCCTCGATGTACTTCGACGCAGTTGTAACGTCGTTTACAAGCACGGCTTCGCGCCTTTGCGCGGCAAGTCCGGTGACGCCGTCTCCAACTTTAATGCGAATGCGCTCGGCTACCTCCGTGGGATAACCGACCTGAAAACGTATGCGAAGTTCCTGCGTTTTCTCGTTGAGCAGGAGGATCGCAAATATCTTGTAATCAATGACTTTGCGGACAAGTTCGGCGACTTTGCGCAGCGACGTATCTAAATCCAGGGTTGCACCAAGCGCATCCGCCACCTCTAAAAGAAGTGGTTCAGCGCTCGCTGGAATCTCCATTTTGCTGAAAGATGTCGCCATCCTCTTCATCATAGCAGCCAGAAGAAGACATCCTTATTGAAGAAATCGTACTGCATCGCTCTCAGCGCTTCCGTGGAATCACCCGAATGTCAGGAAGATTTCGATACTGCTCCGCGTAATCCAATCCGTAGCCGACGACGAACTCATCAGGAATGGTAAAGCCGACATAATCGGCCTGAATTGGCTCCTTGCGGCGCGAAGGTTTATCGAGCAAAGAAACAATTCGGAAGGACTTGGGCTCATGCGCGAGGATGACCTTTTTGAGAAAATTCAGCGTCATGCCGGTGTCGAGAATATCTTCCACGACGATTACATTTTGCCTCGCCAGCGATTGATCGGGATATTTGGTGACGCGCACTTCGCCTGTGGAATCCCATCCATTCTTCAATTCTTCCTCAGGGCTCGGCCGCGGACCGTAACTGGAGACGCCAATAAAGTCGAAAGAAGTATCGAGCTGAATGTTGCGTGCAAGATCGGCCAGAAAAATCGCCGCGCCTTTTAAGACCGCCAGCAACAGGACCGGTTCACCGGCAAGTTCGCTACTGATGTCAGAGCCAATCGCCGCGACCCTCTCGGCGATCTGTTCACGAGAAATTAGAACCTGAAGTTCATTCATTCTTTTTCATGTTAATCGCTCTTGCTGTCAGCCACAATTGGCAGCGCGGGAATAATCTGCATAGTTATCCTGATTGTTACTCTCCGCAAGGATCAATAGAATATTGCCTGTTGTAACCCCGACTTAATAGAAAGCTGAACTTATATGAATTTGAAAGGCATTAAGCTTACCTGGCTGGGCCACGCAACGTTTCGCATGCAAACTCCCGAAGGCACCGTCATTTATGTAGATCCCTGGGTCATGAACAATCCCATGTGCCCGGAAGCAGAGAAGAAAGTCCAAAAAGTAGACGTCATGCTATGCACGCATGGCCACTTCGATCACATTGGCGATGCCGTGGAAATTGCCAGGAAGCACGATCCGAAAGTCGTGGGGATTTTTGAGCTTTGTACATGGATGCAGAAGAAAGGCGTCAAACAGATTACCCCCATGAATAAAGGCGGCACCCAGACCATCGGCGATATCAAAGTCACCATGGTCCACGCGGTACATTCTTGCGGGATCACGGACGGCGATCAGATTGTGTATGGCGGCGAAGCTTGCGGCTTTGTCATCGAGTTCTCCAATGGCGTGAAGATTTATCACGCGGGCGATACGAATGTGTTCACTGACATGCAAATCATCCATGAACTCTACGCGCCGGAAATTGCCATGCTGCCCATTGGCGACCACTTCACCATGGGGCCGCGCGAAGCCGCGCATGCCTGCGGCCTGTTGAAACCGAAGACAGTCATTCCCATGCACTTTGGGACTTTTCCTGCGCTTACAGGCATGCCGGGAGCTCTGCAAAAGCTGGTTCCGGGCGTAAACGTCGTAGAATTAAAACCTGGACAAACAATTTCCTAATGCGAAGTATGCGGCGCCGCCGCTGAGGTGAATTTGTGTCACAACAATACAACCGCAAACCGCGATGGTTAATGCATGGCGTCACCGCTGAAAAAGTTGAAGACTATCTTTATTCGGTCCTTCCTCACCGGGATGAAGTTCTGACGGAGATGGAAGCGGAGGCGGCAAAACGCGATATTCCGATAGTCGGTCCGGCAGTCGCACGGTTCCTGTATCAGCTGGCGCTGATTTCCAATGCCAAATCGGTTTTTGAGATGGGCTCTGCCATCGGATACTCCACGCTTTGGTGGGCGCAAGCGGTCGGTAAAGGCGGCAAAGTCATTTACACCGACGGCAATCCCCAGAACGCCGAAGAAGCGCGCGGATATTTCAAACGCGCGGGTGTGGCCGATCGCGTGATCATTCACACCGGGGATGCGGTTGAGATTCTCTCCGAACAAAAAGAACAGTACGACATCATCTTCAACGATGTGGACAAGGAAGATTATCCGCGCGTCTTCAAAATGGCCATGCCGCGTTTAAGAAAAGGCGGACTGTTCATCAGCGACAACGTCCTCCGCAGCGGCAAGGTAGCGGAGAAGGATCCAACCGATCCAGCGACCAAAGCGATTCTGGAATTCAATCGCTTGCTGTATGAGTCGGATGAAACGTTTACCACAATTCTGCCGATTCGCGACGGCGTCGCGGTTGCCATCAAGTCATAAGCGAAAGTTCAAAACAACATGTTGAAACTGCTATGCACAACTGCGCATCCCGATGATGAGGTCTGGGGATTTGGAGGCTCGCTGCTCAAGTACCAGGAGCAGGGAGTTGAGACACATGTGATTTGCCTGACGCGCGGGCAGTCTGCGACCAACCGCGGAGGTGCGAAATCCGGCGAAGACCTTGGCGCGATGCGCACGGAAGAATTTTATGCGGCGTGCCATTTGTTGAAGGTCACGCATCCCACGATTCTTGATTATCCCGATGGAGAACTTTCCACCCAGAATTTCTCTGAGGTCGCGGGAGAATTGACCCGGCATATACGCGAGATCAAGCCACAAGTGATTTTGACGCTTGGATTGGAAGGGACAGTCACAGCCCACGTGGACCATTCTATGGTTGGTTTATTCACAACGGCCGCTTTTCATTGGGCAGGACGTACGGACCGTTTCGGCGAGCAACTGAGTTCTGGATTGCAGCCGCATCGCACGCAGAAGTTGTATTACGTAACTGCGTCGAAAACCTGGCCGGAACGCCAGCCCGTTTCACTGGCGACGGTCACAACAAGAATTGAAGTTCAAAAATATATTGATACCAAGATTGAAGCTTTTCGCGTTCATAAAAGCCAACTGCCACTCCTGGAAAAATATGGAGACCGGAGCTTACGCCAGCCCGAAGAATTATTTCATCTTATCTCAACGGTCAACCCGCAAGCCTCTGCGGAAGAAAAGGACCTCTTCGCGGGAATATCCGAATAAATTGCACAGGCGATGCAGGCACGGGCATTCTCGCCGTGCGATTTCGAAAATGTAATGGAATGGAGGAGCGCTTAAGCTACTCTAGATTCCCTTGCTCAAGTACCACGTCCTCACGCACGATCAACCGATTGGCTGCCATTTCTTTGAGCTTGGGAAGCACGCGCGCAACGAGCTCGTCAGTGTCCACAAAAGTGATAATCACCGGCAGTTTGCCGCCGGCATCCGCCAAGTGGCTTGTCTTGACCCGCTGACGCCCTAGAAACCCCGCTACGCAATGCTGTGCGGTGGCTGCACAGACGTTTTCTTCATGCAAATAATTGAGAATTTCCATATGCAGCGGCCGCTTCTGCCATTTGTCATCTTCACGGAGATAGATTGTGATTTGGACGGCCATCGCGCCTGTCATTATCGCATCCTCGCCAGCGCCATGCCGCCAATAGCGCCCACCAGGCAGAGAATGTTGTTGCTGAAAATATTGACCAGCATCAAATGCCATTGGCCCTGTTCGAAATAGGCCATACTCTCGTAGGCATAGCTGGAAAACGTGGTAAACGCGCCGCAGAATCCCACGACAATTAACAGCCGCCAGCGTGGGTCAATCAATACCCGCTCTGTTGTCCAGATCATGAAAAATCCGACGATGGCGCTGCCGATGACGTTGATCATCAGCGTGCCATAGGGAAATGTTGGACTGAGAATTCTGGCCGCATAGCGGCTCATGAAGTAACGAGCATTGGCGCCGAAGATCGCGCCGACTGAGATGATGAAGATATTGCCGAAGACTTCGCTCACGATAGAGTTCTCCCTACAAAAGTTCGTAGGAGTTATCAGCCGGAAAGTTTATTAAATCAAATCCGGCGGTTAAGGGCGAACTCCATCGCCACAACTATTTTAATGGATGAAGCTAATTCCCAGATAGATTACTTTTTTCTCTCCACCAAAAACTTTGCCAGCGCTTTCAAAGTTTCCGCGCGATCTCCGAATTCGTCTAAAGCTTGAAAAGCTGTGGCCACAAGAGCGTCGGCCTTTTTGAGCGATTCTTCAATTCCAAACAACGCTGGGTAGGTTGTTTTTTCAGCTACTGTGTCTTTGCCGGCAGTCTTGCCGAGTTGTTCAGAAGTTTGCGTAACGTCCAGAACGTCATCGACGATTTGAAATGCTAATCCAATGGATTGGCCAAAGGAACGCAATTTTGCCACCTGATCTTTGCTCGCTTCCGCGAACATCCCGCCGCTTACAACGCTTGCTGTGATCAACGCTGCGGTTTTTGAGCGATGGATATATTCCAGCGTCGCGAGATCAGGCTTCGCATGTTCTGATTCAAGGTCAACGACCTGGCCTCCGATCATTCCATCCACGGTGCCGGTTTTCTGGGCGATCTCTTCGATAATCTGTACCCGCGCCTCGGCAGAGCACTGCAACCGCGCCAGGACTTCGTAGGCTTGCGTCTGCAGCGCATCCCCCGCCAAAATGGCAATGGCTTCGCCAAACACTTTATGGCAAGTCGGACGCCCGCGACGCAAGTCATCATTGTCGAGCGCAGGAAGATCATCGTGGATGAGCGAGTATGTGTGCAGCATCTCCAGGGCCGCGCCAACTTCTTCAATCCCATTGGGAAGGGAACTTGCGACCATCCGCCCGGCTTCCATGCAAAGAATGGGACGGATTCTTTTACCGCCAGCGAACATGCTGTGGCGCATGGCCTTGTGAATGGAAGTGGGACGCTGGGTTTCCGCCGGAATCAGGCGTTCGAGAGCTGCATCGGTTAATTTTTGACCCTGCTCTAACGTTTCTTTCAACATTCGGGTTGAGTATAACAAGGAAATTTCGGTTGGAAATCTCTGGTTCAGCGAAGACGCGGATAACGGATTAGAGCAAGATTGTGTTGCGACTATTTCGTAATTACCGCCGCGAAGCTGCTTTGTCCGTCTGCGCTTCAAACGGTTCCGCTTGCAGTTTTCCGTTTTGCTTTAGAAGAATCTCCACTTTCCCTTCAGCATCTTCCAATTCTTTGCGGCACGAAGCGGAAAGTTGCATGCCTTCCTCGAACAGAGTCAGAGACTTCTCCAACGGAACCTCGCCCTTTTCGAGTTCTTGCACGATTTTTTCCAGCCGTTGCAGACACTCTTCAAATTTAGGCATGAGATCCTCTCGGGAATATTTTACTGCACGGTTTTCGCGGGCGTCAGCTGATTTCCCAACGCTTCCAGCACATCCACGGCCGAAGCATATCTGCCCATGGGCGCGCTGATCTGCGCTCCCTGGACCATGCCGCGGACGGCGATTAACATTTCGCGCGCAATGGCCACGCCTTCTTCCCGCGCGGCTTCCGGGGTCTTGGCGTTCGCCATCCTTTGCAAAATGGCGTCCGGCACCGATACCCGTAATTCGTTCTTCATGAACTCGGCATTGCGAGCGCTTTGCAGGGGCCAGATTCCAGCGACAACGGGAATTTTAAAGTGCTCAATCCGTTTCAGGAAATTTTCCAGCAGACATAAATCAAATACAGGCTGCGTGACAGCGTATTCCGCGCCAGCCTCTACTTTGTACTCAAATCGTTTCACTTCCTCATCCAGATTGGATACGCCCGGGTTGGCGCCGACTCCAATCACGAATCCTGTGCCGTTCCCCAACGGATTGCCGCCGATGTCCTGGCCGCGATTCAGGTTGTGAACAATGTTGACCAAGCCAATCGCGTCCACATCGAAGACGGCGGTTGCATCTGGATAATTGCCCATCTTCGGCGGATCGCCAGTGATGCAGATCAAATTATGAATGCCGGTCGCCGAAGCGCCGAGCAAATCCGATTGAATGCCCAAAACGTTGCGGTCGCGGCAGGTATAGTGCAACACCGCTTCAATGCCTACCTGTTGTTGCATCAACAGCGACAGCGCCTGATTACTCATACGCGCCGATGCCCGAGGGCTGTCGGGAATGTTGATCGCATCCACGCCCACCGACTTTAGGAATTTCCCGCCTTCAAGTTCTTTGATCACGTTCGTTCCCTTGGGAGGAACAATTTCCACCATGGTGACGAATTCACCTGTCGCCAGCTTTGTTCCAAGTTTCGAACGCTTCGCCAAAGGCACGGCCGGCACGGCTTTGGAAACTGATTCATTTTTTATGGAAGCAGCAGGAAGTTTCGCGCGCGCCTCGCCCACGCGCAGCGCATGCTTCATGACCCGAATATGTTCGGGGGTCGTTCCACAACAGCCGCCGATCAGGCGGACTCCGGCGGCAATAAATTTGCGCGCATAGCTCGCCATGTATTCCGGCGAACACAGATAAATGTTGCGCCCATCTACCGATCGGGGAATTCCGGCGTTTGGCTGCGCTGCCAGTGGCAAGGAAGTTACAGCACGAATCCGTTCCATGGCATCGAGCATGGCGACAGGGCCGACGCTGCAATTGCATCCGATGACGTCAGCGCCCCACTCCTCGATCCGAGGAGCGAAAGTTTCCGGCGTAGATCCGTCGAGGGCATTGCTTTCCTCATCCACTGTTACCTGCGCGATAAGAGGAATATGGGCGTCCACATCTCTCGCTGCCAGCAATGCCTGGTGAAGCTCTTCGACATAGCCGAAGGTTTCAAACATGAGCAGGTCCACGCCGCCTTCGATCAAAGCGGCAATCTGTTCACGAAATGCTGCCCGGGCTTCCTCGAATGAAGTCTTTCCCAGAGGTTCAATGCGAATTCCCAACGGACCAATCGATCCTGCAACCCAAACGTCAAAGCTTTTTGCCGCTTCGTGGGCCACCTTCGCTCCAGTGATGTTGATGTCGCGAACTCGATCGGTCATGCTATGGCGCGCCAGACGGAAGCTGTTGCCACCAAAAGTGTTGGTTTCAATAATCTCCGCACCCGCTTGCAAATATTCGTGGTGAATACCACGGATCAAATCCGGCTGCGACAGATTCAGTTCATCGTAGCTGCGATTGATGAAAACTCCCTTGGCGTACAGCCAGGTCCCCATTGCACCGTCACAAAGGACAGGGGATGTTTTCAATCGCTCTAGGAAATTGCTGGGCATGTTGTTGAGAATACAGGATAATTATAGCTATTGCACAAGGAGCAGGTATCCCACTCTCTACCCCGGTAAAAAATAGATGCGTTTGTTATAATTCACGATTCTTTGCATCTAAAGTTATAACCTTTGTCCATTTTGGAGTCCCAGGTTTGAAGAAATCTTTATTGGCTGCTGTGTTGGTGTTTGCCTCCCTGACTTTTAGTTCCTGCGGCAGCTATTCAGCCCCTGGTAATGGTTCCGTCGGTTCCTCCGGCAGCGGACTGCCTCCCAGCAGAATCAAGTTCCGAGCATTCGTTACGAATCCGGTACAGTCTTTGGGCGGCGTGAATGCGCCTGTCATAGATATCGTGGACGCTACGCTCGATGAAATTTCTCTCTTGGGCGGCGTCCCATTTTCCGGGTCAATCACCGAACCGCAGCGAATGTATCTGTCTCCAAACATGACGCAGACGCTCGTCTTTAGTCCCGCCGATAAGGCGATCGCCGTTGTGATAAACGCAAGCGAGAGCGTCAATACGGCGAATAATCCATCGATAAAACTGGCAGGTGTGACTGATAGCATTGCTTTAACGCAGTCCGGAACTATTGGATACGCCGCTGAACCGGGAGCTATTGTATCGGGTCAGAACTCCGGAGCTGTGCAAGTTTTCAACTACACAGCAGAAGCCGTCACTGCGACTTTGCCGATCGCCGCTGCACATTATCTGGCTCTCGCTCCTGACGGAAATCACATGCTGGTTTTTTCCGATAATTCCAACTCCGCTACGCTTGTAGCGACGTCGCTGATCGGTACTTCCGCTGAGCCGCGTTCTACCATTCCCGGATTCGATCATCCGGTCGGGGGCATTTTCCTCGACAACGGCAACGCAGTCGTTTTCAACTGTGGCCCAGAATGCGGAGGCACGACCGCCAGCGTTGCTCTGGTGAACATTGGAAGCGGAACTGTGACTACCATTCCTGTGCGCGGCGCGACCATGGGATTGTTGTCCGGAACCTCGACCTTGTACGTGGCAGGAACACCACCGGGAACATTCTGCGGCAGCAGCACCCAGGCACAATTCTGCGGCACGCTGGATATTGTGGATTTGGCAACGCAGACCGTTACCCAGGCACCGAACCTGATTACCGACGGCTTCCACTACCTGATGCAAATGGGGGCTAATGATCAGCTGTTTATTGGTTCGAAGAACTGCACAAATCTGAATGCCAATAACAATCCCAATGCCGAAGTGCGTGGCTGTTTGTCCATCTATAACACGGCCACTTCCGCTATCACCGTGCCACCTTCGACGGGAGACGTTACCGCTATTCAGCCCATCACCGGCCGGAATGTTGTCTATGTCTGTGAGAATGGTTTATTGCAAATGTATGACACAGGCACGGATGCCTTGCAGACCACGCAGGTGAAAATCGTGGGCCAGGCTTTTGACGTGAAGCTGGTTGACGTTCCCTCCAATTAAACGAGCAATTGAACCTGAATACAGAGGCTGCCAGCAAGCAGCCTTTTCATTTTTGGCATTGTTGATGCAAAATGATGCCATCCTCGATTTTTGAGGTCATCGAAAATTGCCCATGTTGCAACGACGCATTGACGATCAACCGGTTATCTCCCCGGAGATGGTGCATGAAGCGGAACAGATTCTGCATCGTCACATCAAAAATGTTGGCCTGAAGCATACCGCCCAACGCAACACGATCCTGCGTACATTTCTGGAAACGCGCGAGCATCTGTCGGTCGAGCAATTGCTGACGCTTGTCCGCAAGAAAGATCCGAAGATCGGCGCTACCACCGTCTATCGCACGTTGAAACTTTTTACCGAATGCGGATTGGCCAGCGAAGTGGCTTTCCACGATGGGATCGCCCGCTATGAGCATCAATATAACCGCCGCAGCCATCACCACATGGTGTGCACAGAGTGTGGTAGTTCGGTGGAATTTTTCTCTCCGGAAGTAGATCGCCTGGAAGCGGAAATCGGCCGCAAGCACAACTACCTTCCCACCCGGCACACATTTCAGATCTATGGAATCTGCCTGGACTGCCGTAAGAAGAAAAGCGGCCAAGTCGTTTAATAGCCCCTGCTATCAAACCTCTTAGTTTCTTCCTCCAGATTTCCTGGTGAGCTTTGGCTCACAAACATGCTTTGGGAAGTTGTCGCGGGAAGTTGTCTGCGACAATCAATTCGGTGTTGACGGTCTCTCCGGCAGCCTAGGAGGATTCCATTTGCTTTGGTTGCGGCTTTCTGCTAACGTGCGCGGGTCGAAAAAATCGATCAGCTCTCCCCTAATTCGCGAATTATCAATTCGCATCGACCTTCGGAGGCAACATGGCATTTTGCAGCGCATGTGGAACGCAGATTCCAGATGGAGCAACGGTTTGTCCAGCGTGTAGCGGTCGTTCCGCAGCTGCTCCTGCGGCAGTGGCTGCACCGGCTGGGGCGGGGATGACGGACAATGTTACCGGTATGTTGGCTTATGTCACTATCATTCCGGCGATCATTTTTCTGGTGACAGCGCCTTATAACAGAAGCCGTTTTGTCCGCTTTCACTCATTTCAATGCATTTTCTTTTGCCTGGCAATGATCGCGATTTGGATTGGTTTGACCATCTTTGCTTTCGTCCCGATATTGGGACTGATCATGCTGCCCATCCATTTATTGGTCTGGCTGGGTTCGATCGTTCTATGGGTCATTCTTTTGATCAAAGCCAATCAGGGGCAAATGTGGAAACTTCCCATTATTGGCGATATGGCCGAGAAGCAGGCCAACGCGATTCCTGCATAGTTTCATCAAGTTAAAGACCAAGCGGTCTCTCAAAAGAGGCCGCTTTTCTTTTGATTGTTCGTTTGCGACTTGACATATCTCTCCGCGAATGGCATTCCTATTAGCTTTGCTCCTGTATCCGTTTTCGGACGGATTGCATTCCTATCGAGAGGGTCACTTTTGAAAGTAAGGGTTTTTTTTCACGACAAATGTTTTGATGGGGCTTCCTCCGCGGCACTCTTTTCCCGCTTTTACCGCGAGCGGATACGCAGCGATGTCGAGTTTGTTTTCACCGGACTTCTGCATCGCGCCGGCGCATTGTTCGACGAGAAACAATTCGACGGCGATGAGAACGCCATCGTCGATTTCAAATATTGCAGCTCGCCCAAAATCACCTGGTGGTTTGATCATCACGAGAGCGCATTTCTGACTCCTGAGGACGCTGCGCACTTCGAGCGGGACCAAAGCAGCAAAAAATTTTACGACCCTGATTTCAAATCCTGCACCAGTTTCATTGCGATGATTGCTGAGCAGCGTTTCGGATTTAATCCGGCTCCAGTCGCTGAACTCGTGCATTGGACGGACATCATTGACGGGGCCCTTTATAAATCCGCGCAAGAAGCGGTTGAGATGAAAGCCCCAGCCATGAAGCTTACGATGGTGATCGAATCCGCGAAGGATTCCGATTTTGTGCCCCGCCTCATTCCGCTTCTGGCGACAAAATCACTTGAGGAAATCATTGCTCATCCTCTGGTAGCAGAACCGCTGCCGCCTCTTTTGCAACGGCATGAACGCTCCATGAGCATTCTGAAAGACCGTATCGATTGCACGGACGGGACGATCTTTTTCGACGTCACTGATCTGGAGCTGGAGGGCTATAACAAATTTGTCCCTTACTACCTGCATCCGGAATCCATTTACAGCGTGGGCTTGAGTAAGAGCAGTTTTCGCGTCAAGGTTTCTGTTGGGTCAAATCCCTGGGCTCCAATACCTCCGACCGTCAATCTGGCCAGGATTTGCGAACGCTACGGTGGAGGGGGGCATGCGCGGGTAGGCGCGATTTCCTTCGATGTGACCCAGCACGAGGCTGCCGTCAAAGCTTCGCGTGAAATTGTTGCCGAACTTCGCGCCAGCGTTCGTGCCCGGAATTCTTAGCTTTGTAACAATGCAACCAATTACAGCGAGTTAATATTAAATAAGTGCGCCTTAAACTCCCACCTTCTCATCCTGATCACGGCGCCCAACTCAAGGTCCTACAGGCTGTTGCCATGTTGGAACTTTTGAAGGGGGTGGCCGCAATTGTCGGCTGTTTGGGCATCATTATTCTGGTCATTCATCGCGATCCCTGGGATGTAGCTTCTTCACTCCTCGCCTTTCTGCATATCAGTCCTGACCGCCACCTGGCGCAGGTATTTCTGGATTGGGCCGACACACTCACCGACAAAAAACTTTGGGCAATCGTGGCTGCGGGATTGATTTATTCGACCCTCCGTTTCATCGAAGGATATGGCCTGTGGAAGGCCAGGGCGTGGGCGGAATGGATGGCCTTGATTTCAGCAGGCGCGTATGTACCGTTTGAACTTTATCGCTTTGCGCACAAGCCCAATCTATTTCACGTGATGGTGATTGTCGTGAATGTAGCGATCGTTCTTTATATGGCGTATTTGCGCGTGCCGGACAAATTTCGCCGCGAAGATGTTCCGAAAAGCTAAGCGGTTTTCCTCAATACCAAGGCCGAATTCTTCGATCCAAAAGCAATGCAGTTGCATACGACGTGTTCAATTTCTTTCTTGCGCCCCGCTTCCGGAACGTAATCCAAATCGCATTCCGGATCAGGTGTTTCCAGATTAATCGTGGGGGGAATTTGCCCGCTATGCATGGCCACAAGACTCGCGCCAATCCCTGCTGCTCCGCACGCACCCTGGGGATGGCCAATCTGTGACTTCAATGACGACATCGGCGTCTTGCGTGCCTGCTCTTCGCCGAGAGCTAATTTCAAAGCTTGTGTCTCGATGCGATCATTCAATTGCGTCGAAGTTCCGTGCAGATTCACGTAGTCCACGTTATGCGGAGCAATTCCGGCTTCTTTCATCGCTAACGAGATGGCCCGCGCAGGTTCCTCGCCGTGTTCCTGTAAGCGCACCCGATGGAATGCTTCGCATGTGGATCCATATCCTGCTACTTCGGCCAGAATTTTTGCTCCTCGCGCCTTGGCATGTTCGTATTCTTCCAGAACATACATCCACGCGCCTTCCGCCAACACAAAGCCATCACGGTCAGCATTGAAAGGACGCGAACCGCGTTCCGGTGCATGGTTCCACTTCTCCGTCATGATCTTCATCAGAATGAATCCCTTGATGATTCCCAAGGAGATGGGTGCGTCGGCTCCGCCCGTCAGCGACATATCCAACCGTCCCGACTGAATCTGGCGCATCGAATACGCGAAGGAATCCGTAGAGGAAGTGCATCCACTGGTAATGATGTGACTTGGCCCGCGCAAGCCGAAGCGCACGCTCAACTCACTGGAGAGCGATCCCATTACGCCCGTGGGTACGCAGAACAAACTTAACTTGCTGTATTGCTGATGAAAGAACAGACGATATTGTTCTTCGGTGAACTCCTGTGATCCTCCGCCGGTCCCGAAGATCACTCCGAACCGCTGCTTTTCTTTCAAAGGCATGGTCGCCGAGTCGATTCCGGCGTCTTTCAAGGCTTCACTGGCAGCGGCCAATGCAAGAGGCAGCACTCGCGACACATGCTTACGGTCTTTCTTTTCGACCCAGGCCAGTTCATCGAAGCCGCGGACCTCACCGGCAATTTGAATGGAGATATCGGAAGGATCAAAGCGTTCAATCTTTCGTACCCCGCTGCGCCCTGCGAGAACTCCTTCACGGAACTCCGCATTGCCGATTCCATTGGGACTGACTACTCCCATGCCAGTGATCACGACTCTTCGTTTCACATGCTCTCCAGTAAATGCATTGGCTTTCAAAACATTCATTCTAGGCCATTTGAAGAATTCCTGGTTGTAACTTTTCTGTAAGACGGAAAGCTCTCGCGCAAACGGCAGTCTACTGTCGAAATACTGTTTGAGCATCCCTGCGATTCGATCCAGAGCAACGCGATTAGAAGCGTATTAACCGTAAATCTCTATTCCACTGATAGGCCACAACCTTGGTAACTTTCCCTTCTTTTTAAGCCCTCTAGAATCTTGAGATTGCGTGCATTTATGAGCGAACAAACTACTCCCGGGCAAAGCCCGCCAAACCATCCGGCGCTGGTCCCTATGCGAGTCATTGAGGGGCGGGAATGGTGGCTGTGGAGTTTTGCCATCGCTGTCACGCTGATTTTGACTCTCGGAATCGTTTCGCTTACTTTTCCCGAAACGCATTTAGTTTCTTATTCAGACTGGTTTGATTTGAAGGAGTGGGTCCGCGGCCTGGCCGCATTAGTTTTGCTTTTTGATGTCTATACGCTTTATCAGCACTTTCAAATTCAACGCGTACGCAGACAGATCATTGAACGCGACCAGCTTTTCCAACTCATCACTGAAAATGCCGCCGACATGATCGCGGTTGTTGATTCCGAAGGCCATCGCCTATACAACAGTCCGGCCTATCAAAAAATTCTTGGATACTCCCAGGAAGAACTGAATACCTCTTCGCTCGAACAGGTCCATCCCGATGATCGTCAGCGGGTGCTGGAAGCGGGGGAGAAAGCAAAGGCCACCGGACGCGGCGAACGGTTGGAGTATCGCATTCGCCATAAAGATGGTTCGTGGCGTTATTTGGAATCGACTTCTAGCGTGGTTTCAGGAGAGCCCGGCAAGGCCGCAAAGTTGGTGATCGTCAATCGCGACATCACCGAACGCAAGCGTGCGGAAGATATGCTTGCGCACAACGCTTTCCACGACAAACTTACCAATCTTCCCAATCGTGCGCTTTTTGTGGACCGTTTGCAGCATGCGCTTACATTGACGCGCCGCCACACAGGATACAAATTCGCAGTTTTATTTATCGACATCGATGAATTCAAAGTTCTGAATGACAGTCTGGGTCACGCTCACGGCGACACACTCTTGATTGAAATTGGCCACAGGCTCGCGGAGTCATTGCGCGAATTAGATAGCGTTGCGCGTCCCTCCATGCCAAAGATCGCCAGCCCGGAAAAAACCATCGCGCGCCTTGGCGGCGATGAATTCACTGTGTTGCTGGACGACCTTCGCGATCCCAGCGACGCAATCCGTGTGGCGCAACGGATCCAGGACAAATGCGCTGTGCCGTTTACCGTGAACGATCAGGAATTCGTGATCACTGCCAGCATTGGAATTGCTCTAAGCTCTCCGGCTTATACCAAAGCCGAAGATTTGATTCGCGATTCAGAAATTGCCATGTACCGCGCCAAGCGGGACGGGAAAGCACGGTTGGAGCTTTTCGATCCTGCGATGCATGAAAGCGCGGTAAAACGTCTGCGCATGGAAACGGAAATCCGGAAGGGCATTGAGCAGGACGAATTCAAGGTTTACTACCAGCCTTTCGTCGACTTGAAGACAGGAAAAATTTCCGGTTTCGAAGCGCTTACACGCTGGATCAGGCCGACTGGAATGATTCCTCCGAATGAATTTATTTCGGTGGCCGATGAAACCGGCCTCATCCTCCCCATGAATCGTCTGCTTATGCAGGAAGCCACACGCCAGCTATGCGCATGGCATCTGCAATTTCCCTCCGCCAATCTGCCTGTAATGAGTGTGAACATTACCTCTAAACAATTCGCGCAGCCGGAACTTACAGCGGAGATTGACCTGATTCTTCAGCAGGCCCGGTTGGAGCCCAAATATTTGCAATTGGAGATTACCGAAACCATCACAATGGGAGATTCCAAACGCGCCGAGCAGGTGCTTACGGAATTGAAAAACCTCGGTGTTCGCCTCAGCATCGATGACTTTGGCACTGGATATTCTTCGTTGGCCCGCTTGCAGCGCTTCCCGGTGGATTCACTGAAAATTGATCGTGCGTTCATCTCCAATATGGACACCGATCCCGAAAGCCGCGAAATTGTTCGCATCATCATCATGCTGGCCCACAACCTTGGCATGAAAGTTGTCGCCGAAGGAACGGAAACGATCGAGCAGATCAATCATTTAAAGCAGCTGGACTGCGAAGTTGCCCAGGGTTTTTATTACTCGAAGCCGGTGGACAATGCGACCATTGCGGAACTGCTTCTGAATGGCATCGGTCGGGCTACGGTGGCTGTAGCGGCCGGCAAATAAGGTCTCGTTTAATATTTAATATCCAGTACAAAATTGAAAGTGCATGGGATCGCGGACTTTGCCTTCCCAGTCCCCGCCCCACGCAAACCCCGCATCTTTAAAAATTCCGATGATATCGGAATCCATGTTGCCGGCTGTACCCTGGGCGTTCGTCTCAGGATTCAGGTCAATCGCAATTCCCCACGCATGAGTCGAGAGCCTGGTTCCTGTACGTTGTGGCCGGAAAGAAAAACATCCGCCAAATGCTTGGATTTTTGTTTCGAGTCCGTTTGCTTGAATCTTGGCGAACACATCGGAAAAGATTTCGCCTGACTTTTTGTGGCACGTCATTTCTTTGACCATCTGCGCATGGTTCCAGGAAAGCGCCAGCGGGAAGGGAAGAGAGATTCGCGCCAATAGATCCGCTTCCCACCGCGGATCAAGACTGCCGTCTTTGTGGATGTACTCGCGAATATCGCCGAAGGTTGCCAGGATCTCTTCGAAGCCATGCGGCGGGATGAGCAATGGTGGTTCTGCCGAAGCATAAATCGTAAAGCTATCGATGGCGTGAGTTTGTTCCTGAAACATCTTTACTGTTTCCTCCGAAAATAAAAAGACGCGGCTTTTGGCCGCGCTTGGTTAATTTCTTCTTTGTTTGTTTACCCTACAAATTTGTCATCCTGAGCGAAGCATGGTCTTTTCGCATTGCGAAATACCATCAAGTCGAAAGATCCCTGCCTGCATTAATCTAAAATCTAAAATTCCTCTATCGCGCCGTCCATCCTCCATCGATCAACATCGTGTGGCCGGTAATCATTGCCGCCGCATCTGAAGCCAAAAACACAACCGCTCCCGCCACTTCCATAGGTTCGCCGATGCGATGCAGCGCGGCGATTCTCTCCACGGTGTCCGCATGGTTCTCCGGATTCGACAGGAATTGCTCCGTTCCCGGCGTATGAATAAATGTCGGCGCCACCGCGTTCACAGTGATTCCATATTTTCCCCACTCCACCGCCAGGCACTTGGTCAAATGCGCGACTCCGGCCTTGGTCATGCAATACACGCTTTCACCCGGGAGCGCCGCAAACCCTGCCTGCGAACTTATGTTGATGATCTTGCCCCGCTTCTGCTTGATCATTACTTTTCCTGCTGCCTGACAAGCGAAAAATGTTCCTTTCAGGTTCACCGCAAGCGTGGCGTCAAAATCTTCTTCACGCACATTTTCAGCCGGATTGCCGGGAGCAATGCCGGCATTGTTCACCAGAATATCGAGCCGTCCGAATCTTGTGACCGTTTCATCAACGGCCCGCGAAATCTCGCTCATCTTGCCGATGTCCATTTGCAGCGAGAGCACCTTTCGCCCCATGCCTTCGATTTCTCGCGCCAGCGTGCCATCCGCCTTTGCGTCGCGCAAACCCAGGGCGATGTTCGCGCCTGCATGTGCCAATGCCAGTGAAATCGCGTGGCCAAGCCCGCGGGCCGCGCCCGTCACCAGCGCGACTTGTCCGGTTAAATTAAATCTAGGGAATCCATTCATGGGCTGCCATTATAATCAGCAGTTCGCTCAGGATAGTTATTTTCGCGCTCTAAGACCGCGCTATATATTGTCATCCCGAGCGAAGTAATAGATTCGTTACGCGAATCTATTTGCGAGTCGAGGGATATTGTGTTTCAGCCTTCGCTCTTTACACACGAGGAGCCCTCTTGGCCTATAACGATCTACGCGATTGGATTGCCGCTCTTGACCGCGCCGGCGAGTTGAAGAGAATCAAGACCGAAGTCGATCCCATTCTCGAGCTGGCCGAAATTACCGACCGCATCTCCAAGGGCAATGTAGGCGCCGGTGCTTCGCCCGTGCAGCCCGGTGGTCCGGCCCTGCTCTTTCAAAATCTCAAAGGCCATCCCGGATCGCAGGTCCTCATCAATCAGTTCGGCTCCGAGCGCCGCATGAAGATGGCGCTGGAAGTCGATTCACTCGATGAAATCGCCGACCGCATTCGCGCTTTCATGGACGTGAAATCTCCGCAGGGATTTCTCGACAAAGTCAAAATGCTTCCCATGCTGGCCGAGATGGGGAAATTTTTTCCCAAGACTGTCGCCACCGGACCATGCAAAGAAGTCATTAAGCGCGACAACTTTTCGCTGCTCGATTTTCCGGTTCTGCAATGCTGGCCGCAAGACGCCGGACGCTTCATCACTCTGCCTTGTGTAGTCACGCGCGATCCGAAAACCGGCAAGCGCAATGTAGGCATGTACCGCATGCAGATATTCGATGAGCGAACCACAGGCATGCACTGGCAGCGCCAGAAAGTCGGCGCCGAGCACTACCGCGAAGCATTGCGTTCCGCGGCACAAAACGCAACTCGAAACCATGGAAGCGCGGGCGTCCCCGCCGCTGATCAATCACGCGCATCTGTGGACATCATGGCCCGCACCTCTGGCGGTTCGGTTCTTTTAGAAGGCGACCGTCCTTCGGGAAAAATGGAAGTCGCCGTCGTCATCGGCACTGATCCCGCGCTCACGTTCTCAGCTATTGTTCCCGCGCCGCCGGATGTCGAGGAATATCTCATCGCTGGATTTCTTCGTCAGAAGCCCGTCGAACTGGTGAAGTGCGAAACTGTCGATCTCGAAGTTCCCGCCAATGCGGAAATTGTTCTCGAAGGCCACGTGCATCTCGATGAGCTCCGTACCGAAGGCCCTTTCGGCGACCATACGGGTTTCTATTCGCTCGAAGATCTCTATCCCGTCTTTCATGTCTCCTGCATCACGCATCGTAAAGATCCCATCTACGCCACAACCATTGTCGGCAAACCTCCGCAAGAAGATGCCTACATGGGCAAGGCCGTCGAGCGCATTTTCCTGCCGCTGATGAAGCTGACCATTCCAGAATTAATCGACGTGAATCTTCCCATTGAAGGCGTCTTTCACAACCTGATGATCGTCTCCATCAAAAAGTCCTACCCCGGGCAGGCGCGTAAAGTCATGAATGCCATTTGGTCGCTCGGTCAGGCGATGTTTACCAAGTGCGTGATCATTGTGGATGAAGACGTGAACGTTCAGAACATCGGCGAAGTTGTGCTCAAGGTTTTTAACAACATCGACCCTGAGCGCGATATTCAGTTCACTCTGGGCCCTGTCGATTCTCTCGACCATGCCTCGCGTTTTCCAAATTACGGTTCGAAGATGGGCGTGGACGCTACGCGTAAGTGGCCGAGCGAAGGATTTACCCGTCCCTGGCCCGACGAAATCCTGATGGACGCGAAGACCAAAGCGCTTGTAGACAGCAAGTGGAAAGCGTTGGCAAAAGAGTTGGGACTTGAGTAGAGAGGGACTCGTAAGCGAGGATTCTACTTCTAGCCTAGCAAATTCACTTGATCCGATGGGACATACCTCTTCGGATTATTTCTCGAATCAATCCCGCGGTTTACAGGGAATCGATAGGTTTCGACTCTTGACAGCTATGGCTCGCCAACTTCTATATACCAAGGTATGATTGTGCTGGTCTGCGCTATCTCCAATATTGCCGCAGATACGCATCCGGAGGTGCACCATGTTTGATTCAGCAGCCAAAATTATTGGGTACCTACTTACCGGGATGTTTTACGTGGGACTTGCGGGATGCATTTTGGTCATCCCAATCACTGCCAAGCGGCTTTTCAGCGTGCTATTTGAAAAAGACGCGCCCGGCGAACGTTAATTCGCCGTCTTACCGCTTAATTTTTGCTGAAATTTTCCTGCCTGGTTTAATGCGCGGCGTCCAACCAGCTTCGCCACTCTGAAGAGTTTGTTCCCAGGTTTTGTCCTGAAATATCGCGCAGAGCCTGCAAGTTCCACGAGCGTTGCTGCGGGCTAAGTTGCGAGTCATCGAGCCAATTCACCAGAGTTGAGGCCACGGTAATGCGCTGCTCGTGCGTGTACATGCCGGACTGCGCCAGTCCGCAAGCCGCGCGTTCCTGCACAGCAGGGGAAGGATCGTTGTGAAAACGGTCCAGCAATATCGGCAGCGTGCCGTCGGTAGCTAAGAGCGAAAGTCCATCGACCGCCGCTGCTCGCGTGTTTACATCGCTGTCCGTTACATAGGAAGCGATAAGTCCCGTTACATGATCTGGATTCACGCCGCGATTCCCGAGCGCTCCCAGCATCCATAAGGCCCAGGCGCGTTGGCTTGGATCGTCGAGGGCTTGTTCCAGGCGGTCTAGCCCAGCTTGGCTTCGCTCTACGCCATCCATGGCCAGCTCCGCTTGCAGCGAAGCCTGCCGCGTGTGCATGTTGCTGGAATTCAGCGAGATGCTCAGCAGTTGGTCTGCTCGTGTAGTTCGTTGCGTCCTGCCCCGCCAGCGGTCGGATTGTTCCAATACCTCATCGGCCGCGCCGGAATCCCCAGTTGCAACTCGTTGCAGCAATGCCTCAGCCTGCGTTTGTGCGGGAGAATTGGCAGACTGTTGCGAACTCGAATTATGCGCGGGCAAGGCAGCCTGCGCTTCGAGTGAAGAAATCACCTGCTTGCCGACGGACTGCAATCCCCACGCGAGCAACGCGCTCACCGCCAGCAAAACTGTAAAGAACAAAAACACCGGAGACTTCTGCGTCCACCAGGAATTTTTCTGGATCGCCGCCGAAACAATCGGTGATGAAAGCTGTGGAGGCGTGGGCGCTGAAGACATGTGCAAATCCTAGGACAGGTCGTTCCCAGTCTCAAGTTACTTTGGGCAGAGGGATACAGTTCGGCAAGGCCCTCTTTTCCAGCAAAACTCGTGCGGGAGCCGCCAGCAGCTACAATGATCCCGCGAAAACGACCGCAGCTACCGGCAAGGAGAAACGATGAAACTTCAACCAACACTATTCGCAGTATTTGTAATCCTAAGTCTTCATATGGCTTCTACGAACAGCATTGCGCAAACCCAATCGCACGCGGAAGGGAAATGGATCGACGTGACCGCGCCGCTCGATCCTGCAACCACTCCGGTGTATCCCGGCAACGCGCCGTTAAAATTCGAGTTTTCCATGCAGCTTAGCAAGGGCGATCCCGTGACCCTTTCCACCTACCAGCTTGGAGCGCATGCTGGCACTCACATTGACGCGCCCATGCACTTCATTAAAGGTGGCGCGCCCATCAACGAAGTTTCCCTGAGCCACCTGATCGGACCGGCCCGCGTGATCGACTGCACTGCGGATGCGAAGGTGATTGATGCAGCTGAACTGAACAAGCACGACTGGAAGGGCGCCAAGCGCCTCCTGTTCCGCACGCGCAACAGCCGCAATAAATGGATGACCGACCCCACCTTCCACAAAGACTTTACCTACATCGCGCCGGACGCGGCCAAACTGCTGGCGGATGCAGGTGTGGAGCTGGTTGGCATTGACTATCTCTCCGCCGAAGTTTTCGATGCAAAGGATCCCGCAACTCACCGCACGTTGCTGGGCCAGGGAATCCCGATTGTCGAAGGCCTGGATCTAACAAATGTGGAGGCAGGGAACTATCAGCTGATCATTCTGCCCCTGCGGATTGTCGGCCACGAGGCGGCTCCAGCGCGCGCCATTCTGCGCAAGCAGTAAATCAGACTAATCAATCAAGTTCTTTGGAATGAGCATTTTGGCTTTCGCCGGAATGCTTTTTTTTGTTTGCACTTCATCTGCTTAAATTTCATCTTGCGTTTACTAGTTCTTATGATATAGTTCATATGAACTAACATGAAAATAAACGACATACAACATAGCAGCCTCTGGGAGTTGGCGGTTCTTAGCCTTTTGCATGAAGGGCCTATGCACCCTTATGAAATGCAGTCGCTGATCCGGCTCCGCCACAAAGACGAAGTCCTGGTTCTGAAGAAGGGATCGTTGTATCACGCCATTGGAAGGCTGGAGCGCGCAGGCCTGATAGAAGCGCAGGAAACGACGCGTAATGGACGTCGTCCTGAGCGGACCACATACAAAATCGTCCCCGCAGGAGAGCAGGAACTGCTCCGTTGGCTAAAGCAGTTGATTGCTACTCCCACCCACGAGGCTTCGCAATTTATGGCATCCCTGAGCTTTCTGGTGTATCTGTCTCCGGAAATCGCGGCTGCGCAAATGGAGCTGCGCGTGAAGTCTCTGGAAAAAGAAATTGCCGGCTTGGGAACTTCCATGGAAGCCGCGCTGCCGCTGGCGGTGTCCCGCATCAATTTGCTGGAAACCGAATATCTGCGAAGCATGCGCATCGCCGAATTAGCGTGGGTCCGCAGTTTGATTCAAGATCTGCAATCCGGTGCGCTTACTTGGGACCTCGAAAAAATTCTTAGTTCGGCTCGCGCCCAGAAAAATCAGGCACAGGAGGTGCGTTCATGATGGCAGAAAAGAACGACAGCCCAAAAAAAATACTCATTGGTTATTTGATCGACATCTTCGCGCCGATGGCGATTTATTTCCTGCTGCGCAAATTTGGTCTTTCACCGTTCGTATCGCTGATTGTGGGAAGTCTTATCGCCATCGCCAGCACCGTCGTAAATACGGTGCGCAGAAAAAAACTGGATGCGATCGGCATCGTGGTGATCCTGGAGATCGGGGTTTCCATCGTTTGGTTATTTCTTGCCCACAACGCGAAACTGTTGCTCATCAAGCCTTCGCTTTATTCCGGCGTGGCCGCAGTGTACGTAATGATCAATGCCATCGTCGGCAAGCCCCTGAGCTTTGAAGGCGGCCGTCCCATGGCCACGCAAGGCGATCCGCAACGCAATATCGCCTACGAGCGGACATGGGAACGTTCCGCCAAGTTCCGTAAAGCGCAGAGAATCGCCACGTTTGGCCTGGGGATCGCCCTGCTTTCGGACGCTTTGCTGCGCATCATCATCGTGGAGAAGTTCGCCGTGGATCGCGCGATTTGGCTTTCGACTGCGCCCAATTTTTTCGCGCTGGCGCTCTTTCTAGGATTTGCCGCCTTCATGGGACGGAAGACGAAGCCGCTGGTCGAAGAACAAGTGCGGCAGTTGGCGGCGGAAACCGCCGCGGCGCAAAATTCAAAATCTTCTCAGAACGCAATCGCGGGATAAATGTCGCAGCGACGATCTCGCGAAAAGTAAGGAGGTTTGATTATGAGTACACTCAGCGGAATTATTCTCATCACCCTTTTGATCTCGCCACTGTTTCTTATGGCCCAGATCCCGGATTTCTCTCCACAAATTCCCGAGCGCGATTTGCGCATTACCATGCCGGGGCCGCCGGTCGGTGCGGGATGGGGATTTCTGTATGGCTATGAAAGCATCAAAGCCGCAAATTATTTGCCCATGCTCCGCAAAATGAACGGCGGTCCAACGGCAACCAAGGTTTATTTGATATGGAACCAAATTGAGCCACAGAAAGGCCAATACGACTGGAGCGCCGTCGATAAATTTGCCGATCAACTCGATTCGCCGGAAGAAGGATTGATCGCTCTGTTTTCCAGTTCTTCCTGGGCCACGGAAAAACCGTCCACCATGCTGCCGCCTTCTATGCCAAAAAATATGGATGACTACTATCGCGTCGTGTACGACATGGTGAAGCATTGCAAAGGCTGCGTGCGCTACTGGCAGAACGACTCTGAACCGAATAATCCGATTTACTGGGCGGGCACGAAAGAGCAGTTCGTGGACGAACTCAAAGTTTTTTACAAAGCAGTAAAAGATGCGGATCCCAACGCGGTTGTTGTGGTCGGAGGTTATGACGGACTCTTCGGGCTTCCCGGAACCCATCAGTTTCCGGGTCAGCAGGCTGGTCTGGAATTCTTCGATTACGTTTTTAAGGAAGGCCGCAGCGCGTTTGATGTGTTTGATCTGCGCCTCTACGGCGATCCATACACCATTGTCGCCCGCGTGAATTTCATGCGCGAAAAAATGCTGACGCTTGGCTATGACAAGCCAATCATCTGTACCGAATACGGTGGCCCGAATCTTTTCGAATTCGCAGAGAACCGGAAATATGTTGCGCTGGCCGGACAATGGATACAGCTGCTTTCCGATCCCAATTCTTCGGCAAGAAAGAGTGGGCCGCAGAATCCCATTACCCAACTCTACGACAAAATGAGCACGCTCGCGCCGGAAACCCAGATATTTATGAAGGGCTGTTCACCGGAACTCGAAGCCAGGTACAACCGGATTCAATCGCGCGGCATGGTAATGCGTAACCTGTTTGCTTTTTCAGCGGGCATTCAGAAAGCGATGTACTGGCAGTTTCTTGCAGACTTTCCCGATCGCGATGATCTCATGACCCTGATGTATGGAAAGATCGGCATGGTGGGGACCGAAAACGGGGAATTGAAAGATCGCCGTCCGATTGCCGACACCTACGAACTGATGGCGCACAAACTTCTCGGCGTGCGTGAGGTAAAACAAATTCCCATTCCCGATCGCCCAACGATTTTTCTCTTCAAAGTTGAACGCGACAAGCGCAAGCCGCTTTACGTTATTTGGGAGCAGCGCGACATGTTCTCCGGCGAAGACGCTCCTGCGGTCACATTCTCCTATACGTGGGACAGCAAAAAGACAGTAGCGGAAGATGCTTTCGGCAAAGCTGTTCCCGTTGAGGTGAAAGACAAGCTGCTGCATCTTGCCGTCTCGCTTACGCCGGTATATATCGAGAGTGAATAGGTTCGCAGAATTACGTTCGGAGAATTACGATGATTACTTTGCTGCGTCAGCGCCGGTTCCATTCAGCACCAGCATGTGCGGGCTGGCCTTGTCGTGGATCGTGGTGATAATAACGGTCCCGATCCGCCCGCCGGAAATGGCCGGCTGAAAGGTCACCTGTATCGTACAGTGCGCTCCGGCGGCAAGCTGATCTCCGCAATCATTGGAGGATGTGAAGTCAATGCCGGAAACCAGAATGCCGGCAATGGTGGCGGGAGCCGTTCCGGGATTCGTTAACGTCGCGCTTTGCATTGCGCTTTTCTGCCCGACCGTAATGGAACCGAAGTCAATTTTTGCCGGATCGAGCTTGAGAGTTTCCGGAGTGTTGGCAATTGCGTCAGCTTTTAAGAAATGCTGACCAACCACTAGAACCAACAAAGCAAAACCGAGGGCGCGCAAGTACAACTTTTTACTTCCTGCGGGGGTGTTCATAAATTGGCTCTATTTTAGCGGAAGCCGCCAAATCTCGACGGGTTGCGAAATTCCCCGTGTATCCATCAGCAAATTGCCCCAATCGGTATTGCCCAGTAAAATAATAGTTTGCCTTCGGCTCCTGAAAGTCAGGCAATCCAATTCTTATGTCAAATGCCCCCAAAGTAGAAGCGGCGGCCGCCGCGCCGGCAACTCCGGCAGCGCCATCGAATTTCATCCGCGAAATTGTTCTGGAAGACTTAAAAACCGGCAAGTTCCAGGGCCGTGTGCACACCCGCTTTCCACCTGAGCCCAACGGATATCTTCACCTTGGCCACGCAAAATCCATCTGCCTGAACTTCGGATTGGCGAAAGAGTTTGGCGGCAAGACCAACCTGCGCTTCGACGACACAAATCCTTCACGGGAAGAGACGGAATACGTTGAGTCCATCCAGGACAATGTCCGCTGGCTTGGTTTCGACTGGGAAGACCGCATCTTTTACGCCTCAGATTATTTTGGCCAGCTTTATGAATGGGCGGTTCAGCTGATTAAAGCCGGTAAGGCCTACGTGGATGATCTGACCGCCGACGAGATTCGCAAACACCGCGGTACCTTGACCGAGCCGGGGAAAGAAAGCCCCTACCGCAACCGTTCCGTGGAAGAAAATCTCGATCTGTTCGAGCGCATGCGCAAAGGCGAATTTCCCGATGGTTCCCGTGTGTTGCGCGCGAAGGTTGACATGGCTTCGCCAAACTTGAACATGCGTGATCCTGTGATGTACCGCATCCTTCATGCGGAGCACCATCGCACGGGCAACAAATGGTGCATTTATCCCATGTACGACTTCGCGCATGGCGAATCGGATTCCATCGAGCGCATCACGCACTCGGTTTGTACCCTGGAGTTTGAAGACCATCGTCCTCTTTATGATTGGTTCGTCGAGCAGCTTGGAATTTACCATCCGCAACAAATTGAATTTGATCGTCTGAATCTTACATACACCGTGCTCAGCAAACGTAAATTGCTGACGCTGGTGGAAGACAAGCATGTGCGAGGATGGGATGATCCCCGCATGCCAACCATCTCCGGTATTCGCCGCCGTGGCTACACGCCGGAAGCGATCCGCAATTTCTGCGCCGCCATTGGATTATCGAAAACCAACGGCACCATCGAGCTGGGGATGCTCGAACACTTCGTCCGCGAAGACCTGAACAAACGCGCACTGCGTGTGATGGCGGTGCTGCGCCCATTAAAGCTGGTCATCGATAACTATCTCGAAGAGCAGGTTGAGATGATGGACGCGGTGAACAATCCGGAAGATGCCAGTGCCGGAACGCGGAACGTCCCGTTCTCGCGCATGCTTTACATTGAACAGGATGACTTCCGCGAAGACCCACCCAAGCAGTATTTCCGCTTATCGCCCGGCCGCGAAGTTCGCCTGCGCTATGGATACTTCGTTACCTGCACCGGCGTGGTCAAAAACGATGTGGGGGAAGTGATTGAAGTGCATTGCACCTATGATCCGGCGAGCAAAGGAGGAAACTCTCCGGATGGCCGCAAAGTGAAGTCCACCATTCACTGGGTTTCCGCGCAGCATGCACTCAATACGGAAGTGCGGATTTACGAGAGCCTGTTCACCAAAGAAGATCCGAACAAGGTTGACGAAGGGCAGGATTTCACCGCAAACCTGAATCCCAATTCGTTAGAAGTCGTGAGTGATGCAAAGCTCGAGCCTTCCTTAAAAGGTGCGCCTCCGGGCAGCCGCTATCAGTTCGAGCGCTTGGGATATTTCTGTGTCGATCCCGATACCACCGCTGACAAACTGGTTTTCAATCGCACGGTTGCGTTGAAAGACGCTTGGACGAAGATCGAAAAGAAAATTGACAACAAACCTAAGGGTGGAAAGTAGAAGGGAACTACGCGCCCGAAGTGGTGCTGGTCGCGAACAGTGCGCTGCTCAAGTGATCTCCCCACGCATCTTTCAGATCAAGAGCAATCGCATAGGCAAGGTAGTCGTTTACCACGGTTGGCGCCAGGCGAGGATCATTCAGCCGATTCAATCGATCGAGCTCTACAGTAGAAAGAAATTGACGAAAGCCCAGCAGTTCGTCGAGGCATTTGCGCCCGCGTGCCGTCATCGTACTCAATAACAAACTAAATACTGTATGGACGACCACCAGCAATCCAAGTGAGAGGCCGAACGCAAGAGTCGTTTCCTTCCATATCTTCGAGTCCACGTAAATCAAAGCCGCAATGAAAGCACAGAGAGGCAAACACATCGCCATCATGTAGGAAAAATTCAACCGGCCTTCGGCTGCGTCGCGTATGAGTGGTACAACGTTTGTGGCGAAGATCAGGCTGATCATGAGTCCGCAAAATAAAAACCACAATGTCAGGAACATAATGCCGGAGGCAGCAAAAGATCCGGCATGCACGAAGGCGATGATTATGGAGACAGCAATCGCGGGCATCGAATAACGGAGATTACGATCGAAATACTGCCCTTGCACGCGCTTCATCAGCGCTCCCGCAATCACACTTCCGATAAGAGAAACATAATTGTCATTGCGCACCGGCTTCAGCAGAAAACTTTGCGGATGCAGAGCGTGATCTTTGTCCATCGGGTTGTGGAACGTTTCTACTTCCTGAATGGCGCGGAACGCCGCCGCTTCTTCGGCGGTAAAATTTGGAGGCAGCTCCTCCATCAGACGCGTAACTCGATATCCATTCTGTTCCGGTTGAATGGAGATGACTTTCTGGGCCGCCAGATGCGCCAACACAGCCGAGGTCGTTTTGTAATCGCTCTTGCCGGTAAAAAGGTAACGCGCTTCTGCAGGAGACATATCGGCTGGCGCGGTATATTGCGCAACCACGGGCCCTGCCTTCGGCCCGCGTCCCACAATCGTCCAGGCGATCGTGTAATAGACGCACAGGGCAAGAGGCAGCAGCAAAATGGCTGCATCGGAAGGGAACATACCTGCGCCACTCGAGAGCATGCCCATCATAAAATTGTCCGATGCTAGCACGCGAAAGCCACGATTTATGCGCGCGGAATAGGCCGGAACATTACATCGGTCATCCCAAATTCCGTCGCAGGAAACTCAATGCGGTCAGTAGGATGTACGCCTCCAACCTCAGCAGCTACCGCTGATCTGCGGTAGCTGCACATCTTCAAGGTATCCGTTATACTATTTGCAAATGTCAGTGCTAGAGAACATCTCCGCGATTGCCAAGGGGATGAGCATCACCTTCATGGAGATGTTCAAGCCCACAGTGGTTGAAAACTATCCTGACGGTCCAGGTCCGCTTCGTGGCGCAAAATTTCAGGAACGTTTTCGCGGCGTGCACGTTTTGCAGCGGGACGAGAACGGCTTGGAAAAGTGCGTGGCCTGCTTCCTGTGCGCAGCCGCGTGTCCTTCGAACTGCATTTACATTGAAGCGGCTGACAATACCGCGGACAAGCGCGTAAGCGGCGCCGAGCGCTACGCCAAGGTTTACAACATAGACTACAACCGCTGCATTTTCTGCGGATACTGCGTGGAAGCTTGCCCCACCGACGCTATCACTCACGGACACGGTTTTGAGTTGGCTACTTTCAACGCCAGCAATTTGGTTTACCGCAAAGAACAAATGCTTGCTCCCATCCCTGCGCACATTGGAGCGAATGCAGTATTCAATCAGGTTGAAGTGCTGGGCGGGGCTCCGGCGCAAGTCGCTCCTGGAGAGTAAGAGAGTAAGAGTAAGAGTTCAAGCAGAATTCCTTTCTGGGCCTTTCCCCATCTTTTCGAACCATTGAGATTGGTGAACGTCAGGTCCTGCCCTCATTTTTTCCAAAAATAATTCGCCACGGCTGTCGATTTTCCTCGTCTGCAAACGACTATAAGATGAACGACCAGCACACAAGGCTGTGCTGCTCGCAATGAAACAAATCAATAGGACTCGAAGGAGAACTCAGTCATGAGAAAAATTAATGTGCTTGAATTTATCTCCCTGGATGGTGTCATACAAGCTCCAGGCGGGCCAGAGGAAGATACCAGTGGCGGCTTCGCGCATGGCGGGTGGACAAGTCCACATTCCGACGATGTTTCTGGAACGGTCATGAGAAA
>DASXCC010000131.1:0-8365 GCA_036491415.1 Terriglobales bacterium | reverse complement strand
GGGACTCGAACTAAAACGCCGCCAACTGAAAGCAGAAACCGGAGTTGCCTTTCAACTCAATGAGCGCGCCCGCGACGTCATCAAAAAAATTCTTCCATTTCATCCGACCTCCGCGCAGAAAAAAGCTCTGAAGGAGATTGCCGCGGACATGGAGAAACCGGCTCCCATGCGAAGACTTCTCCAGGGAGACGTCGGATCCGGCAAAACGATCGTTGCTTTTGAAGCGGCCATCATCGCCATTGAGAATGGATATCAAGTCGCTCTGATGGCCCCCACGGAAATTCTGGCACAGCAGCATTATTTTTCCGCGCGACGCATTCTGGAAAATGCCGGTTACCGGATTGTTCTGCTGACCGGATCTCTAGAAGAAGACCGCAAGCGCGAAATTCGCCGCCACATCCGGCAGGGCAACGCACAGCTGGTGATTGGGACGCATGCCTTGATCGAACAGAAAGTGGAGTTCGACAAGTTGGGGCTTGTTGTCGTGGATGAGCAGCACCGCTTCGGCGTGATGCAGCGCTTCAAGCTCATGAAGAAATCCAACGATATCGAACCCGGCAAGTCGCAGGCTGCGAACTTACCCGTTCCTGAGCCGGATGTTTTAGTCATGACGGCCACGCCCATCCCGCGCACGCTGGCGCTCACGTTGTATGGCGATCTGGATGTAAGCGTTCTTGACGAGCTTCCACCGGGCCGCACTCCCATCGTCACGCACCGCGTTTCCGATGAACGCTCCGACGAGGTCTGGCAGTTTCTCCGCAAGCAAGTAGAAGCAGGGCGGCAAGCATACGTGGTTTATCCGGTGATTGAAGAGAACGAAGAAAGCGAATTGAAAGCCGCGCTTAAAATGTATAAGGAGATGACTTCGCGCATCTTCCCTGACCTGAAGATCGGCTTGCTCCACGGCAAGTTGAATCCGGAACTCAAAGAACAGGTCATGCGGATGTTCCAGAAAAATGAACTTCACATTTTGGTTTCAACCACGGTAATTGAAGTTGGCGTGGATGTCCCCAATGCGGCAGTAATGGTCGTCGAACATGCGGAACGTTTCGGACTCGCACAGTTGCATCAGTTGCGCGGGCGCATTGGCCGCGGAGCAGCTAAGTCGTATTGCATCCTGATGACGGGCGGCAAAGTTTCTGAAGATGGAGAGCGCCGCCTCGATGCCATGGTGCGGACCAATGACGGATTTCAGTTGGCCGAACTTGATCTTGAACTGCGCGGCCCCGGAGAATTTTTTGGCACGCGCCAGGCTGGAATGCCCAGCTTTCGTGCTGCGAATCTTATTCGTGATCGTGAATTATTAGAACTCGCCAAGCGCGAAGCTGCAGCCATTGTCGCCGGCCCCAGCAAAGAAATTTCGCAGGCCGAAATCGACTCCGCCCTGCGCGTCATGCGCGCCCGCTGGCAAAGGACTTACGGCTTGCTGGAAGCCGGATAAATCTAATCCCGGACGAAAAGCGCGGGCGTCCGCGCCTACATTCATCTGCCCTCTACATCAGATTTCTTATCAAGCTTTTGCAGGGCTTATAATCCCTGCTCACAGTTCTCAAAGTGATCCGTCCAACACAGTGCAACCGGGAAACGATAGGTTCCTCGGTTCGCTTGAGGATTGAATATGCCGGCCGACGCATTGGCTTTAGTTTTTACGGTTGGCGAGTGTCCCTTACCCAGCGCAAATAATGCGTGGCGGGGACCTGGCAGCAGTACCCAGAACCCCTCATGGCGGGGCCACATGGCTGGGCATAATCTGAAAAGAACAGATGACGCGATTTTGGTCCGCGAGGCACAGCGTGGCGACCGCGCAGCCTTCGAAGAACTGGTGCGGCACTACGACCAGGCGGTGCTCCGGCTGGCGATGCACCTGACAAGATCAGAACACGAAGCTCAGGACATTTATCAGGACGCCTTCCTCAAGGCATACAAGAACATTGGCAATTTCCGGTTTGAATGTTCGTTTTATACGTGGATTTACCGGATCGTCACCAATCTTTGCCTTGACCATCTGCGCCGCAAGCAGGTGCGGAAAGAAGACGCCTCCGTTGCGATCGATACCGAAGGCCAGCAGTACGATGTGCTCGATCAAGTAGCTGACGGACGAACCGGCGCGAATCCTGAACGGGATTTGATGCGAAGAGAATTAGGAAAACACATTGGCCACGCACTCGAGCAGTTATCGGCGAAAGAAAGAATGGTTTTCGAGCTTCGCCATTATCACGGAATGAAATTACGAACGGTTGGCGAGATGTTGAACACAACCGAAGAAACCGCCAAGAACACCTTGTTCCGCGCGACACAGAAATTGCGCGGCGCGCTGGCCGGAATGAAATAGAAATCAAGGAATTGCAAAGCACTCCCTCAGGGAGAAACAAAAATATGAACTGCGAATGGGTCAAACAAAACTTATTGCTCTACGCGTATGACGAGCTTCCCGATGATGCTCGCTACGAACTCGAGCAACATCTCTCGCGCTGCGCTGATTGCACAGCGGAACTCAAACTGACGCGCGAGCTTCACGCAAATCTGTCCACCTACAAAATGCAGGAGCCTTCTCCGAACCTGCTGGCCTCTTCGCGCATGCGTCTTCAGGAAGCGCTGGAAACCGCTCCGCAAGGCGCCTGGTGGCGGCGCTTTACATTCGATCCAGCCGTTTGGCTGCGGCAAGTGAAATTCGCTCCGGCGCTGGCCGCCATTATTTTTATCGTAGGTTTTGCAGGCGGAATCGGATCAACGTATCAAATCCTGAACGCCTCTCACGTTTCCACTCCTTCGAATGCAGCCACAGAGTCGTCAATCAGCGGTATCCGTTCCATTAGTCAACAACCGGGAACCAATCAGGTCAGCATTAAGTACGACACAGTCTCTCAACAAGAAGCGCAGGGATCGCTTAACGACCAGCGCATCCAGCAATTGCTGTTGTTCGCTGCACACAATAACTACAACTCCAGCGTGCGCATGGATTCGGTGAACCTTCTCACGCATAGCCCCGAAGACATTGGCGCGCGCGAAGCTTTGGCTTATGCGCTCCGTTACGACTCCAACCCTGGCGTGCGTTTGAAAGCTCTTGCTGGTCTTGGCCCGTATGTCAAAGACGATGTTCATGTGCGCGATGCAGTCCTGGAAGCTTTGCTGAACGATTCAAACCCCGGAATCCGTATTCAGGCTTTGCAGTTGCTCGATCCGTGCCGTGCCGATGGAAGCGTGCGCGTTGTTCTGGCGCGGCTGGCGAAAAGCGATGAGAGCAAGTATGTCCGCTCCCAGGCTCAGCTTATGTTGTCGCAAACGACAGGAATTTACTAAGGAATAAAGAAATAAAAGATCGAGTTCGAAAACACGAACTTTTTGAAATTTTACCGAACCCATATGATCAAACTATACAAACTCGTAGCTGTATGCGCGGTGCTCGTTCCATTCGCCGCCGCACAGCAAACAAGTATTCATCAGGACGGCGGCAATTGGACCCAGGACGTGACTGGTTCGCTCGCCAAAACCAACAATGTAATCGTCAAAACGGACATTGGATCGGTGCGTGTCACCGGCGGCGCCCAAGCAAACATCGACTACGCCATCCACAACCATGCCAACACATCGTCGCAGGAAACAGCCAAGCGCCAATTTGATTCCTTCAAAGTCACCGCCTACGTTCGTGGCGACACGGCATGGATTATTGCCGAATGGGAAGGTGGGCAGGCCCGTCACTTTGGAAGCGATTTTGTGATTACCGTACCGAATTCCACGGAGCAGGTAAAAGTCGAAAGCGAATCTGGAAATATTGAGGTTGTTTCCATTGCTGGAAGAACATCCGTTGAAACCGGCGGCGGCGGCATAAAACTCGAAAATATCGGCCAGGAAATTCAGGCGCAGACTGGTGGCGGAAATGTTGAAATCAACGCCATTGGAGGCGATGCCACCATTGAGACCGGCGGCGGCAACTTAAAGCTGGGCTCCATTAAAGGAAAGGTTTCCGCTTCGACCGGCGGCGGCAATATTCAATTGGCCTCCAGCCAGCAGGATGCGGTCATTGAAACTGGCGCCGGCAGTATTCATGTGCAGGACTGCGGTGGAATGCTGAAAGTTTCTACGGGTGGCGGCGATATTGATTTAGGAACCTTGAGCGACGGAGCTCAAGTGGAAACCGGTGGTGGCAGTATTCATCTGGCGGGCGCAAAAGGTTATGTGCGGGTGGAATCCGGTTCGGGCCACATTGAATTAGACGGCGTCCCTTCTGCAAATGTGGAAACAGGCGCAGGTGGAATTGTGGCTAAATTTATTCAAACCAATGCGGAACCGCATGATTCGCGGCTGGAAACCACTGCCGGCGACATCACGGTTTATTTAGCGCCCAGTATTCACATTGTGGTAGACGCGGCGATTGAAGTCTCCAACGGCCACAGTATTCAATCCGACTTCCCGGAATTTCAGGTTTCCAATGAAGGCGGGCCCTGGGGAACCAAGCGGGCGGAAGGAAACTTGAACGGTGGCGGTCCGTTATTGAAGATCCGTACGACCAACGGAAACATTGTGATTCATCGCAGTATGTAAGCAGAACTTAACGAGGCTAAACCTATGCGTAAATATTTTTGGTTTGCATTGCTGGCGTTGCCGTTGATCGCTGCGAATTCCTGGGCGGCGATTGTGCCGGAACAACCCTTCGTGTTTTCGAGCGATGAAAGCCCCAGCGGTTCTTCCTACCTGGGTGTGGACACGCGTGACATTACGCCCGAACGTGTCTCTTCTCTGCACTTGAAAGATGAGCAGGGCGTGGAAGTCACGATGGTCGACCAGGATGCTCCCGCCGGTAAAGCTGGAATCAAGGAGCATGATGTAATCCTGACCGTGAACGGCGACCATGTGGAAAGCGTGGAACAACTGCGCCGCCTGATTCACGAAATCCCTACAGGAAGATTGGTCACCATTGGCCTTAGCCTCAATGGTCAGCCGATGACCATCAAAGCGCAATTGGCTGCGCGCAGCCAGGCTTTTGCTTTCAGTGGCAAAGATTTCCATTTTGAGATGCCGCCCATGCCCTCAATTCCAGCGATCCCGGCAGCCATTGCTGATATGGATTTGCCCGTGACCGTCGTGGTGGTTCATTCCGCCATGCGCAGCGGGTTGATGGTTGAAAATCTCACGCCGCAATTGGCGGATTTCTTTGGCACGAAAAGCGGCCAGGGAATTTTAGTCCGCTCCGTCGAAAAAGGGAGTTCCGCCGAGAAAGCGGGGTTTCATGCCGGCGATGTAATCGTCAAAGTGAACGGAGAAGCCATTGCTGATTCTGGCGACTTCAGCCGCCTGCTTCACGCGCGGAAAGACAACAACGTAAGCGTTGGCATTTTGCGCGATAAGAAAGAACAAACCATTACCATGTCGCTGCCGGAACGCAAACAGTCGGAAAATGCAACCGAAGAAAGTTTCGAAATGCCGGAAATCAGCGCTGAAACTCGCATTGAACTCAGCAATGAACTTGCCCAGATGCGGCCGCAAATTGCCGTGGTCCAAAAAAACGCAATGGATCAAGTACAAAAGGCAATGATCGGCACTCATAAAGAATTCGAAGAATGGAACAAGCACAAAGATGAGTACCAAAAGCAGATGAAAGAACAGATGGAGCAAATGCGTAAACAATGGGGTCGCGCCGACATTTAACCGGGACATCTACAAAAGGCGGTCGCCTTTATAAATCAGTTTTCCATCTTCCAACCGGGCCTCAGCCATCAGCACATGCGATTTGGCGGGCCCGGTTCCATCTATATGCAGCACTTTGTGCCCATGCGCAACGAGCCAATCGGAAACCATCATCCGATGGCAGCGGAAGTACACACGCTCGGCGCACATATATGCGAGTCTTGATTCTTCACCCATGCGAACAACTTCACCAGCGGCACGTTCGAATTCCGGCGTGAGCATGTAGTCCGCATAATTTCGAAAGCTGTCATTGCGCAGCGCGATGTTTGGAGAATCATCCCGAATCTTTTTGCGATGGCCGCCGAGTTCCTTCATCCATACATACCGAATGCCTGCTTCGGGCAAGCTTTTCTCCAATGCTTCACGATTGAAATGCGGCAGCCGCCGCGACATGGGGAACGCTCGAATATCTATGACCAGCTGGATGGAATGCACCTGTAGAGGCTGAACCAGATCTTCAATCGTTCGCGTGGAATGGCCGATGGTGTAAAGGGTCGCCACAAAATTCTTTCGGCTGCTGACAGGTTAAAACTTCAAAACGACTTTGCCGTAGTTCTTGCCATTCTGCAAAAGCTCATAAGCTTCGCGTGCTTGCTGGACGGGAAGCACTTTCCCGATCACCGGCTTTAAATGTCCTTGCGCTGCCCACTCGGAGAGTTGCTTCCATGCATCGCTCATAACCTGCCGGTTGCGCGATAAATATGTAAGCCAGAGTCCGTGAACGCTGGTTCCCTTTGCATACAAAGTCTTCGGATCGAATGGAGCGGGCTCGCCGCTGGCGCTTCCATAAGTGATGACGCGGCCAAAATCCCGAAGGCACCGAACACCCTTCGCGACATGCTCGCCGCCAAGCATCTCCAGCACAACATCTACGCCCTCGCCGTTGGTGAGATCTTTGATGGCCTGCTCGTAATCCTGCTGCTTGTAGTTGATCGAATGCTGCAACCCGAGCTCTTGCGCGCGGCGCAACTTTTCGTCCGAGGATGAAGTCCCATACATCTCTAATCCCAACAACTTGCCGATTTGTACCGCGGCAGTTCCCACGCCTCCGGCAACGGCATGAATCAGCACTCGCGCTGGCTTGGCCATCTTCTGGGTAACTCCCGCCTTCCAATACGCCAGGTAAGCCGTCAAGTAGTTCACCGGAAACGCCGCGCCTTGCTCCGCGCTCCAGCCTTGCGGCACCGGCCAAAGCAAATCAGGATTCGCCGCCACCTGCTCCGCAAACGCTCCCCACTGCGTATAGCCCATCACCAGCTTGCCGTCCGTCGCCCGCCTCCCACAGAACTCCCGGCCCGCTACCAGCGGGGGATTCGGTGCTCCAGCGTATCCGCCGCGCGCCGTCATTAAATCGGCAAAATTCACGCCGGCAGCCTGCACTTCTACCACTTCTTGCCCTGTGGCAAGTGTAGCGGCTGCTTGCTCCTGCCACACAAGGACTTCAGGCCCTCCGGTCTTGGTAATTACGATAGCTTTCATATCAAAAGTTTACCGCAGCGAAAAATTATGCACACTCAGGTCGCCCAGAAGGCAAGTAATCCTGCTGCGCGACTGGGAAAAGCGGGTTATACTTCTCGGAATATTCTGACTTCCCGGTATGCGATGGCCGGGTGGATATTCGTTCAATTCATTCATAACTCTTACACGTTTGGAACGAGATTCAACCGGGGGAAGGAACTACCTGCAGCGCGGAGTGGGCAGTTCTTGGAGGGGGAGGTTCGCGTGGATCTAGTTCTGGTGCGGTTGCTGTTCATCATTATTGTCGGCATTACCTGCTATTTAATTCGTCCTTTTAATCTTCCTGCGCTGTGGGATGCGGGTGTTGGTGCATTTGTCGGTCTGGCCATCGTTCTTTTTGAATGGAAACTCCGCTATGTCAGTTTGAAACGACTGATTGGTGCGGCCATTGGCAGCATCCTCGGCATTATCGGCGCGTACATGTTCAGCCTGGTCATCCGCAACAGCCTGCCTGAAAATCAAACGCGCAGTTTCATGCAGATCATGGTCATGCTGCTGATGGCGTACGTCGGCTTGATCGTCGGCGCGAACAAAGGCGACCTGCTGAATCTTTCCGCGCTGGGCGGGGTCTTCGGCGGCGAAAAACAATTTCGCAAGAGCTACAAGATTCTCGACACCAGCGTCATTATCGATGGCCGTATCGCTGACATTTCAGAAACAGCTTTCCTCGACGGCATCATCGTGATCCCACAATTTGTTCTGCGCGAGTTGCAGCTCGTCGCGGACTCCGCTGATTCGCTCAAGCGCAACCGCGGACGCCGTGGTCTGGACATTTTGCAGAAACTGCAAAAATCCGCGCACCTGCAAATACAGATTGTCGAAGATGACTTCCCTGCTGTCCGTGAAGTGGACCTCAAGCTCATCGAATTGGCGAAGGTGTACGAAGCTAAAATCATCACCAACGATTTCAATCTCAATAAAGTCGCACAGCTTCAGGGCGTGGACGTTCTCAACATCAACGAACTTGCGAATTCATTGAAGCCGATAGTTCTCCCCGGCGAAATCATGAAGGTCTTCATATTGAAAGAAGGCAAAGAGTACAACCAGGGCGTAGCTTATCTCGACGATGGCACCATGGTTGTTGTAGATAACGCCAGAAAGATGATCGGCAAGAACGTCGATATTTCTGTGACCTCGGTTCTACAAACGACTGCGGGAAAAA
>DASXCC010000130.1:0-25952 GCA_036491415.1 Terriglobales bacterium | reverse complement strand
TAACGAAAGATTCTTGAGCGGCGAGCGCCATTCCGGCAAACATCCATAACAAGGCCCCGTTCACTCCGACAAAAACGTTGCCGGCAATAATCTGGGCCAACAAAGCGACCAGAATTCCTCTCCCCGATATCGCGAACGAATCGGTTGCATCGACCTGTCCCCAGGTAAGAAAGATCGAAACTATGCCCATAAAAAATAGCGCGGCCCCGACCCAGCCAAGCATGAAGAAGGTGACAAGAATCCCACTGTCGCCGGCGAAGCCGTGCCAGTCTCCCTTGTTTTTAAAACCATAACCGTAAGGAGAATCAAGAAGATCGCCAATCAGAACGCGGTACATGTCTGTTCTTGCCTGAAGGCTGCCATCTTGATGAATGTCATTGAAGGTATCGAAGCGATCACGTACTACATTGCCGATAGTGGGATCGCGCAGAAGCGGCAGGACGCATGCGACCAGAAGTATGAGTGACATCACAATCTTCACGATTGCGCGAGGGTTGAGGCCCTTCAAGATCAAAACCAGCCCGACACCCCAACTAAGCCATGCAGAACGAACAGCCGACAGCAAAAACGAGAGGTAGCCCGCAACAGCAACCGGGATTTTCAACGGCGACCGCACAGTGATCAATAATAGCAACCCTGCCATCATCGTATTTGCAAACGGGCCTGGGGCATTCATCGTGCTCCAAACTCGAATTTGAAAAGGTTCTGGCAGCCCAAAACTGGGATTAAGATCGGTGAGGCTCACGTTGGTCAGCCAATTTGTGTCCCACGCGGGTGGCGCGATGAATTGATAAATCCCATAGAGGCCAAGAAGAGGCACGGCAATCAAAAATGTTTTCGTGATGATCGAACGAAGGTCTTCGTAACTGTCGGAATTCAAGTAAAGATGAAGACCAAACATCATTGGGCAAAGCCAATTCGCCATCCCATAGACGGTTTCCGGCGAGGGCTTTCTCAAGATGTCGAGTACAACCGCATACACTATGCCCGATGCGCATAGTACAAACGGAGTGGGAATGCTCCGCGGCGCGCGAAGAAGAGTCAATATGCCAAGCCCGGAAACCAGCAGCGGCGCAAGCAGAACAAAGTTTGGCTCAGCGAAACCGAACTGCCAATCAACAATTCGACGAACCAACGGAGATAGGAACCACAATGAAAGAGTGTAGACAACGTACCAGGGAGCATTCTTGAGGTAGATCACAAAACCGACCAGCGTAGCCACGGCGGGAAATGCGATCCGCAGCAGAGTCCCATGGCCGCTGAACCAGAGAAAGGCCATGATCAACAGGCCTAGAGCGGAAACCGAGCAAATGACAAACCACGATTCCGCAGCCTGTCCGTTGAGGCGCTCATTTAGGCGAACTATTGCGAATTGCGTCATAAGGTTGCGATCGCGAGACTTCGGCCGGCTTCCGAGTGGGGAACGAACGATTCCACCGGCGCACCTACCCGATTTAAGAATTGCCGAATGCGCTGCTGAAAAATCGGAGTGCTGAACCGCTCGGCGTGCAGGCGCAACGCGTCGGAAGACCACTCCAGTTTCTCGAACTGTTCAATCGCGTCGGCAAGGGACCCTGGCGTTTGCTCATTGAAGAACGCGCCTGTTACCCCGTCAACGATGGTTTCCACCGCGCCACCTGCGCGGTAAGCGATGGTTGGCCGGCCGGCAGCCGCTACTTCCAAAGGCGCCATGCCGAAGTCCTCTTCCCCGGGAAATAGCAGAGCGCGGCAGCGGGAAACATAGTGTTCGACGTCGCTATCGGAAACGCGCCCAAGAAACTTGACTGACGGGCCTGCCATTTCTTCTAACGCTTTTCGATCCGGCCCATTCCCGAGAACCAGGAGATTGCGGCGAATCTCCGTGCAAGCACGCACAGCGAGATCGATCCGTTTGTAGGGCACCAGGCGTGAGAGCACGATGTAGTAGTCTTCCCTCTCCTCACTGGCGCGAAATCTCTCGATATCGATCGGTGGATGGATCACCTCCGCCGCGCGGTGATACACATCGCGGATTCTCCCCGCGACGGTTTGTGAGTTGGCAATAAAGTGATCGGGTTGCCGAGAAGCTCCCTGATCCCAATGCTTCAGGCATTGGATAAATAAAGGAAGGACTGCGTTCTTGACGGCGCCGAAGGATTCGCGCCGTGAGTAATCATGATAGTTCCAAATCCATCGCGTTGGTGTGTGGCAATAACAGACGTGAATGGCATCGTGTCGTGTTCTGACTCCCTTTGCATATGCGGATGTGCTCGAGATCACCAGATCGTAATTGGAAAGATCCAGATCGCCGATGGCCAATGGATAAAACGGGAAGTACGAGCGGAAACGCTCCTTCATGCGCGGCAACTTCTGCATCCACGAAGTCTGTATCGGCACACCAGTCAGTTTCGGCGGCATGCAGTCCGGCAACGCTACCGTCGCGAACAGCGAACTTCCGGGAAATGTGCAGTAAAGTTCCTCCGCCACTTTCTCAGCGCCGCCGAGTTGTATGAAATAGTCGTGTACGATCGCAATGTTCATAGACATCTCCAGACGGCTAAACAGCGCCGGTGCGCTTCACTACAGCGCCGAAGGTCTTCGCCAGAATTCTGAAGTCGAGCCCCAGTGACCAATCGTCGATATATAGGAAGTCGAACTTGATCCATTGCTCAAAGCTGACATTACTGCGGCCGCTGACCTGCCAGAGGCCGGTGATTCCCGGCTTTACGCTGAACCGGCGCATGAGTGCCGGGTCGTCGAACAGTGATACGTCGCGGACCTGAAGTGGGCGTGGTCCTACAAGGGACATGTCGCCAATCAATACGTTCCAAAACTGAGGCAGTTCGTCGATTGACGAGATACGGAGAAAACTGCCGAGCGGCGTGATGCGCGGATCTTTCTTAATTTTGAACACCGGCCCGGTAGCTTCGTTGAGCGCCTCAAGCTCCGGCATTAACTCGACAGCATTGATCACCATGCTGCGGAACTTGTACATGCGGAACAAGCGGCGGCGTGCACCGTAACGCTCTTGGGCAAAAAAGATTGGGCCTTTGCTGGCCGCCTTGATGGCAATGGCTGTGAACAAGAACACTGGCGAGAACAGAACCAACCCAGCGGTCGCACCAATGATGTCGAGCAGGCGTTTGACGGTTTGCCCCGCGACGTAGTCGGGATGATAGGCCAAGTCTGTAAACAGCTCGGACTCGAGCGAAAAGTGTTTCTTAGGCGACGAGCCGTAAAAGTCCCGCAGGTGGACCACGGCTACGCCGACCCGCTCCGCAATTGCAACCGCGCGCTGAATCATGTCATATGGTGCGCTCGGCGGAAGAGCGATCAACAATTCGTCCACCACATTCCGCAGTAGTAAGTTACTTAACTCGTCTACGGTTCCCAGGTAACGATCCACCACATCGGGCGGCATTTCGCTGGTCGGCCGATCATCGACAAAACCCAGCAGAGTGACAGATGAATGCCAGCGGGTGCGCAACTGGCGCCACGCTGTCATCGCGCGCCGCCCACCGCCCAGGATGATTACGTGTCTCGGATTACGGCATGCCTTCCAAAGGCGAAGATAATGTCCGCCGACGTTGCGCAGCATTTCAAACAAGAAACTGCTGGCGAAGAAAGTCGCGGCAATCGCCGCCACGGGCCCCTTTGTCTGCGTGATAAATAAATATGTACCCAGCAGCGTTGCCATGAAGATGGATGCCACCAGCATGCGCTTCAACACAACGAAAATGCCGGGAAACTCCGATCGGTAAAGACCCAGGCTGCCGAACGTCCATATCCATGCCAGTACAAATAATGCGCCGAACGTGGCGTTCAATAATGTAAAGCGGATTTCCAGAAAATGAGTGACGCCTCCAGGCGACATGCGATCGAGATTCCAATGGATAGCCGCAAACAATGCAAACGTTAGGGCAATCAACCCATCCAGGGCTGCCAATAGAGTCGAAGAGTTCTTCACGCGGTTGGTCATGAGTGAGCTCCTGAGAAAAATGTTGGGTTGGGATGGTTTTGTGCCAACGACGATCAGTGCAAGAGTTGCAGAGGATTGAAATACGTTCCCACGTTCAGCAATTTTACGTAGCGCGAAATTCCTTCAACTTTGTTACGGGGAACGAGCAGCATGTCTCCTTCTTCGAGTTGCATGTCCCGCTCAAGTGCTGCGGGCTTATTGATGTTCTTGAGATCGAGCGTGCGAAGTTCCGCGGTATCGCTGTTGATCCGTCGGTACAGAATGACCTGCGTTGGCCGCGCGGAAGGCAGAAAGCCTCCCGACTCAAGAATTGCCTGCATTGCGGTAGTTGTTTCCCTTAGTTCGATTCTGCCGGGTTTTTGAACTTCTCCGGCAACTTCAATGTAAGGCTGCTGAAAATCTTTCAAAACCAGATTGAGCTCCGGATCGTTGAGCCGGCTCTGTAGTTTTTCGAGAATACGATTGTGGGCTTGTTCAAGCGTGAGATCGCTGATCTTCAAATCTCCAATGAGATTCAGCGTTACATACCCATCCGGCATGAGGGTCACATCCTGATTCAGCTCCGGCGTGTAGCGATATTGGAGTTCCACCACATCTCCCGGACGCAAGGTGTAGCGTGGACGAAGACGCAACTTCTGTGCACTTAAAGTGGATAGAAGAACCAGGACTAATAAAACTGAGACGCAAAGTTTATTCATAATTTCACCCGCTCTTAAATTCCTACCGCTTCCATCCTGCGGTGCAGCCAATCGGGAACAACATAAGAGCGGCGGTTGAGAATGTGCCCGAGCAAACGCCCGCGCGCAGCCTCAATCATCCGTTCGGCATACAGAATCTGGTCTTTACGGGTGCGGTCGGCTTCAACTACCAAAACAACACCATCCACCAAGGGAGCCAGTGTGATTGCATCCTGCGAATCTTTCAGAGAAGGGCAATCGATCAACACATAGCGAAGTTCCCGGCGAAGCTGATCGAAGTACGAAACCAGGTGCGTCTGAAGGCCGTGCCAATTTTCAGCGAAGAGATGGTTCGAAGAACGCTTTTCGGCGTTTGGAACCGATTTCTTTAGATCTGCTTCCCGGGCATTCAGCAGGATCGCGAATTGGCTCCCGTGCTGATCGAGCGATTCAGCCATCGCCCTGGTGATTTGGCTGACGCCGGCGCGCGGGTGTATGGATGTCACCAGCACAACGAAGCCTCGCTGAGTCTCCTGCGCCGGCTGAAAGATTTTGGAAAGCAAGCCTTCGCAGACGACGCTGAGTTCTGATCCGTGCATATTTCCCTCCAGCTGTTATGACTCCAAAGTTAAGGGCCGCGTGGTGTGAATGATCATGGTGCGTTCTTTGCGTCCGGCCTCGACGGTTTGAACTTGAGGACCCAAGGGTGATTGGATCAATCCCGCGGAAACAGTCGCCAGTAATGGATAACGAGTAACCATATCGAGCTCGCGCGGAGTCGCTATGGTGCCGCGCCCGGTTTCAGCGCAGTAAACTACACACAAACCGAGGAAAAATGCGGTAAATATTCCAAGCGCTCCATCGAGGAGCGGCCGAGGACGGACTGTGATCGACGACAACGTAGGCTGTTGAGCAATGGCGACGTTCGTAAGCTTTTGATTGTCCATCGCATCTTCGATTTGTGCCTGATCCCGCTTTTGGACATACAACTCATAGTTGCCTTTGGCCTGCTGGACTTCTTCGTCCAGGTTGTCGTACTCGACCGATAAGTCTTGCAGCCCTTCCAATTCTTTTTGCAACGTTGAGACTTGGCCGAGCAACACAGCCTTGTAAGCAGCAGTCGCGCGCCGGGCTATGTGTGTCTCTGCGTACTCGGTGCGGACTTGCTGCCTGACTGGATCGATATTGGTGGCGACTTCATGACTTCTGTTCTCTGTCGCATGGTTCAGGGCAGCCTGAGTGGAAGCGATCTGACGGTCCAGATCGGTGACGCGTCTGTCATCTGCTTTGTAATTGGCCAGCAGGGCCGTACGCTTGTTCTCCATCTCTACAAGCAGCGTATTGATCTCCTGTACCGATGGCAGATTGGGCAGCGCGCGGTCTTCTGTGATCTGGCGCATGGGCATCGCTTTCAACGTCCGCGAACCTTCGGCCAAACGCGCATCCTGTTCGTGCAGGGTGGAGTCAGCGACCAATAGCGACGCTTGAGTGGTTGTGATCTGCTGTTCCAGGTCCGCCTCGCGAATCGGGAGCGAGTGCAATTCGTGTTTGTCTCGAAACTCCGTCAGTTTGACGCTGGCATCGCCCCATAACTGCCGATAATGCTCGGCCTGTGATGTGAAGAAGGAAGTAGTTCCCAGGGGGCGCTGCATCTTTTTGTGCTGCGCAAGATAAGCCTCGGACAGCGCTTGCAAAGAATTTCGCGCCTGTTCTGGACTGCGGGCACGAAAACTCACTGTAATGATATTGGTTTTGCGGATGACGCCGGTGTCGAGCTTCTTGGCAAACTTCCGCACAGCAGCTTCGTGTTGTTCCAATTCCGCTACGTTTCGCTGCTCTTCAGGGGTGTTGCGCCATGCTGGATCGGCAACCGGCTCAAGGACGTCACGACTTTGCAGAATTTCCAGTTCGGAATTGACCTGCGATTCCGTCACATCGCTAACAACATTGACGGGACTTGTCGCTTCCGCGCTGACGACCACATTTTCGCGGCCATTTTGGACAAGGATCTTCATCTCTGAGGAATATTCTCGCGGGATGAAGATCAAGAAGGCGGCCACCAGTAGACCGATGGTTCCTACACAGATCATAAATATCTTTTTATGGCGAAAGAGTGCTTCAACAGCCGCGCGTAGAGAAGTACCAGGCTTGGCCCTCGCCGGAATACCGTGTTGTAAGAGCGCGTTCTGCATTGAGTAAAATCGCCTTCCTGCCCTTTGGCTTTGGGCTGCGCTTACTTGGTTGTCGTGTATGGCTGAGTTGAGTGGATGGTTGACGCGGACTAAGAAATCTCTGCTTGGTTACTATGCTGGTTCAACACCATATCCCTCGATGCGAACGGCGAGAGAACGCTGAATGCATTGCACGGAGACGATCAGACTACGGTCGTTGTTGATTGCGGTCAAAATGCCGCTCACGCCATCCAGACTGCCGCCCCGAACGCGGACTTTCTGTCCAATGGCGAGAAAAGGGTAATCAGCAAAGTTAACTCCCTCGACCAAAATCTTTTGTACGGATTCGATTTCGTCGTCGGGAACAGCGACTCCGATACCACGCATTCCAACAAAGCGATGCACCCCGTTGGTACTCAGAACAGCCGTACGTTCCTCGCGCGTTTGGTTCATCCGAACAAACATGTAAGTAGGAAATAGAGGCATTGCCACTTCCTGCTTGCGATCGCTCCACTGCCGTATCGTCGTCAACAGCGGGAGAAACACATCAATTTGCTTTTCCTTCAGTTCGGAAGCGACTTTCTTTTCGTGTCGAGGCTTGGTTTGAACTGCAAACCATTCTTGATTGTTAGTTGTTGAGTAGGATGAGAGGTTGATGTAGGGATGAATCGGTTCCTGCAAGGCTCCGCCTATCTGGGTTACAAAGTCTTTTAACCCACAAGCGTGAAATCAAATTGTCTTTTCAAGGGAACCCGGAGCATTCCGGCAACGACCATTTCTACGTGGAAGACCCCGCACATCATGGGAGGGGCGAACTGTACTGCCGTCGTTCGCTACTTAAGAAAGCATATTGCCTCTTATGGTTGTTTGAAATCCAATCCAAAGTTTTTATAGCGAACATAAACGCATGTTTCCAGACACACTTTGTTCGTGGCGCTCACTGCCCGCTCATTGCGGAGCTGATGCGGCGAGGATAAAGCATAACGCGCAGGTTATTCTTTAGTGTGTGGCCCAGCGCAAAGCGGTCGATGTGCTGATGGCAACGCAGCAGGGCTAGAACGGGTGCGGAGATTTAGTGTTCCCATTCTGTCCCACGACGATGTTATTTGTTCCCGGATTTTGGGACGGAAGTGATTGGAATTTTTGGTGGACCTGGTCGAGATCGAACCGACGACCTCTTCCATGCCATGGAACTTGATAACAATGTCCTTTTTGACGGCAAAGGACTTATCAGCCGGAGGAGGTCGGTAAAACCTGCCCAATCGGCCCCTTTGCTACCAATTTGCTATCAAAATTTAATTGGGCTTTGTGGGCTGACCGCGGGGGGTCGGCCCATTTGCTCGAAGATGGTAGACAAGTGGTTCTTCACCTGATCGTTCAATAAATCATTCCGTCTTTTCGATCACCAAAAAATTCAGTCAGTACCATCCGGCTGGTAATTCCTATTCAGCGGAATTAACAGAAGAACTTTGTGGATTGACACGAATCACCACCAGACGTGATTTTGCTCACAGCTTATTCTTAGGTCACGCTATTTAATGAGACGCTCAAGGAGTTTGAAGCGACATGGCAGAAACTTAGCGGCTCTCTGGGAGACCGAACTTTCTGCTTCGACATTCGGGGCGTAACTTTTATTTCCGCAGAAGGGCGCCGACTCCTTGCTCGAATTCATCACGAATGCCACAACGATTTTCGGGCTAACACGCCACTAACAACATTCCTGGCTCGGGAAGCCCAGGGACGTCGAAACACGCAAGGCCAAGAGAGGACGTAACGATGAAAGGCCCATACGGTTTTGAATTAAGTGAAAATTGCCGAAATTGCAACTTGCGGGGAAACAGCTTCTTCTGTCAATTGTCGAGTCCCGTGCTCAAGGACTTCGAAGAAATACGCTCGTCCTCTGTGTATCCCGCCGGCGCGGTTCTGTTTGTCGAAAAGCAAAATTGCCGGGGAGTCTATGTTTTGTGCGAAGGCGAAGTAAAGCTCTCGATCAACTCCCGCGACGGGAAAACCATGATTGTCAAGCTTGCCAAGGCCGGCGAAATGCTCGGATTGTTGGCAATGATATCTGGCAACTCATACGAAGTAACCGCCGAAACGCTTCGCCCATCGCAAATTGTCTTCATCCATCGTGAGGAGTTCTTGCATTTTATCGCCCAGCACCCCGAAGCTCATCAAAACATGGTTCGACAATTGAGCGTGCAATACCAGGCCGCCTGTGAACTTGTGCGTACTCTGGGTCTGACTTCGAGCGTCCCAGAAAAACTTGCCAAACTCCTTCTCGCTTGGAGTGCGAATGCAGAAACGACAAAGGGCGTTACAAGAATGAAGCTTCCCTTGACCCATGAAGAAATAGGAGAGTGCATCGGCGTTACCAGAGAGACGATATCTCGCACACTCGCTGACTTGAAACAACGCCACTTGATTACCTCCAGGGATCCACGCTGATGATTCCAAATCGTGCAGCTCTGGAAAGCTTTGTGAACGCTTAACGGAGCTGTCGGATTTTTCTCGAGCATTCTTCGAAGATTTGCGATTCGACTCGTGATCGACAGTTCCCGTTTCATGAGGCTGAAACTGCCAACCAGATTGCCCGGCATCCCATTGCCAAGAGTTTCCCCTGTCTCCGCCTACACATGGCGTAGATCTAGCCCTCCCGCATCGATGAAACGACGCCGATTTATATTTTCTTGATGGAGCTCAACCCTGCTTGACAATCTTGTACCCATCCCTAGACTATGGGATAACGTTTACCAGTACTGAAACGATTTAGTCCGGCAGCAGACCTCACCTCCCTGGTAAAACATTTTCTATGTCGACGTCGTCTGTGAATGAGATTTCTCCCGCTATCGAAGAACAGAAACAGGAATTGGTGCGTCGCGTACTTGCAAGTTCGACCTTCGAAAAATCAGTTCGACTACGCGCATTTCTCTTATATGTGTGCCGATGTGCCTTCGAGAACAAACCCGAAGAAGCGACAGAACAGCAAATTGGTATTCATGTGTACGGACGGTTGCCCGGGTACAACCCTAACGAAGACAACATTGTTCGTTCCCAAGCACGGGTACTGCGCAGTAAGTTGGAGCATTATTTTGCCAACCAAGGCAAGAACGAGACAACCGTCATTACTATTCCTAAAGGAAGATATCTTCCCGTCTTTGAAGCGCATTTTCCCGTAACCCTAAATGCACCTAGCAATCCATCAACTACGGAAAACAAGCAGCAAAGTTTTCGCCGACTCCTTCTTGTTGGTGCGGTAACGGTAGTTCTCGCAATTCTGGTCGGCGCGTACTTTTCTTTCCGTGCGAAATCCCAGTCTCCGGGAGTCGCAGCCCCTTCTACCGGTTCAGTCATCCAGCCAGAACAGGACAATTCCAGCACAACATCCCCTGCGCCAGTATCGACAACTGATGGCGAACTACGCATTGCTGCCGGTCATATGGGAGAGGCATTTGTGGATAGCGAAGGACGTCGGTGGGAATCGGACCATTATTACAATGGCGGAGTAATTCGGCAGGGTCCGAAGCATTTTTTCCCGCCTGTAACAAACGAAACCCTTTTTAAAACGATGCGTGAGGCACCGTCAGCGGATCGGATGGTTCCTCAGTCCCAACGCGAATTCAGTTATGACATACCCTTGCGTCGGGGGAGCTACGAGCTGCAGCTTTATTTTGCCGATCCCATCCGCCAACTAGATTCTGATACCAAAGAAGATGCGCAAAATCACCGCCACTTTCAAGTTGACGTAAATGGACATCCGATTCTGACGGATTTCGACCCAATTAGCGACGAAGGCGCCGGGGCTGTCGATGTTCGGACATTTAAAGACATAAATCCCGCGGAAGACGGGAAACTTCATTTGAAGTTCAGCTCCGTTTGGGAAACGCCGCCCTTTGTAAGTGGAATCGTGCTAAGACCTGGTACATCAGGAAGAATGAATCCAATCCGGATTGCGGCCCATCCCAAAGATTTCATCGATCATGATGGAATCCGGTGGAGCGGCGATCAATATTACATCGATGGCAACACCAGTTTTTATCAAAATTCGGATACCGGGCCCAAAGTCCCTGCTTTGTACGCCGGGGAGCGTCTTGGCAACTTTAGCTACGCCATTCCGGTTCCTCCAGGAAGCTATACGATCAAACTATATTTTCTGGAGTCCTTCTTTAGCACACTCATTCCAGCAGCACCCTGCCAGGGTATAGGTTGTAGAGTCTTTGATGTGACTTGCAATGGAGTCATGCTGCTTCACGATTTTGACATCATTCAAGCTGCGCCAGGAGCATTTCAGCCTATGGTGCGTGAGTTCCACAATTTGCGCCCCAACGGTCAGGGAAAGCTACTGATTTCGTTCTCGCCGAGAGCGAATTACGCTGAAGTGCGAGCAATCGAAGTTCTCGACGAAGCCAAATAGCACTTCACAGAATAGGCCGAAAGCAAATTGCTAGCAGGCGCACGGCTTTGTAACCCCATGATTTATTTGGGCGAGATTACCGTGATAACCACGTGACAATACGGTGTTTCCACTCAAAAGTATTTTCAATACCCCTTACAGAGATTGCTGGTTAGTATTTAAAATCCGTGGCATTTCGGGAGCAAAAGGGTACGCAAACTTGTTCCTTCGCAATGCCTCCGCGTAGTGGAACTATGCGCTGGGGTACGGCCTGACTCGGGTCTCCAACGAACGAGTCGGGCCGGTCTATAAACACTTGAATGGCTTTGTGACCCCAGAAGCGCGAAAGCGGTTTCATAATTACCTATTCCTGCCCTGTGTGTTTACGTAACACACGATTGTCCGTTTCGGACGGCGTGAGTGTTCATCGGTGTCGTTCAAAACCGATAAGTGTTGCAGAATGACCGATGAGTCAGAAACAGCTACATTCTTTGGGTAAACGTTCTCCCAAGAAGTAATTTTGTAAACGCGTTTCAAATATGTCCTTCCATTCGTTCTAATTTGTAAAAGCGAAATTGAAGTTGAACTAATTTTCCGGAAAAACTACTTGAAGATAAAAACAACCGTTTGGAATCATCTACGAGCTTTAGCGACACCAAAACATCAAATCAGAAACGCAAATTCCTTACTCATTCTATTCATCGTCGGATTGACACTCGCTAACCAGGCAATCGCCGCGGACAAAGTTGAAATATCGGTGGACGCTTCCAAGACTGGGCCTACGATCAATCGCAATCTCTTCGGTCAGTTCGCCGAGCACCTGGGACACGGAATTTACGACGGAATCTGGGTTGGCAAGGATTCCAAAATCCCGAATACGCGCGGTATTCGGGATGACGTCGTTACGGCGCTTAAGGCAATCAAAGTTCCTAATGTCCGCTGGCCTGGCGGATGTTTTGGCGACGAATATCACTGGCGCAATGGAATTGGCTCCAAACGCGCAGTTACTCTCAATCCAAACTGGGGCGGCGTAATCGAGCCGAATACCTTTGGAACTGAAGAGTATATGGACTTCCTTCATCAGATTGGCGCCGACGCTTATGTCTCGGTGAATATTGGATCGGGAACGCCGCGCGAAGCAGCCGAATGGCTCGAGTACATGACCACGGCACAACCGACGACTTTGGAAAAAGAGCGCGTGGCGAATGGTCATCCTGCTCCTCACAAGGTCACATTTCTTGGTCTTGGCAATGAAAGCTGGGATTGCGGCGGAAATATGAGCGCCGACTACTATCTCAGCCAAATGAAGGTCTATGCCCATTTCGTCCGCAACTTCAATCCTGAGCAGCAGGAAAAAAATCAAATGCTGAAGATCGCCGTTGGTCCGGGCGGCGACTCGCCGCGCTGGACGGATTGGACGGACACAATCATGAAGGCGTACCAGCAACATACTTGGAGCTGGGATATCGACGGCCTGTCCATGCATTCCTACACCGTGAATTGGGAGCACAAGTATGCATCGCAGGAATTCGGCGAGAAAGAATACGCAGAGGTGCTTAAATCCACTTTGGACATGGATGGCCTCATCAATAAGTTCAGCGCCATCATGGACAGATACGATCCTGCTAAAAAGGTAGCGCTCGTCGTAGATGAATGGGGTAGTTGGTATGCGCCGCTGCCGGGCAGCAACCCGGGATTTCTGGTTCAGCAAAACAGCCAGCGTGATGCCGTTCTGGCGGCATTGAACTTGAATATCTTCGCTCGTCATGCTGATCGCGTGCGCATGGCGAACATCGCTCAGATGATCAATGTGCTTCAGGCCATGATTCTCACCGACAAAGAAAAGATGGTCCTTACGCCGACTTACTACGTTTACAAGATGTACCTGCCGTTCCAGGATTCAACGTTCGTTCCTGTGACCTTCGATGCCGGTACTTACACGCATGAAAACGTTACGCTGCCGCGATTGGATGCGATTGCAGCTAAAGACGTGAACGGAAAATTGTGGATCGAACTAACGAACCTCGATGCAAATCAGTCGGTGGAGATTGACCTGAACATTGCAGGGATCAATGCAAAATCAGCGAGCGGTGAAACGCTTACGGGGCCCAGCGTTGACAGCATCAACACCTTCGACGCTCCAAATACGGTTGTGCCGAAACCAATTTCAGCACAAGCGCAGGATGGAAAGCTCACACTGCAAGTGCAGCCTAAATCCGTAACTGTTGTTTCGGTCGAGCAATAAATTTCGATCAAGGGACATTGTTGATGCGAAACATTGTCGATGCGGAAAATGAATAACTTAGGGAGAACCAAATGGGGCGACTTGTAATTTTCCTTCTTTTATTATCGAGCTGGTGCTGGGCACAAGAACCCAGCACGTTTCAACCTGCGAGTACAAACGTTTGGGGCGCGGAATATCCTCGCGTAGATCAAAATGGCCGAATCCAAATTCGGATCAAAGCGCCTGATGCCACAAAGGTCCGGTTGAATTTTTGGAGCGGCCCAAAAGTTGATATGGAGAAACAACTGGACGGCTTCTGGATCACTACCACGGACGCTCTGGTTCCCGGCCTTCACTACTACACATTAATCATTGATGGCGCCGAAGTCAGCGACACCAATAGTCAGTCATTTTTTGGTGGAGGCAAATTCGCGAGCGCGGTCGAAGTCCCCGAGACCGGCTCCACTTATTACTTGCCGCAGGATGTCCCACATGGCCAGGTGCGAGAGATCTGGTACAACTCAAAAGTTACCGGAACTTGGCGGCATGCTCTCGTTTACTTGCCTGCGAACTACGACACCGAGACGAAGATGCGTTATCCCGTGCTCTACCTCCAGCACGGTGGCGGCGAAGATGAAACAGGCTGGATCCGCCAAGGACATGCAAACTTCATCCTCGACAATCTGCTCGCGGCGAAAAGCTGCAAGCCGATGATTATCGTCATGGCCTATGGTTATGCGCGCCGCGCTGGAGAAGCCCCTCCTGATTTGAATGGCAAGCCATTCGGATCTCCCGAAATGTTGAAGGCCATGCAGGACATGGCAGCGGCATTTGAAGACGATTTAACCCAAGTCCTGGTTCCTTATATTGATTCAACATTCAGAACAGTTGCTAACCGCGATCATCGCGCCATGGCAGGGCTCTCCATGGGAGGCATGCAAACCTTCCAAGTCACTTTTGACCATCTCGACATGTTCTCTTACATCGGCGGATTCAGTGGTGCGGGAGGAATGCTTGTACTGGGCAACAAAAAACTCGATCCTAAAACCGACTACAACGGAGCCTTTGCCAACCCAACCGCGTTCGCGAAGAAAGTGCATCTGCTCTGGCTGGGTGTAGGAACCAAAGAACCGGAAATGATGCGTGCGGGGATTCTGCGGCTGCATACTTCATTACAGGATGCCAATATTCAGCACGTTTTCTATGAGTCTCCGGGCACCAATCACGAATGGCAAACCTGGCGGCGCGATCTGAAAGACTTCGCTCCACGACTCTTTCAATAAAGACTGAGACAACATCGGACATATGGGAGCTGGGTTTCTATATGTCCGGTTCTCCGATATAAGGAGGCGGCATTCTGTGCATTTGAAGATTAGAAACCTATCGCTATTATTTACGGCGCTTATTCTTTCCATTTTTTGCTCTGCGCAAACGCAACCAGTCCACGCGACTATTGATGCCTCCAAGACTGGCGCACCGATCTCAAAATATATTTATGGACAGTTTCTAGAACATGGCGGAGATATCGTCAACGAAGGCGTTTGGGCTGAAATGCTGGCCGACCGCAAGTTCTACTACCCTATTTCATCGAAAGCGCCACAAGAGCCTCCCGTCCCAGCGTGGAGACGTCGCAGTCCTCGTCGCCGCTGGGTGCCGATTGGGGACGATGAATTCGTGACGATGGATACGAAAAATCCATTCACTGGCGACCAAAGTCCGTTAGTTAAGCTCGACAAAAAAGAGCCTCACGGATTTCAGCAAACCGGACTGGCAGTGGTTAAAGGAAAATCGTACACAGGCCGCGTTTGGCTCTCGGGAACCGCAGGCGCGACGGTGAAAGTCATTTTGATCTGGGGCCAAGAGGAAGGCGATCGGCAAACGATAACAATCCTCGCCTTGAGTTCCGCATATCGACAATTCCCGCTGCACTTCCATCCTAAAACCAATAGCGACGAAGCAGTTTTGGAAATCACCGGAACCGGCACAGGTGAGTTTCATGTTGGCGCAGTCTCGCTGATGCCGGCTGACAATATTCAAGGCTTCCGCGCGGAAGTCGTGACTGCGCTCAAGCAACTGCATTTCGGCGTGCTGCGTTTTCCCGGCGGCAACTTCGTTTCTGCTCACGAGTGGCGCAATGCGGTTGGTGAGATTGATAAACGTCCGCCAATTTACGATCCGGTATGGAAGGCAGTTCAGCCGAACGATGTTGGCACGGATGAATTTGTTACCCTCTGCCGGTTGCTGGATGTGGAACCCTATATCACCGTCAATGCTGGCTTCGGCGATGCATGGTCTGCAAAAGAATTAGTCGAGTACGCAAACGGAGCTGCTACAACGCCAATGGGAAAATGGCGTGCCGCCAATGGTCATCCGGGGCCCTATCACGTCAAGTTCTGGGGTATCGGCAACGAGCCATGGGGCGATTATCAGATGGGAGCGATGTCGCTTCCTCAGTTTGAAATCAAACACAACATGTTTGCCAAAGCCATGCGCAGCGTGGATCCATCCATCACATTGATTGCGGGCGGTGCCATGCCTGACGTCATGGAAGGAGCCAATCAGTCCAAACGCATCAACGGACAATATGTCCCCGAATATCTTTCTGCGGGAGACTGGAGCGGCAATCTGCTGCTTCATTGCCTCGACAATATCGACATGCTCAGCGAACACTACTACGCATCCGGCACGGAGCATACGGATATGAAGTTGGAGAAGAAGGTTCCGATAGGCCCATTGTCGCTAATTGAATGGGAGCGTGAGCCTGCAACACAAGTGCGCGCGAAGTATGAACACTATCAGCAATACTTAAAACTCATTCCCGGATTGAGGGCAAAGCCCGTTCCCATTGCCATCGATGAATGGGCTTATCCCGGCAGCGGAATGAACTCCTACAAAGTGGTGCCAGCCTACGCATGGGCCTTCCATGAAATGTTCCGCCACTCAGACATCTATCAACTCGGCGCATTTACTTTTGCCACTGCAATGATGAGCGAGACGCGGACGGATGCAGTGCTTAGTCCGACGGGCTTGTTGTTCGAAATGTATCGCAAACATTTCGGCACAATTCCAGTGGAGGTTTCCGGAGATTCTCCGCAGCCCAAACCAGCCTTCCCTGCCGGTGGAGATCAGCCCGCGGTGAATCCAGGTAGCGACACATATCCTCTCGATGTCAGCGCGGCTTTGAGTGAAGATCGCAAGACGCTGACATTTGCCGTGCTGAATCCATCCGATGCAGAGCAGCACTTGAATCTCGCCATTAACGGCGCAAAGCTCTCGACCCAGGGCCGCCTGTGGCGCATGGCCCCTTCGAGCGTTGACGCAACCATCGTCGTCGGGCAAAAACCAGGGGTGGGAGTACAGGAGCAGGAACTTACATCTGTGCCAGACACAATGGCAGTTCCTCCATTTAGCGTGAACATCTATTCGTTTCCGGTGCAGTAAGACCGTTACGTTCGTGGGTCACCGGATAGAAAGGTATCTATGCGAGTAGCAAATTCCAGAATTTTCGGTGTCCTGATTGTTGCGTTTACTGTGGGTGGTTTGTACGCACAGAACGCTGAAAACCCGGACTACCTGAACACAAACTTACCGCCTGAAACACGGGCTGCCGATCTGGTCCATCACATGACCGTGGAAGAGAAGGTGACGCAGCTGACAAACATGTCACGCGCGATCCCCCGCTTGAATATTCCCTTCTATGACTGGTGGAGCGAGTCGCTTCATGGGGTCGCCAGAGATGGAACCACGGAATTTCCTGAGCCGGTCGGCCTCGCTTCGACATTTGATCCTGATGCCATCCACAACATGGCCATCGCCATCGGCACAGAAGGTCGAATTGTTTATGTCAAAGGTCAACGCGAAGGCCATGACGGCACCTTCGAGGGCCTCGATTTCTGGGCGCCAAACATTAATATCTTTCGCGATCCCCGTTGGGGACGCGGCCAGGAAACCTACGGCGAAGATCCGTTCCTGACGGCGCAAATGGGCGTCGCTTTCGTTACAGGTATGCAGGGCGACGATCCGAAATACTATCGTGTGATTTCGACACCCAAGCACTACGCTGTTCACAGCGGCCCTGAGCCGATGCGCCACACGGCCGACGTGCAAGTCAGCAAGCACGACGAACTCGATACCTATTTGCCCGCATTTCGCGCGACCGTCGTCGAAGGTAAAGCTGGTTCTGTGATGTGCGCTTACAACAGTATCAATGGACAGCCGGCTTGCGTGAATCAGTTTTTGCTCGATGACCAACTGCGGGGCAAGTGGAATTTTCAGGGTTACGTAGTTTCGGATTGCGCTGCGGTCGTCAATATTTTCCGCGATCATCATTTCACTAAAACTCAGCCGGAAGCCTCTGCCTTAGCAGTACAGCGCGGCATGGACAATGAATGCTTGGAAGCAGGCAAGCCCCAAGACGATCATGACTACAAGCCGTATCTCGAGGCATATCAGCAAGGCTTCTTGAAAGAGAGCGAGATTGATACCGCGCTCATCCGTCTGTACACGGCGCGAATGAAGCTGGGCATGTTCGACCCGCCGGAGATGGTTCCTTACACGAAGATTGACGAAAAGGAACTTGACAGCACCGCGCATCGTGCGCTCGCGCACATTATCGCGAACGAGTCTATGGTGTTGCTCAAGAACGATGGCACGTTGCCGCTGAAACAGGGCGCAATCAAAATCGCCGTAGTTGGACCACTTGCAGATCAGACGCGATATCTGTTGGGCAATTACAACGGCACTCCTACCCACACGGTTTCAGTGCTCGATGGACTTAAAGCAGAATTCCCCGCCGCAGAAATCAACTTCGTGGCCGGGACAGATTTTCTGGGCAACGAAGGACAACCCGTTCCGGCATCGGCCTTCACGACCGCAGATGGAAAACCCGGACTTCAACTCGAATTTGCAACGGGCCAACCCTTCGGAGGAGTCCCCACGGTCCTTGTTACCCGTCCCGCAGCTACTGTTGATTTGAAACCTGAAGACATTCCCAATGAAGCTTCCGGAAAATCTCCACTGCGCATTGAATGGAACGGCTTTCTAACGCCCACCGAAACGGGAGACTACAACGTTGGCATCCGCTTTCAAGGCGGATTTACGAGGATCGTAGTGGATGGTAAGCCCGTGACCATGAGTTGGGGCAGCCAGGAAAAACAGGTGAGGATGGGGCGTGTCCACCTCGAACAAGGAAAGAAAGCTTCCATCAAAGTTGATTGCTCGCGAAACGGCGCTGGCCCGGTGTTTGCGCAGTTGATTTGGAAGAAATACGATCCTAAGCCAACACCTGAAGCGATTGCCGCGGCAAAAGACGGCGACGTTGTCGTGGCCGTGCTGGGAATTACCAGCGACCTCGAAGGCGAAGAAATGCCAGTCAGCGAAGAAGGTTTTAAAGGCGGTGACCGCACCAACATTGACTTGCCAAGGCCGGAAGAGGATTTACTCGAAGCAGTGACCGCTACGGGCAAGCCTGTCGTATTAGTACTGGCCAATGGAAGCGCGCTTGCTGTCAATTGGGCCAAAGACCATGTGAACGCCATTCTTGAATCCTGGTATTCCGGGGAAGAAGGCGGTTCGGCCATCGCAGAAACGTTGTCAGGCAAAAATAATCCCGCAGGACGCCTGCCGGTTACGTTCTATACCGGCGTCGATCAGTTGCCCCCATTCGAAGACTACGCGATGAAAGGACGCACGTATCGCTACTTCGAAGGCAAGCCGCTCTTCCCATTCGGATACGGCCTGAGCTATACAACCTTCTCCTACAGCGACCTGACACTCCCGAAGCGTGCGATCAAAGCAGGTGATCCGCTCACGGCAGATGTCACTGTTACGAACACGGGCAAGCTTGAAGGAGATGAGGTCGCACAGCTTTACCTCAATTTCCCCAATGTCGCGGGAGCGCCTCTGCGTGCTTTGCGCGGATTCAAACGCATTCATCTCAAACCAGGCGAATCGCAGAAGGTAAGTTTTGTATTGAAAGATCGCGATCTCAGCATGGTGAGTGAGGCAGGCAAGCCGATCATCACGAGGGGGAAGTATTCCGTCTCAGTCGGCGGCGGACAACCCGGCACAAAAGCACCGGCAGTTGCGGGAACATTTCGGGTGAAAGGAACCAAAACGCTGCCGGAGTAGTGAAAGGCAAAACGATCCATAACGAACTTATTGGAGCACACATGAAGTTTTCGTCCGTCGTAGGCCTTGCTGTAGGAAAGTTTCGCTCCGCCCATTTTCTTGGCATGTGTTTTTTCCTTTTGAGCGGGATGATCGCTAACGCTCAGCTCTGGGATGTACCTCAACTTCCACAGGTCACAGTTTCGACATCAGTAGATGGACTCACCGCCACAATCGGCAATGAGAATCTTCATATTTCAGTTTGCCGTCCCAACGTCATACATTTTGTTGCAACCCCGCAAGCTCTTGAATCACTCCATTCAGAGCAGCCGTGGATGCTGGATGCAAAAGAGTCGTGCCCAGGCGCCAAGTTCCACGTGACGCAGAATGATGATGCGGCAACCCTCACAACTGACGCTCTGAAGATAGAAGTTTCGCGCAAGTGGGGGAACGTAAAGTACAGCACCGCAGCAAACCAGGATTTATTGCGTGAGCGAAACTCAATTCCCCGCACCTACGAGCCGACCGAATTGAATGGCGAGAAAACATTCCATGTCGAGGACAGGTTTTCGCCGGACATTACTGAAGGCTTCTACGGCCTAGGGCAGCACCAAAGCGGCATGTTCAATTACCGTGGGGCCACGGTGGAACTGGCGCAGAATAATACCGATGTTGCAATTCCGCTGTTGTTGTCGAGTAAAGGTTATGGAGTGATGTGGAACACCGCATCGCTGACTTATGTGGATAACCGCTTTCCACTTGAACTAAATCTGAGCGCACTCGCAGGCAAATCGGTCGATTACTACTTCATTTATGGCCCGGAATTCGATCAGATCATTCACGAATATCGAAATCTTACTGGACACACACCCATGCTTCCCAAGTGGGCTTACGGTTTTTTTCAATCGAAGGACCGGTACGTATCACAAGAAGAAGTTCTGGGCATTGCGCACCGCTATCGTGAAGAACACATCCCACTCGATGCGATCGTGCAAGATTGGTTCTGGTGGAAGACGGAAGGCGATCCGGTATTTAACTCCAACTTCACGGATGTCCCGGGAGAATTAAATCAGCTGCATGACGAGCATGTCCACGCGATGTTGTCAGTGTGGGGACTGTTCGACACAAAATCAAAAAATTACCAGGAACTCACAGCTCAGCACTTCGATGTGCCGCATGCGCACGTTTATGACGCAACCAATCCCAAGGCGCGCGATTTCTATTGGAATAATCTCGTCCATCCTTTATTTAGCGAGGGATGGGATGCGTTCTGGCTGGACAGCGCGGAACCGGAAGAGTATTGGCCGCACATGGGCGATGGAATTCTGCGCGACAAGCAAATCGCCATCGGCAATGGCGCGGAATACACCAATATCTTTCCACTCGTGCACACCCTTGGAATTCAACAGCACTGGAAGAAAACCACGGACCGCAAACGAGTCTTCCTTCTGACGCGCTCCGCTTTTCTTGGACAACAACGAGTTGGAGCGACGGTATGGTCAGGCGATGTGTTCGGCTCCTATTGGGGCTTGAGCCATCAAGTGGCGGCAGGCCTGAATTTCGCGCTCTCCGGTTATCCATACTGGACGACTGACATCGGTGGCTATTGGCCACCTCACGATAAACCTCTCGACGATCCCAAATATCAGGAACTCTATGCGAGGTGGTTTGAGTACGGCGTGTTCTGCCCGATTTTCCGCACTCATGGGCACAGACCGCAAAATGAATTTTGGGCTTTCGATAAAGTTGAACCGATTCTCATCAATTACGACAAACTTCGTTACCGCCTCATGCCTTACATATATTCGCTTGCTTGGCGCGTAACCAATGAGGACTACACCATTCAGCGTCCGCTTGTAATGGATTGGCGGGATGATCCGCAAACCAGGGACATCGGTGATCAGTTTATGTTTGGGCCTTCCATCCTTGTGAATCCGGTGCTCAAGGCAAACGCGAGTCACAGAAATCTGTATTTGCCAGATTCGCCTTGGTATGACTTCTGGACGGGACGCTCCATTCAAGGCAATCAGGAGATTGATGCCGCAGCTCCTTTGGAGCAGATTCCGCTTTACGTGCGTGCCGGGTCCATTCTTCCGCTTGGACCTGAAATTGAATATGCGGACCAGAGGCCTGCTGGCCCGATTGAATTGCGTGTTTATCGTGGAGCAGACGGGCACTTTGATCTCTACCAGGATGCCGGAGACACGTACGACTACGAAAAGGGAGCTCATTCTGTCATTCCAATTCAGTGGTCAGAGTCTGGGCGAACGCTAACTATTGGCGATCGCGAAGGAAGCTACCCGCAAATGTCAGCGAATATGGAATTCAGAATTGTCTGGGTCTCCACCGGGCATGGCGCTGCTGCGGCGGGTGTGGAACATCCCGACAAAATTGTTCAGTACACGGGAAAAACAATTTCTGTTTCGGCACCGTAAATTTTAGGTCGGCAAATTTTCTGAAAAACAATCAATATGCGATTGAAATTTAAAGTGACACATCAAAAGGAACCTCAATGCGAAAGAATGAATTGCTTTGTCTGATCGTTCTATTAATCATCGTAATGCTTGGCGTTCAAGTCACAGCACAGGTGCAGACCGAAGTGCCTGCCATTATTCCGGACGCGAAACCTGCAACAGTGGAACAGATCAAAATCCATGGAGCTTCTCTCGAAGGCAACCTGGAAGGTGACGCTGTGGATCGCGACGTGATTGTCTTCCTACCGCCAAGCTATGCGAAAGACAAGCACCGCCGATACCCAGTCGTATATGCGCTGCACGGCTATTCCATCGGAGCCGAGCAATGGAGTCATGAAATCCACGTGCCGCAGACCATTGAAGGCGCTTTCGCGCAAGGCGCACAAGAAATGATCGTTGTGCTACCCGATTCCAAAACCCTTCACAACGGTTCCATGTATTCAAGTTCGGTGACGACGGGAGATTTTGAGCGATTCATCGCGCAAGATGTTGTCGCTTACATGGATACTCACTACCGCACGATCCCTGAGCGCAGAAGCCGCGGACTCGTTGGTCATTCGATGGGAGGGTATGGAGCAACGCGCATAGGAATGAAGCACGCTGACGTCTTTGGAAGCTTGTACATTATGAGCCCATGCTGCTTGTCGCAGCGGCCTATGACGACAGCGAATCCGGAACTAGAGAAGTCGTTAGAGGCGGTGAAAACAGCAGAAGATTCGGCCAAGCTCCCGTTCTTCTCTCGGGCGATGTTAGCTTCAGCCGCAGCCTGGTCGCCTGACCCGAAGAATCCGCCGCTATATTTGGACCTTCCGTTTAAAGACGGCGAAGTGCAACCCGATGTCATTGCGAAATGGAATGCCAATTCGCCGCTCGCGTTCATCGATCAATACATCGACAATCTGCGCCAGTATCACGCCATCTCGATTGATGTGGGAGACCAGGACGGCCTGCGAACGGATACTGCGAAACTTCACGACATACTCGACAAATACGGTATCGCCAACAGCTTCGAGTTGTATCACGGGACACACACGAGTGCTGTAGCCGATCGTTTCCAAAACCATGTGATGCCATTCTTCAGCCAGAACCTGTGCTTCAAAGAAGAGTGCAAATAGTTGGAAAAATTACAAATGGGAAAGAAAGCTAGTAGTTCTCCGACCTCCAGAGTTGATCTGCGCCAGATTGCAAAAAGAACGAAATTGTCCGTCGCGACGGTCTCGCGAGCGATTAACCGCGTTCCTAGTGTTGATCCGGTCATGGCGAAGCGCGTCTGGAAAATGGCGGACAAACTCGGTTATTTTCCAAACACACAAGCTCGGGCGTTGGTTTCTGGAAAAAGCAGAATATTTGGATTGATCGTTTCAGAAATAGGTAATCCTTTCTTTACCGAGTTGATCCACCGATTCGAAGAAGTAGCCATCGAATTTGGTTATGAAATCTTCCTTATTCCCCGCGTGATCAACGAGAGTCAAACAGAACTGGCCGTAAAAAGAGTGATGGAAAGAAGAGTGGATGGGGTCGCAGTGCTTACATTTAGGGGAGAAGATTCAATCGTAGCTCAGCTGAGAGAACAAAACATTCCGTCTATTTTTGTGGACACCAGTCAAAGTAGCCCCGTTGAAGAAAGTATAAGCGTCAACTATCAAAGTGGAATTCGGCAAGCCATAGAACATTTAGCTGCACGGCAGCACAGGAAAATTGGATTTATCAATGGTCCTCTTCACTTGCAATCTGCGCAAAGTAAAAAAACGGCGTTCGAAGACTGCATGCGGTCATTACACCTGCAATTGATACCTGAGTTCCTTGTCACAGGCGACGACACGATCCGAGGAGGAATAAGAGCATTAGCTTCAATCGTTGATGGAGTGGATCGCCCCTCAGCGATCATGTGTTCCAATGACCTTACTGCGATCGGCGTCATGCATGAAGCCTTTAATCGAGGTATTTCGATTCCCAAAGATCTTTCGATAATCGGTTTCGACAACATCAGTTTGGCAGAGTTCACAATTCCGCCTTTGACGAGCGTGCAAATACCACAAGCATTGCTTGCCGAACATGCATTTCACGCTCTCAGGAGTTCGGTGGAGAACCGCCCGTCAAAGAGGTTTGAGATTTTAACCAACTTGGTCTCGCGAAAAAGTACATCATTTGCCTTAAGTAACTGAAGAACAATTTTGACGTTGGGTAAAGGTGACAACTCGCCTTTTTTAAGATCCCGATATCTTCCCTACGTCGGGGTCAACATTTCTCGCAACATCGTCCTTCACAGTTAGCTTTTTGTCAGCTTCACCAGCATTTGGATCGGAGCTGTGGGCCTCGATGCCCCAATTCATCCAGTCTTCTCCAAAAAGTTCGGTTGGATGAGGTGTGCGAATGGTTCCATTGCCGCAACGAAGCGCATTGGAGCTACAGTACTTGTCGCAGCCCCAACACACACGCTCCGGATTTCTCGGACGGATCGGAACCTTCGCCATAGACGGTGTCTCTTCCTTATTCTTTGCAGAATAGGCCGGTGTCATGCGATTGTCAGTGATGGAAATCACTATCCGAAGTGATCGGCTTCAGCTCATTTCCTAACCATGGATGACCCCAAAAAGCGTGCCGAGAACTGCACCGGGCCCGTTCTTCGCCAAATTAGTTTGCAGCCTTCGTCATGGTTAACATGTTGAGAGCATTCAGATCAAACGGATGCTTGGCAAAGTGCATTTGCAATAGCGATGTGGCCTTTTCCAGATCCATAGGTTTGGAGAAGAAATATCCTTGCACGAATTCACATCCGGAATTCTTAAGTTGCGCTACCTGTTCGGCAGTCTCCGCTCCTTCGGCGATGATTTTCAGCTTGAACGTATGAGCCAGAGTAACGATCAACCGTACAACTGCCCGCTTATCTTCATCGGTTTCCATCCCAGTGACGAATGAACGGTCAATCTTCAAAACATCCAGTGGAAACCGGCTCAAGCGGCTCAATGACGAATGCCCAGTACCAAAATCGTTGATGCTCAGTTTGACCCCAAGATCTTTTAGCCGGTTCAGTACTTGTTCGGTCCGCGTGGAATCTTTCATCGCCATGCTTTCTGTGATTTCGAGTTGCAAAAAACCAGGAGGGATATCCGTCTCGGCTAAAACATCTTCGATTCCTTGGACGAAATCCGGGTGCAGAAATTCTTTAGGGGAGACGTTCACGGTGATCGAAAGTTGACGGTATTCTTGCTGCCACACTTTGAGCTGTTGGCACGCTGCCCGAACGACCCAATGACCAATTGGTACGATGAGTCCCGTTTCCTCCGCGACATCAATAAAGCGATACGGATTGATCAATTCCGCATCCGCCGGTTGCCATCGCAGAAGAGCTTCGAATCCTGATATAAAGCCAGTTCGCAGATCCACGATCGGCTGGTAATAGAGGCGAAACTCATCTTGATCGATGCCGCGACGAAGATCCATTTCCACTTGAACACGGTTCGAAACGGTGGCGTGCATTTCGGCGTCGAAAAATTGCCAGCGCCCCCGTCCCTGGCTCTTAGCACCCATCATTGCGATATGCGCATTACGGATCAGATCCTCTGGCTGATTCTGTGGCGAATTAATCGCGATTCCGATGCTCGCGGAAACAAATAATTTTTGATCGCCGACCAGAAATGGTTCGGCCAGGGAACCTTTGATCCGACGGGCTACGAGCATTGCATCATTGGGACTGTTGGTTGGTTTAGTTGTAACCGTTCTTTATGCCTTCTTGTTTCCCACTGCTGTCAAGCAGTTGTTTTCATCCAACTACCTGCCTCACGCTTACTGTTATCTCCGATCTCCTTCGTTGATTTGGACAAACGTCGTCGCTGACGCGACGATTGGAATTTCATATGTAGCCATTTCGCTTGTTCTCGCCTATTTGATCTACAAGGCCCGACACGGTCTGCCATTTGGCTGGATCGTTTTGGCATTTGGGTTGT
>DASXCC010000129.1:0-30199 GCA_036491415.1 Terriglobales bacterium | reverse complement strand
CGTGCGCGGTAAAGGGAAGTTCCTGCGTGGCATACCCTTGTAACGGCACAATCACCTGGCGAATTTCAATGCCGTACTTTTTGGCAAACTCGAAGTCACGATCATCGTGCGCGGGCACGGACATGATTGCGCCGGTACCGTAATCCATGAGGATGTAGTTTGCCACCCAAATGGGAATCTTCTCGCCGTTATACGGATTCACCGTAAAGCGGCCCGTATTTACGCCGTGCTTTTCGATCTCGCCAATGTCGCCGCGTTCTTTGGCGTTCTTCTGTTCGGCGATCATCGTGTCCACTTGCACGCGCAAGTCAGCATTGCTGGCGGCGAAATCTTTTACCAGCGGATGCTCAGGGGCAAACTGAATCGAGGTCGCGCCAAAAATCGTATCCACGCGTGTGGTGAAGACGGTGATCTTCGCGTCGGAACCGTCAAGTTTGAAGTCCACCAGCGTGCCCTGGCTGCGGCCAATCCAGTTGCGCTGCATGGTGCGGACTTTCTCCGGCCAGCCTTCGAGCTTGTCTAAATCGCGGAGTAACTCCTCGGCGTAATGCGTCGTCCGCAAAAACCATTGCTCTAATTCACGCTGTTCAACAAGCGTGTCTTCGTGCCTCCAGCAGCGGCCATTTACCACCTGCTCATTGGCCAGCACCGTTGCGTCTTTCGGGCACCAGTTCACTTTGCTTTTTTTGCGATACGCCAATCCTTTTTCATACAGCTTCAAAAAGAACCATTGGTTCCATCTGTAATAGTCGGGCAGGCAGGTTGTGACTTCACGCGACCAATCGTAGGCAAAACCCAGGCGGTTCATCTGTCGCTTCATGTTGGCGATGTTGCGCAGCGTCCACTCACGCGGAGGCGTGTTGTTGGAAGTCGCAGCGTTCTCCGCGGGAAGCCCAAAGGAATCCCACCCCATGGGATGAAGAACGTTATAACCATTCATCCACATGTAACGGGCAAGCGCGTCGCCAATGGAATAGTTGCGCACATGGCCCATGTGCAATGCGCCGGAAGGATACGGCAGCATCTCGAGCACGTAATATTTTGGTTTCGTGGAGTCTGCTTCGGCGGCGTAGAGACCGGTTTCCTGCAGCCAGCGTTCGTGCCACTTGGCTTCGATGCGCTGCGCGTCGTAGCGGTCTTCGTCGCGAGGGTCGCGACTGGTGGACTCCGGCGCGGAAATAGTTTTGTCTTCCTTCGGCATAAAAAAGTTTCTTAAATATCGGTGAACTTTTATTTTACAACGGAGGGATAAGAAGGTGTGCCGTGCAACAATCTGCGTATCAAGTATGAACAATTTTCCGTATGAATACCGGTAAAAGAACTGTGATGGATTGGATTAAAAAAATCACACCCAAAATCCTGACTGCTACTGTCATGATTTTAGTATTTCTTGCACACCATTCCGGTGTTGGCGGTGGATTGATATTCGGACGCCGATCACGAAAAGATGTGATCCAGGCGCTATAGCGCAAAGATAAAGGCTTAGCCCAAAACACGAATAGCGATCCAAATGTTCCATATCCAAACGCCCAATACCCAATGCTCTGCTGGCATATTGAAGGGTCTAATTCCTCACGCCGACCGCATTCAGCTTGATGCTGTAAATACTGGTGCTGGCGGTGATGTAGAGAGTTTTGCCGTCTTTATCGCCCCACGCCACATTTCCGACAACTTCAGGCACCTTGATCGTGCCCAGATGTTTGCCCTCCGGAGAAATAATCCAGACGCCGCCCGGGCCCGCGCCGTAGACGTTTCCTTTTTTATCCACGCGAATGCCATCGGGCGAGCCAGGAGTTTTATCGTCGGAACAGTCGAGCAACACAGATTCGTCGGTTACCGAGCCATCCGGCAGTACGCGGTACTTCATCCAGCGTTTGGTGGCGGTGTCAGAGACATACAGATATTTCTCGTCGGGCGAAAACACAATGCCATTGGGACGCGACAGGTCTTTGATAATCAGCTGTAATTTGTCACGGTCCGGCGGCGCGCCCGCTTTGTGTTGCCGCGCATTGGGGACGCGGTAAACACCATTTACATCCAATTCTTTCAGCGGATCTTTGTCACCCTGCGTGGGCAAGCCATAAGGCGGATCGGTGAAATAAAGCGAACCATCGGATTTGTACACGAGATCGTTCGGACTGCTTAGCTTCTTTCCCTGATATGAATCGGCCAGGACCGTGATCTGACCTTTCGGGTCGAGCGTCTCCAGGCGCCAAACATTGCGTCGTGCATGTCCTGCTACCGTGACGCGGCCATTGGCGTCGAGCGTCATTCCATTCGAACCTGACTCCGGGCCACCGTAAGGTTCCGCTCCCTCGTATCCGCTGGGATGCATGAACACGGTGGAAGCTTGTCCGGGGACCCACTTGTCGATGTTGTTTGACGGAATTTCCGCAAACAGCAGGCTGCCTTCGCGCGTCCACACCGGACCTTCCGTCCATTTGTTGAAGCCGGTGACGGCACGCTCCAATTTGGCATTTGCTGGGACGATCTGGTCAAGCGCGGGATCAAACTTTTGAATGTCCTGAGCAAACAATGAAGCGGCGAATGCGAAGAACAGCAACAGGAAAAGAAAACGGGACGAGGTTTTCATGCGGGGAATTGTACTCCAAAGTGATTCGTGAACAGGTAGGACATGCGTCCCATCTTGTTATGTAGGAGCGGGCGTCCTCGCCCGTGCAAGCGAAGCTTCCGCTCCGTACGACAACCGAGGGCGGCTGTCCCTATGTCTTTACTAATGACTTTAAGGTCTCCACGTTTCTGCGATCGTCTCCCGGTTCATCAATCGGCGTTTCTGCGATGAACGCCGCATGTTTTAGTCGAGGATCGTTTAATAATCGGCGGAATGGTTCCAAGCCGATGGTTCCCTTTCCGACATGCTGGTGACGATCAAGCTTCGACCCGCGCGCGGCCTTCGCGTCGTTGCAGTGCCACACGCGAACATCTTTTAATCCAATGGTTTTATCGAGCTGATTCAAAGTCTCCTTGAAGCCTTCTTCGCTCACAATGTCATATCCGGCAACGTGTGTGTGGCAGGTATCAATACAAGCGGCAACGGGAACCAATCCGCGAAGATGATTCACCACTTCTGCGACCTGCTCGAAACTTCCGCCCAGGGAATATTCCGCGCCGGCTGAGTTTTCAATCAGGATCGTCAGGCCGCCTTTTTCCAAATCGAGCTGATGAGTTGCCGCACGAATTGCTGCAGCCGTGCTTAGCAATCCCTGTTCGCGATCGGCACCGCGAAACGACCCTGGATGCAACACCAGATAGTCCGCGCACAAAGTCAACGCCCGTTCAATTTCGCCCCGGAACGCTTCAATGGACTTCTTCAGAAACGCTTCCGTCGTGCTGGCCATATTCACCAGATAATTCGTGTGAATCACTAGAGGCTTCAAGTCGTATTTCTGACGCAGGCGCAACATTTCATCACACAACGGCTGCTGTAGCTCGTATGGAGCCCATTGCCGAGGGCTGGAAGAGAAAATTTGGAGGGTATTGCATCCCAGCCGATAGGCGCGCTCCGCGGCGTTCTGCACACCTCCAGAACTCGATGTGTGAATGCCAATGCGCCGTGAAGTAAGTTTTGGCGGCTCCTTCAGCGGAGGCAGATTGAGGATGTCCTGTTCCTTAGCGATAGAAAGTTTCTTAGGGAAAAATTTCCGTGGCATGGGTTTTCGCTGCGCGGTGAAGAGCAATTTTAGGTGAAGAGCAATTTTAATGGAGTTTCGGAATCAATGGTGGCAGGTGCGACAGGCACAGGTGTTAAAGGTGTCAACTTCCGGGGACACAGGCGAAGCATATAATTCGCTCCCAGTGGTCATGAACCCCGGGGGCCCATGAAGACCCTGAAATTTGTCGTATCGCTTCCCAATAACAACAGCTATCAAAAGGAACAGGCAGCAGCAGCCACCAATGCAGCACGGCAGCTCGGCGCGGAAGTGCAAATACTTTATGCCGACAATGATTCCATCATGCAAAGCCAGCAACTGCTGGAAATCATTCAATCGCACAAAGAATCCAAGCCTGACGCGATTTTGTTTGAGCCCCTCACCTCCACGGCGTTGCAGCGTGTGGGAGAAGCGGCGGTCAATGCGGGCATTGGATGGATCGTGCTGAACTGCGATGTTGATTATCTGGAGCGATTGCGAAAGATCTCCAACGTTCCGGCATTTGCCATCACCCGCGACCACACCGAAATTGGGCGCATTCAGGGACGCCAGTTTGCCGCGCTGCTTCCCCAGGGAGGCAACGTACTCTACATTCAAGGTCCGGCCACCAGTTCCGCGGCCATACAGCGCACCACAGGCCTGGAAAGCGCGAAACCGTCAAACATCCAGGTCAAGGCGCTGCGCAGCCAGTGGAGCGAGGAGAGCGCGAATCAAACGGTAAGTTCGTGGCTGCGTTTATCCACTTCGACGGCAGGGAGCATTGATCTTGTGGGATGCCAATACGACGGCATCGCCATGGGCGCTCTTAAAGCTTTTCAAAACCACATCGATTCGGCGGAACGCCAGAAATGGTTGCACATTCCATTTACCGGAGTGGATGGCCTGCGCGAAGAAGGACAGGCATGGGTGGATCGCGGCATGCTGGCCGCCACCATCCTTACCCCGACGACAACGCAATTAGGCATGCAGATGGTGATTGATGCGCTGAAGAAAGGTATTCAGCCGCCGGAACGGACTTTGATGGAGTTGAAGTCTTATCCGAGTCTGGATCAGTTGGCGACGAGAGGTAAGCAGATGGCATCGCAGAAAACCAGGAAATCTTTGTAATTGATCTTCTTGCCAATCCCGCTAAATTCTGCAAAAATAATGGTTTGTCTCAGCCCTGCCGGACTCTTCCGGAATAAAGGATCTTACAACGTGTTAACGATTCGTCTCGCGCGTACTGGTGCGCGCAAAAAACCGCATTATCGAGTAGTGGTGATTGAGAAGGCGCGCGCGCGCAATGGCCGTTCCGTGGAAGTCGTAGGCACTTACAACCCGCGAACCAATCCGGCCAGTGTCGAGCTTAAGCGCGAACGGATCAATTATTGGGTATCGAAGGGCGCGCAGATGTCCGACCGGGTCAGCAAACTGGTGTCGAAACCTGCCCCCAAGGCCGAGCCTGCTGCCTGATTTCTCCTCGAACAACTTTCTTCATCACTCATACATTAGGAAGTCATCATGAGCGAACAAAACGGCGACGTGCGTGGTCTGATCGAACAGATCGCCAAATCTCTGGTTGATAAACCGGCGGAAGTTTACGTGGACGAAGTCCCCGAAGACGGCGCGATTGTTCTGGAACTGGAAGTCGCTGAGGATGAAACCGGCAAGATTATTGGGCGCCACGGTCGTACCGTGAAGGCGTTGCGGGCGCTGGTAAACGCGACTGGGGTCCGCCAGCAAAAGCGCTACGCGCTTGAGATTTTGGAATAAGCAATTCTGGGGGTAATCCTGGGATGAGCGATTCCGGAATTCACGATTCAAGCAGCGAGTTTGTTACTCTCGCGCGAGTCATTAAAACGCAGGGCCGTCGCGGCGAAGTAGCAGTGGAAGTCCACACGGATGTTCCCAAGCGGTTCGCTCCCGGTTTCAAGGTGTTTGCGTTGCTGGAAAATGGCACGCGACGGGAGTTGGAAATCGAAGGGCTTTGGCCGCACAAAGAGTGGTTGATTTTGAAGTTTGCGGGTATTGAGTCGATCTCAGATGCAGAAACGCTGGTCCGCTCTGAATTGCAGGTCCCGCGCAGTGAACGCGGCAGACTTGAAGAAGGCTGGACGTTCGTAAGCGATCTGATCGGATGCATAGTATTCGACGGCGACCGGGAGATCGGAAAAGTGAAAGACATTCAATTCGGCGCCGGAGAAGCTCCGCTGCTGGTTGTAGCACGAGAAATTGGGGCAGAGATAGCGGAGATAAAAGATTACGAGGTTCCTTACGCGGAAGCGTATTTGAAAGATGTGGACCTCGCAAAGAAGCGGATTGTGATGGCGCTTCCCGAAGGTTTGCTGGAAGTGAACGCGCCGCTGAAGCAGCAAGAGAAACATCAAGGAAAGCAGAAGCGCTGAGAGTGCTTCCATAATGAAGATCGAGATTGTCACGATCTTTCCCGACTTTTTCCGTGGCCCGCTGGATTTCGGCATTACGCGGCGGGCGCAGGAAGCTGGATTGGTAGAAATTAAAGTCCACGATCTGCGGGGTTTTACTCGCGACAAGCACCGTACCGTGGATGACCGCCCGTTTGGCGGCGGCGAAGGCATGGTCCTTAAGCCGGAGCCGATCTTTGAATGTATTGAGAAGCTGGAAATTGCGCCTCGTGAAGAACGCGCCATGCCCAAAGCGAAGCAAAGTATTGTTTTGCTTTCGGCACAGGGCCAGCGGTTCACGCAAAGCGTGGCTGCGGAGCTGGCAGAGATGGAACAGATTGTTCTGATCTGCGGGCGCTACGAAGGTGTGGATGAGCGCATCAGCGAATATTTGGCGGACCGCGAGCTTTCCATAGGCGACTATGTTTTAAGTGGTGGCGAGTTGGGCGCAGCGGTAATTGCGGACACGGTTACACGATTGATTCCAGGCGCGCTCGGCAACGATGCTTCCGCGCGGCAGGAGTCATTCACTGCCCATCCTGAGTTAATGATGGATGGCCCGAGTTCCACTTGCGTCTCCGGCGGATTGCTGGACTATCCGCATTACACGCGCCCCGCGGAGTTTCGCGGAATGGATGTTCCTGAAGTGCTTGTTCAGGGCAATCATGAAGAAATACGGCGCTGGCGGCGGCGAACAGCTTTAGAAAAGACGCTGCGCAACCGTCCTGACTTGCTTGAACGGAATTTGCTCAGCGAAGAAGACAAAAAAATGCTTGCTGAAATTAACAGCAAGAACACATAAGCTAGAATTAGAAAAAGAGAAGGATGGATTTATGTCGAACCTGATTATTGAAAAACTGCTGGCAAAAACAAAGCGCACCGATATCCCGGCGTTCGTTCCCGGCGATACCATCCGCGTGCAGGTAAAAATTAAAGAAGGCGACAAAGAACGTCTTCAGGCTTTTGAGGGCGTAGTCATCGCCATTTCGCGTGGCCCCCAGGCCAGCTTTACCGTCCGTAAAATCAGCTTCGGCCAGGGCGTGGAGCGCATTTTCCCCATGAACTCAAAAGTCGTGGACAAAGTGGACATTGTGCGCTCTTCGAAAGTCCGCCGCGCAAAGCTCTACTACCTGCGCCAACTCAAAGGCAAGGCTGCACGATTGAAGGATGTGGAGCGCGAGCATCCGGGCGCGACCGCACCAGCAGCGGCCGTTCAACAATAGTTTTTCGGATCTCGAATTGATAGGCCCTCGTGCAAAACGAGGGCTTTTTGTTTTTCAACTTCTTGTTTTTCAACTTCTTGTTTTTAGACTTCCAGCTGAAACGCTTGTTCGAATTGCTGCTCGGTAAGCTTCTTCAACAGGAACTGCAATACTTGCCGGTCGCCTTTGCGGATTTCCGAAAATTCCACGCCGATGCCGGAATCCGGGCCCACGTGACGTACCGATCCTTTTACCGTCAGATCGTACTGTGCCACCTTCAGCGTCAACTTTAGATTGGACCCTTTGGGCAAGGGATCGTGAGTGACCAGCAAGCAGCCCATCTCAGAAAGATTTTTTACGCCTACCTGAGGCACATTCCTTTGGCCGAGTTCGGCGAAGCCCTGAATTTCAAATCGGGGCCCGCAGCGGCGTATCGGCTCGCTTGAAATCCCCGGACGGGCGGCCTTGCGCTGCGGCACGGGATCAAATACTTCATCCATGCTGTGCAGTTCGGCATCCCACATGGTCTTTTGCAACTCTACAGTTTCAACGCCTACCTGGCCATGCAGAGGCGAATTAAGTTCTCCCACCCAGACAATACGGCAATAAAACTTGCCAGAGCGGCCTCGCTCAAGAGTGACGATTTCCCCGACTTTTGCATTTCGTAATCCGGTGACTCTGGCGCCAAGAGACGAAATATCATAGGTACAGGCCATCACCAAGGTGGGCCGATTTTCGCTGTCCCATTGGGTAATGCGCACCGGCAATGCGATATGGATTCGCTTATTCAGGCGCTCGGGCTGAATGTCCAGTTCTTCCACCTAGGTCCCCATTGCGTACATGCTTATCTTCATTCCGAAAGTAACAAGGGACTGTTCGGAGGGTCAATTTACGTGCGTAATTCATCTTGGGTTACTTATGGGTAGGTTTTAGGTTTTCACAGGGAAATGCCGGTTTTCCTACTTGCTTCACAGGCTTTCCTTCGTAGAAGATGGGCTTATCTCCGAGTCGTGCCCGCTAAAAACAAATCCGCCAAAGGGAAAACGCTTTCCGCCTCCGCCGCCAAATTGCGGCTATTGAAGCGGCTCCGCTGCACCCTGAAGTACGAAAAACTGGAATGGGCAGTCGGAGCTCAACTGATTGCCGGCGTGGACGAAGTAGGCCGAGGGTCATTATTTGGCCCGGTAGTGGCCGCTGCGGTCGTCCTGGATCGCGGCTACCGCATTCGTGGCTTGCGTGACTCGAAGCTGCTGCCTGCGGAAAGACGCGAAATTCTGGCCGACCGGATTAAGGAGCACGCCGTTTGTTGGGCGGTCGCGGCCGTCGATTCAGCCCGCATCGACCAGATCAATATTTACCAGGCCTCTCGCGTGGCCATGCGCGATGCCGTTCTGCAGTTGCAGCCCTTGCCAGACCATTTGCTGATTGACGCGGTCAAAATTGATTGCGACATTCGGCAAAAAGCCATCATTCATGGTGATGCGCTTTCCGCCTCCATTGCCGCTGCTTCGATTCTCGCGAAAGTAGCCCGGGACAAAATGGTAAGCGAGTGGGACGCGGTTTTCCCTCTCTACGGGCTCGCCTCGCACAAGGGGTACAGCACTCCTCGTCATTTGGCCGCCCTGCGCGAGCACGGGCCTTCTCCACTGCATCGGCAATCCTTCGCGCCCGTCTGGAACGCTCCTGTACCACAGGAAGTTCTGGAGTTTATGCTCGAAGAAAAGATCGATGCACTGGAAGACCAAGCAATTTCTATGAGCAATTCCGCGGATTGATGATCGGGCTGATACGCGAACTCATAATCGACGCTACAACGTTGCATCTGCTTTTGATCGTCTTTTTCGCAACCCTGGTCCGCTCGACATTTGGTTTTGGCGAAGGACTTGTCGCGCTACCCTTACTTGCGCTCTTTATTCCCATCAAAATTGCCGCGCCTGTGGTTGTACTTCTTTCCATCACCGTGGCGGCGGTCGTCGTAGCCCAGGACTGGCACAAGATTCACCTGCGCAGCGCAAGCTGGCTGCTGGCTCCAACATTTGTTGGCATTCCATTGGGCGTGGCGCTCCTCGCGAACCACCATCAGAATTCTGTGAAGGCTGCATTGGCCATCATCATCATTCTGTTTTCCGGATATTTTCTCTTCAGCAAGAAGCTTCCCCAACTGCATAGCGATAGCCGCATCTGGATGCTGGGTTGCGGCTTTATTGCCGGCGTGCTCGGAGGCGCATACGGGCTGAATGGGCCTCCGCTGGTTGTGTATGGAAGTATGCGCCGCTGGTCGCCACAGCATTTCCGCGCCACCTTGCAGGGATATTTTTTGCCTGCGAGCATCGTAGGTATGGTTGGATATTGGTTTGCCGGGTTATGGGTTCCTGCCGTTACACGCTACTACCTGATTTCTTTGTGCGTCGCGCTTCCCACAATTTTTCTGGGCAGGTTTGTAAATCGCCGATTAAGCGGAGATACGTTCCTGAAAATTGTTTACGGCGGGTTGGGGTGTGTGGGAATCGTGTTGCTTGCGGAAGCAATCCGCTAAGTGTTGCAGCCGACCACAGTATTCATCTCGCCACGTTACAATAATTCCATGTTTCGGCTCATGTGTATTACCGCGCATCCTGATGATGAAGCGGGAGGATTTGGCGGCACTCTTTGTCTCTACGCGGACCGTGGCGTGCAAACTTCCGTCGTTTGCCTTACGCCCGGGCAGGCTGCCACCAATCGTGGCGGCGCAAAAGATGACCATGAGCTTGCCGCCATGCGGCGCAAAGAATTTGCAGCTTCCTGCGAAGTTCTAAAAGTCAGCTACGGAATCGTGCTCGATTATCCCGACGGCAAATTGCATCGCATGGATTTGTATCGTGTCGTCTGCGATCTCACCTTGGAAATCCGCAAATTCCGTCCCCATGTCGTCATGACTTTCGGCCCCGAAGGAGGACTCACGGGCCATACGGACCATGCCATGGCTGGAGTCTTTGCATCGTTAGCGTTTCAATGGGCGGGAAGGAACAATCGCTTTCCCGATCAAGTAAGCGACGGCGTTTCGCTCTACCAGCCGAAAAAACTTTATTACGCGACGGCGGATTACGGCATTCCCGGACGGCCGCCCATCACGCTGCCTCCGGCGACAGCTACTATCGAGATTGGAGATTTACTGGCGACGAAAATCAAGGCATTCAAAATGCACACAAGCCAATCTCCGCTTTGGCCGTTGTTCGAGCAAAATATAAGCCAGCGCGCCAAAAAAGAAATGTTTCATCTCGCCGCGTCGATCAAATCTGGCCCTGTGGAATTGGAGTCGGATCTGTTTACCGGAATTCCCGCAGAAGATTAATCCAAAAAATTACGCCGCAGAAAGTATTCCACTCTCCGCGGCGTTTTATTTTCTAGCGAGCTATTTTCTAGCGAGCTTTGATGATGTCGCTCAATAAATCAGGCTTCGAACCATCCCGCACTAAATGCGGATATTTTTGTCCCTCGTGATAATCCACCTTGTAGGTCACAAAATAATCCGTATTTTCCACCAGAAATTCGATTGGTGCAGAACTGTTCTTAGCGTCATCGAGAGCAGTGCGGAAAATGTGTTCAGTGAAGCGACGGCCGTTTACGGCGAGAATTTTCATTCCCGGTCCAATTCCCGTCTTCGCCGCAGCCATGCCTTCGATGGTGTCAATCACCGTGCCATCCTCTTGCAGCCTGAGCCCAATCGAAGAGGTCGCGAGGATCTCATGCCGCTCGTCTTCATAAGCAGCGGAACGTCCATCGCGCGTTGCGTCGTAAATAATTTTCCAGCCGCTTCCTTCTATGCCCCCTAAAGGAGCACCCGGACCGTGATTGGTGAGCCGCTCCGTCCAAAAGCCGCGCCAGTCATAAGTAACAACCTGGTTGAGCGTATTCACGATGTCATCAAACGTATAAGTTTTGACGACCTGAGGATCGCCGTTCGGTCCGCCATAAAAGATATGGCAGAAGTCGTCAATCGATTTCGCGCCGTGGCTTTGCTGGCGAATGATGACATCCACCCAAAGCCAGTTCAGCACATCCTCATCGTAATAATCCAAAGGCCGACGGGTGGAAACCCATTGATTGGGAGCATTTTGCATGGAAGGCACGCCATCGGCGGTGTCCTGCAAGTTGCGCCATTCGCGGCCCGGGCGATGATCGAGCATAGCAGCGATGACCGCCAGGTTGTCGTAGTACTGCTGCGGCGTACGCAGACCACTTCGGGCGCTCAGCACATCCCCTAAATACGAAGTCAACCCTTCATACACCCACAGCAAATCCGTTTGCATGGGCTTTTCGTAGTCGGGAATTTCCAGATCATAAGGACGCCGATATTTTCCGTTCCACGAATGCACATATTCGTGGGGAAGCAGGCCCGCCGCCAGCATGCGATAGTCGGGATCGGTCACACCGCGCTCCGGAATGCGGCTGTCGTTGGATTCGTGGTGCTCCAGTCCAAAGTGGGCCACGTGATCGCTCAAACTGAAAAGAAAGTGGTAGTCGCGGAAGTGACGTGCGCCGAAAAGTTTGTAAGCCTGATCCGTGAGTTTTTTGTAATCGTCAAACATCTCCTGCGGCGCGTTCAATGCATCGGCACTGTCCGCTGTGAGATCAAGTTCCTGATGCGGACCTTCCGCCAGCGGCACAACTCGCATGAATTCGCCGGTAGCTACCGGAGAGTCCACAAGTTCAGTCAAAGATGTCGGCTTGAAGTGAATCTGTTGTCCGTTTTGCGAATCGACGGGCAGAGGCGTCGCAAACTTCCATCCATCCGGCAACTGCAAGCTCAGTTGATAGGTCAAATCATCAGAGTTCCATCCAGCGGGATACAGCAACATCGTATTCCAGCTTAAAATCGCCAGCTTGTCAGTGGCAGACGGTCCGCCGGTGTAGATGCCTTCTTCAATGGGAGAAACAAAATCCAGCGAAGCATCAATGCTTGTGACGCCAGCGGGAACATCCACGTGGAACGTCCAACCATCCTGCAAATCGCGGCGCCATGTGAGTTGCTGACCATTGGCGCTGAATTTCAGTCCTACTAAATCTTCGACTGGGCCGGTGGGTCCGTGTTCTCCGGGAATCCACTTCGGATAATACAAAGTGAATGAACCCGGCGTTGCGGGAATCGTGAGTTTAGCGTGAAAAATTTTCCGTGGCGCGTCGGTTGCATCCACAGAAAGCATGATGGTTGCTGGTGGTTTTGCAGCGATAGTTTTGTTTGCTGGTAATTTATCTATGGCGAAAGATTGCGTGAGAGTGAGAGTAGAAAAAATCAAAAATAAAAATACAAATGAACGGCAGGATATTTTCATGCAGAGCTCCTGGAAGACGGCCTGAGTGGAGAAAATCCAATATAGCAGCATGAAAACTGGAATTACCATTCAGAGGAACGATATTTCCAGACAGACTGGTCGGTTGCCTTGTATCATTTTGCTCGTGACTGCGCACTCCCATCGCGGAAAATTCATTACCTTTGAAGGCCTGGACGGTTGCGGCAAAAGTACGCAGCTCAAAAAACTAGCCGCGGCACTACGCGCTCAAGGAGTGAACGTTGTGGAAACGCGCGAACCCGGCGGAACACAAACGGCAGAAAAAATTCGTGAGCTTCTCTTGAACAGCAAAACATCTCCGCTGGCCCCGAACACCGAACTGGCCCTCATGTTTGCCGCTCGCGTCCAGCACATTGAACAAGTGATTGCCCCGGCGATTGCCGCCGGAAAGGTTGTACTCTGTGACCGCTTTACCGACTCCAGCGAGGCTTACCAGGGTGGCGGACGAAAGCTGGGCAGTAAACCCGTGCTGGAATTGAATCGCATCTTATGCGGAAATTTGCGCCCGGATCTAACCGTCCTGATGGATTCGGACGTTGCCGCCAGTGTGCGACGCGCGCGCAGACGAAATAAAGCTCAGGCTGTAAAATCGGCGGCGGATGAAGGAAGATTTGAAAAAGAAAACCAGGCTTTCTTCTCGCGCGTTCACCATGTGTATCTGGCGATTGCCAAACGGGAGCCGCATCGCGTCAAATTAGTAGATGCGCGGGGAACAATCGCCCAGACTCACAAGAAGATTTGGGAAGTTGTGCAGAAGAATTTAAAGTTCGCAAAATAAAGCTATGCCATTTTCTGATTTTCACGGAAATTCCAACGTGGTTCATCGCCTGCGCGACATGCTCGCGCGCAACCGTTTTCCCCAGGCGGTGATCCTCGCCGGGCCGGAAGGATCAGGAAAATATACCCTCGCCTTGATGCTGGCGCAGGCCATGAATTGCCTTGATCCGAAAGAAACGGACGGACTTCCGGATTTCTGTGGCAAATGTTCAAACTGCACGCGGATTGCACTGAGCCAGGATTTGGCGGCACGCTGCGAAGAAGCTGCGGAGGCGAGAGACGGCCTTCGTGAAACGGACAAAAAAGAAACGCGGTTATTTGTTCAGACACATCCTGACGTCCTGGTCATTCCTCCGGACCCGCCACAGTTGGTCGTAAAAGTAGACCAGGTACGACGCGTGATTAACACAATTTACTATCGTCCGGGCGAAGCTAAAGAGCGAATTTATATTTTTACGACTTCGGCGTTCATGAAAGAAGCCGCAAACTCGCTGCTGAAAGTTCTGGAAGAGCCGCCAGAGTTCGCCACTATCTTTCTGCTCACGGAAAATCCCGGAGAGCTGCTGCCGACGATTCGCTCGCGCTCCACAATTATCCATTTAGCGCCGCTATCCGTGGTTGAGATCGAGCAGTATCTTGCTAAGCATCGGCCGGACTGGAAAGCTCCGCAAAGTGCGTTGGTAGCACGTCTTAGTGAAGGCGCTGTGGGCAAAGCGCGCAATTTTGATATCGCCGCATATGTTGCGGCACGCAGCAATGCTCTGACGATTTTAAAAACTGCTCTGCTTGGCGGAGATCACAGCGAACTTTTTAAAACTACTGAGACATACCGGGCTGGGGCCGAAGGCCGCGAGAAAACTGACAACCTATTGAAGACGATTTATTCCCTGCTTCAAGATTTATTGTTCCTGAATTCCGGCGCTCCGGATTTCGTGCGCAACACCGACATCACCACTGAACTGAAGAGGCTGGCCGAGGCCGCAGACTTTTCCTGGATCGCCACTGCGTCCGACCGTTTGAATGATGTTGAACGAGGAATGCGGCGGAACTTGTTGCGATCTCTATCGCTGGATGCCTTTGCGACCGCGCTGGAACGAAACTGATCATTCTTCCGGCAAAACCGGCGCGGTCATCTCGACAGATGGTTCTCCGCCGGCAATCTCCTGCGCCACAATCAATCTTCTTGCTTCCGCCCGAATCTTAGGCAAATTCCTACCGAAGATCACCGCGCCGCCGATCGCCGCAACTGCGCCCATTGCAACTGTGACAGGCGCGCCGAGATGATCGGCTAATGCGCCGCCAAGCAGCGCGCCCATCGGAGCCATGCCCATAAACATCATGGAATAAACCGCCAGCACGCGGCCGCGTAATTCGTCAGGCGACATCACCTGAATAAGCGTATTGGACGATGACATCTGGAACATCATGCAGAACCCCACAGGCACCAGCAGTGCGGCAGAGAGCCAGAACGTACGCGACATCGAAAATAAAACCAGGAATATGCCAAAGCCTCCGCAGGAGTAAGCGACCCATTTACCGAGTCCGCGAACTCCGGTGCGAGAAGCAAGCGTCAACGCACCGAGTAACGCTCCCACTCCGGTTGCTCCCATAAGGATCCCCAGGGCACGAGCACCGCCGTGCAGAACTCGATCCGCAAAAATCGGCATGAGCACGACATACGGCATCGCCACCAGGCTTACCAATCCCAGAAGAAGCAAAATCAAGCGTATCGGTGCTGTATGCCGTACGAATCGGAAACCTTCGCGGATGTGAGCTAACGGCGAAGCTGCTATCGCGCGCGGTGCGGGCTTAGCGACCCGCATCATGAGCAATCCGGCAATCACCGCAATGTAGCTGACAGAATTCGCGAAGAAGCACCATCCTTCGCCAATTTTCGCGACGAGCACTCCGGCAATCGCCGGGCCAATGATGCGCGCGCCATTGAACATGGAAGAATTCAACGCGATGGCGTTCATCAGGTCTTCCCTGCCCACCATGTCCATGATGAATGTCTGTCGCGCGGGAATGTCGAAGGCGTTTACGACTCCGAGCAAAGCCGCCAGAACAAAGATCTGCCAAATTTGAATGTGGCCGCTTAATGTCAGTGCTGCATAAATTCCCGCAAGTACCATCGAACAAATTTGCGTGGCAATGACGACGCGATGTCGGTTGTAGCGATCGGCAACAATACCCCCGAGCGGCGCGACCAGAAAAACCGGAATCTGACTGCAAAAGCCCACGGTGCCCAGTAGCAGCGATGAGCCAGTCAGACGATAAACAAGCCAGGACTCTGCAATAGTTTGCATCCATGTACCGACCAGCGAGATCAATTGACCGCTGAAAAAAAGCTGGAAGTTCCGGTGGCGTAACGCGCGCAGCGTCGCCGGCAAACCGCCCGACGTTTTTGTTGGATTTTGAGAACTAGGCGAATCTGAAGGACTAATCTCGTTCACTTTGACCTGACAATTGGGATGCGAAACAACCGATGGTTGATTCCTGCTCATCTCAAGCATAACTGTTCCCGAGTTTTCCACATACAGACGACTTGGTGACTGATTAGTGACTTACGGCCAGACTGTCGGCTAAGGTAGAGTGCTTAAGATGGCAAACGGTATCCAGATCGAACGTAGAGCAGCGCAGCGCTTCAGCGCGCAGGTCCCGGTTTCTTTTTGTGTTGCCAATGATGGGAAAGAAAGCCGCGGGCTTACGCAGGATGTAAGCGCCAGCGGAGCGATGCTCCTTACCGAGCGCCGTCTGGATGAAAATGCCCACGTCGAATTGATCTTTGTCATGCCATCGGAAATAACTTTTGACGGCAACTCAAAGGTCCGCTGCCAGGGAAAAGTGCTTCGCGTCACGCCTCCCCAGATTGGGACGAACTATGGCACAGCGGTCCATTTCGAGCACTACGAATTTCTCGCGGAAAAAGAAAACACGGTCAGCTACGCCCCAATTCTTCAGGAGCAAGACCGCGAAGAACTCTCGCTGAGTTCGCACGTATTCCAACCGCGAAGCCCACTCTCCTACTAATCAGTCCCAGAATTTTATGCATTTCTCCAACACCTTACTGTGCACGGCTTTCGGCCCACGTTCTATTTCTTTCCAATCGTTCTTTTTTGCCATAAAATAGTGTTTTAGGACATGTTTTGCCGTGGGTTTCCTCTCCCGGTGCTGTTTTTGTCCTTGCATTCCGATTTTCGGGTGCTATTTGAATGAAAAAGAAGGATCTTAGCCGAGTTACGAAAGTCACTTGGCGCATTTTTTTTTCATCCGTAGCATGCTTCTATTAGAAATTCTTAGAGATTAGGGTTCCCATGCCTGGTATAGCGGTCTCGTTTTTAACGGAAGAAAAAGAACGGACTGTTGTACTGCAAAATCGCCTGGATAGTGCCCAGCTCAGCCGCACAGTTTTTAGTCACAACGCTTTTCCGATCACCCCGACAGATCCCATTCTTCGCCAAATTCAGGATGTTCGGTCAGACGTGGTTCTCATTGATATCGATCCGGCTCATCCGCATCGCGCAATTTCCGCGATTGAACTGATTCACGCCACGACTGCGGAGATTGTGATTTTTGCCGTGGGCGAAATGACCAATCCCGCGACAATTGTTTCCGTTATGCGCGCAGGAGCTCGTGAATATCTTGACCGCAACGCTAGTACTGAGGCGATTACAGAAGCATTCACGCGTTACACCACCGCTCGCAATAAGGCACGCTCCAGTTCCGGACGAGCACGCATTTTTATGATCGCCAACGCCAAAGGCGGAGCGGGAGCAACCACAGTCGCAGTGAACACGGCGATTGCTTTGCAGGAAACTAAAGGCAATGTGCTGCTCGTGGACTTCGCTCCATTGGGCCATGCTGCACTGCATTTGAATGTGCGGCCAACGTTTGGACTGCCCGATGCACTGCAGAACCTGCACCGCATGGATTCATCCCTGCTTGATGGTTTGATGACCGAATGCAAAGGCGGTTTGCGCCTGCTGGCGGGCTCCCAGCAACCCTTTTACGGTATACCGGCGGCAGGAGAACTCGCTAGGCTGTTCGATCTTCTCGTTAGCCACTTTCAGTACGTTGTCGTAGATTGCTCGAATCGTGTGGATCAAACGGCGCGCATGTTATGCGACCTTTCCAACGCGGTGCTGCTCGTAACGCAAACCGATGTGGTTTCTTTATGGAGCGCAGGACGCATGCGCATATTCCTTGAAGACGGCAGCACGGAAAAAGTTCGCCTGGTATTGAATCGCTATAAGAAAATTCCCGGCTTTACCGATGACGATGTCGAAAAAGCCACGGACACCAAACTTTTATGGAAGATTCCCAACAACTTCCAGGCCATCGCACCTGCCATTGATAAAGGAATTCCCGTTGCTTTTAGCGATAGCCAGGAAATTGGAAGATCATTTCAGGCTCTGGCGGCCACTTTGGCGGGAGCAGTTTCTAATGCGGATGGTGGCTTAGCGCTTACGCCGCAAACCAGCAAGGCTTCCGGCCGGTTTCTCTCGCCACTTCGCGCCGAGCGCTAATTACTTCCCGGTATTTGCTTTGCTTTCCAACGCCCCATAGATCGCGGGATTCGAGCATACCTCGTAATAGTTGCGTTCCGTCCAATGTTGCAGTGAGAAATCGCGCGGATCGATCTGTGGCATGCGGCTCTGCCGTATAACAATCTGATGGAAGATGCCGTTGCCCAGCGACACAAGACCATACAACAGCGTGAAATTTTCGGTGCCCCAAAGCTGAGGTAGTTTTAACTTGCAGGGTTCAAGAGAAATTTCCTGCTGCAAACGCTTGAACGCGGCTTCGCTCATGCGAATGCCGTTCAGGTTATATTTCATGATGAAGTCGTCAGGACTTTCGGCCGCGTCGCCGTCACTGATCGTCTGAAACGCATAGACATTGAACGGACTGGAGAGTCCTTCCACCGGTTTGCGCATACGCTTGTTGCAGGATGACAAGCGGTCGCTTTCGTTCAGCGCGTCTGAGATCATGATGCGCTCTTCGCCATCCAGCAGATACATAGGCGCGGAATTCTGATAAGAAATGCCGATGCCCAGTTCCAGCGAGGGTAAGCCGGCCCTTTGCAGAAGCTCGTTGTAGCCGCGGACAATCCCAATAATTTCGCGCGCCAGCACGCATGTACGGCCAACGGACAGGCTCGAACCACCTTCATTTTCCAGCAAGGTAAGGATGATGGCATCGCCTTCCACAAACACCTTGCTCGCCCCGTATTTTGCAAGAAGCTTATTGACCGGCTCATAAAAATTCAGGCTGAAGTAGGAAGCGGGATTCAATCCGCGTTCCAGCAGCGATCGCGTCAGTTTCGTGGAGTCACGAATGTCCGCTTTCAGAATCACGTGGCCTTCCACGGCCGCTTCCGCGGGTTTCAGTTCTTCGTCGAGAAGAAACTCATACAAAGTGCCATTCATCGAAGAGAGTTCGCGCATCTTCTCGCTACTGATTAAATTGACGGTATCGAGCGCTTCATTCACAACTTCCAGACGCTGCAAATCGCGATGGTAGCGGAAGAAGTCATATATGAATCGCGCGGCCACTTTTGACCGCGTTGATCCAGAACAATTCGCGGTTCGCGATACTGCGTTACGCAGACTGTCGGTGGTGAGATTTCCGCCACTCTGCTCGATAAGCTTCTCTACACGCTCGCGTTCTTCCTTCGAAATTAAAGCATTCTTTAATTGCTGAATATGAATGCGCGGCGCATACTCCGCGAGAAGCGGCACGACTTCATAAGACGCAATCACATGTTCGAGAACGTTCTCGCCCTCCAGCATCTCGACCCATGTCTCGAGTCGCGCATCCTGGCTGCGGCCTTCATGCGTCAGTTCATCCGGAGTTCCCTGCCCCACTAATTGATGAGCGTTCTCGGGTACACTCAACCATCCATTGACCGTATTTTCGTCTTCTTCGGGAAGGTTCAGGGTACGCACAAATTGCGCTGCGATCCGGTTCACGTTTCCGTAACGGTTAGGATCGTGATCGAAGTTACCCAGCATGATGTAATGTTCTGCGTTGAAATAAGGATCGCGCCCATCTTCGGTGAAAACCAGCGGATTCAGAAACAGTTTGTACTCCACGTCAGAGCGTGAGCCAAACAGCGACTGGCGCATTCGCGTCAGACTTTCTTTTTCAATTTCACGCAGAGTGTGAAACAACTCCAGACCAGCTTTGCGGAGGATGACTCTCTTCGCTACCTGGAACGCCGCGACAGTTTCCCGGTATTCATGACCTTTGCTTTGCCGGACGCCTTCGTAGCTCTTCAATGTCATGCGGCAACGTTCCAGGATTTGTCCGAACTGCGCATTCAACTCAAGACGCAGAAATTTTAAAATCGCCAGGCGGCCAAGAACGTCAATCGTAAGATTTTTGGAAGTCTTCGCGCGATTGAGGAGAGCGATATGCTGTGCAGCCAAAAGCGGCTTTAATTCGGAAGGTTCGGCTTTCGGCCGGCTTTTTGCCGGCCCCCCGGATCCAATGAACTGTTTGCCGGAGGAAAGCTCAGGCACTTCCGCGGCCAGCAAACCGCCAACGTTTCCATGCAGTACCACCAGACGCCCAATATGCAGGCGCATCTGCTCCACGAATCGCGGACTCAAGTGAACGTCGTGCCGCAAATTGTCCACGCCCAACTGCAACCCTTCGATAATCAGATAGGGGTTGTAGGTAGTCAGCTGCGGAGGAAGTGGCTCCTCCGCTGGACCGCCAAGCTTAAATAGTGGAATACGCGGCATATTTCATTAGGAGCATCCGGAAATGATTGACTATGCTCCATTTCGAGCCTAGCATCCGCCGAAAACCCACCAAAGTTACCCAAGTTATGTCTATAAGGCATGAATTTTCAGCAGCTTATTGACATAAACGCAACCCATACTCGCCGCGCAAATTTCTGAGGTCGAAAAGTAGCGACAGGGTCAGTCGCGAATCTCCCAGGGCCGCAAGCGGTGCTCGTACGATTTCATATCCACACGTTTACCGGAAAACTTCACGCCTTCCATCGTCAACCTAAGCTTCTGTTCGGCGGCCGCTTCAAAACGTAGTTTGATCTCTCCTCCAGCCCCGAGGACACGGTGCCACGGAAGTGCGCTTGCACCTTCCTGCCGCAGCAATCGCGCGACTGCACGGTGATACAGCGGATAGCCCGCTGCTGCCGCGATTTTTCCGTATGTGGATACTTTTCCCTTGGGAATGGAGCGGATAATGCGGCGGAATGCCACATCGCGCTGCTCATTTTTACGAATTGAGTCCTTAAGAATTCTTCGCTTGATGTCGCGAGGAACTGGTGCGCGCCGCATGTACCGAATGTATCAAACTACCGATGCAGGGATAGAGGGAGTCTGGAACGCCCCTTCCTATGCTGCGAATCAAATTAAACAATTTATTGACATTACTTCGAATCGCACAGTGATAAGCTGCGCTCGATGGAGCTTAAATTGAAAATATATTGCGTTGCGCTCTTATTACTTTTTTTCTCTGCGGCTTTATTTGCTCAAACGCCTTCCATCTCGTCGCTGACCGGAAATCCGGTCTTTCAGGATAAGTGTGCGCGATGCCACGGCAAAAATGCCGAAGGCCGCTTTCTGCATGCGCCTTCTTTAGTGTCTGACAAAGTTATCTCCGCTTCTACAGACGAATTGCGCGGTATCGTCACGAATGGCAAAGGACACATGCCCAAGTGGGGCGGCAAATTGACGTCAGACGAAATCAACATGCTGGTGGATGAAATCAAAGCCGGGAAGAAGTAGTACTGCGTCTCACCGGAAATTATTTCTCGACCGGAAAATACGTATAATTCACGAACGCCAGCTTCTTCCCGTCCGGTGACCATGCTGGAGCGTTGATCGAACCCTCCCCGCCAAAGATCCATGCAATCTCTTTAATGCTTCCATCTTTTAGCGACATGATGCGGATCATCACATCCTTATCCTGAGGATGACCGCTGATGCCGGGATCGTAAGTGAGAAATTCCAGCGATTGTCCATCGGGAGAAGCATGCGGAAAGCGGTTCTGAAAGCCGTCGTTGGTGATCTGCTGCTGGTCGCTTCCATCAGCATTCATGCGCCAAATTTGCATCGAACCGTTGCGTTCGGAGCTAAAGTAAATGTACTTTCCGTCCGGCGAATAATCCGGGCCATCATCAATTCCCTTTGCAGTGGTCAGGCGCGTTTCCGAACCGCCAGCAACCGGGACCGTGTAGACGTCGTAGTCGCTATTAGGCTGTCCTACAAACGACAAAGTCTTGCCGTCGGGCGACCATCCATGCCAGTACGAATTGGCTTCGCTGACTTGGCGCGGAGTTCCCCCGGCGACAGGCAAAACATAAATGCGGAAGTGATGGTCCGGCTCCGACTGATCGGTGATCGCGAGTTGCGTGCCGTCCGGCGAAATGCCGTGGTCATTAATATTTTGGACCGCGGAACCGGTATTCACGGTTTCAGGTTTGCCGCCTGTTACGGGCAAGCGCCAGATGTGGCCTTCGCCGTTAAAAATAAATGCAGAGCCGTCGTGGGTCCAATTGGGAGCCTCGATGCGGCCGGGAGCGACATATACTTCACTGATGTCGAGCGATGCCATGTCGATGACATCCAGCGCGCTGTAGAGTTGCGACTGCGAACTCGCATTCGGCAACGGCGTGAGTTCAACATTCGCGAATGTGCCTTTCTCGGTCAAATCCGCCTGGTGAGCGCACATTCCGATGCCGACATAAAAAGGCCCATCGAACGAAACCCGCACCGCAGCGCCGGGGGGATGAAACTCGCCTGCGGCATCGGCGGCAAACACATAGACATAACTCCCACGCTTTTCCAGACGCAGCCGCTGCGGAGCCGTTCCGACCAGCTGAAGCTCTCCGGTCACTGCTCCTTTTTCATGGCGATATTGCAATGCCGTCAGTCCATTACCATGCACCGCGACGTCGGCATATTTGGAATCGGGATCAAGGCTCTCGCGGAACATGAGGACCGCTTTTTTGTGTTCGGGCCCAGACTTGTCTGGAAAGCTAATGTCTGCAGTGACGGCAAAATCTCCGGAAACGCGCTTCCACACAAAATGAAAGTCGTCGTGCAGGGCCCAAATATTTTGTCCGCTGGCGGCAAGATGGTAAGTTTTCGTCGCGGCGTCATAGTCGCCGGTACCTGCCGGAGTCACGCTGCCAACATCATTTTGTGATTCGAAGATTCCTGCAGGAGATGGAGCGTTTTGCGTTTGCGCGAAAGCAGAAATACAGAAGACGCTGGCAACAAAAAACAGCACTGCGAAGTTTTTTCGAATCACGGAATGCCTCCGATGAAAACCAGAATATTAAATCAGTTCAGCGCAGGAGAGAAAATCTTTTTCGCTTCGCGGAGCGGGTCTTTTTCCGTACGCGGCATGAGCGTGTACGTAACGCTCATGGAACTGCTGGTACCTGGCTTCAGGTTTGCCAGAGGAGTCAGCAATTCGAACTCGACATACTTCAACTCATCTCCGGAGTTCGTATAGATTTTGGAGTGTAATCCGTCGGGCCATCGCACGTTGCTGCCGGGGAGAGGAGCTGTTTTGTTCTCGATGAGAACGTCTGTCTGCTCTCCCACCCACAGCAAAATTTCGCCGTCGCTGCCAATCATTGTTTTGTCCTTCGGATCGCGGACGAGCGAAAGTAAACGGCCGTTGGTTTTAATGTCATCCGGTTGCGCCGGCATCATATTGGTATAACCGTGCGCGAATGCGGATTTTTTAGGCAGAAGAATGAACGCCCGCTCCGGAGAAGCCATCTGCGCGATCATCCAAACCGCGACAGAAACCGGCGCACCTTGCGTCTTTTCGAAAGTTGTTTTGACGGTCATGACTGGCTTTTGCGGATCAATCGTGATCGTCCGTCGCATCCGAATTCCGTAACTGGAATCGACCGACGAGAGGAGCTGTACCTGATCGCCTTCCACAGATTCGGTGTAGGGCGTGGAATCAAAAGTCTTTGGAGGTGGCCATGGCCTGCCGGTAATTTTCGGCCAATCAGATTGCGGCGCGGGCCAGACTTTGTCGCCGCCGAAATTAATCCATCCCTCAACGTCGGGTTTTTGGTCCGTACCGACGGCCGGATTGTTCCAGAGAACATTTTGCGCAGTAACATCGGCGCTGCCGTCATTAAAAAAACCGAAATACATAATGCGCCCAATGCTGGGCACAAGGATGATTTCCGCCACGCGATTGCGCAGCACAGTCGCATCCCAGCCGTGGAAGTTGGTATGCGTAACGCTGATTTCGGCGATCTTCTTTTGCGGCTGCTTATTGGTGATGGGTTGCTGCGCGAAAGCCGCAGCAACTGTCAGCAATAATTCGAGCGCCACAACGAACCAGAATATTCTGCGTTTAAGTTTCATAAATAAGTTGGACAACTTTGAAATCACTGTCGCGACGTGATGTAAGGATCATCGTACAACTTGCGCAATTGTTCCGTGCGTTCCGGCGCGCTTGCTTCGGCCTGCGGCGCAACCAAGAACCACGACCACTTCGTTTGCGCAAAAGCTTCGGGTGTAGGAATCTTTCCGTTCAGGCCGACGCCCACCACTTTATTCCCGCCGATCAGCGAAAGAAAATTGTCGTTGCGGAAACGCGAACCCATATCGTCAAGGTCAACAGCAAGCGCGTCCACGTAAAGCAATCCCGGGAAGAAGTCATTGTAAGAGCCGTTGCCAGTGCCGCCGAATCCCGGAGCAGCCGCATCCCAAACCCAAATAAGATTGTTCACGCCATCGTGATTTACCAGCCGATCGAATAGCTGGCGATACAATGCCGCTGAACCGTGGCTTCCCTTGCGACCCGCCCACCAGAATTTCTTGCTGTTCGCCTCAGGATAAGGCCGCCACAAAACCGGGACGTGCGCATCCTGCAAAGCCTTCAGCGACTTCGCCAGCAGATCCACCTGGTCGCACCATCGCTGATATAAATGCGTTCCCGGCATGAGCAGTTCATTCCATTCAAAGTCGCTCATCAGGCTTTGGGCGTGGTCCGCGCTGGCCGGTTCATCTTCGGTTGGCTTCGCTGCATTCCAAGCCAGGCTGACGATGGCGTGGTTCTGATATTCCTGTTGCGCTTCTTCAACTATGGCCGTTCGCGCGGTCGTTACAACCATGCCCGATTCCTTAGTGATGCCGAGGTCTTCGCCATAAATTGCCGGATATTTCGTCGTCGCCTGAAAAATATCATCGGTGGAACCGGTCACATCTTTCGGCGAATTTCCCTGCCCGCTAAAAACTTTCTGTCCTGCGGCGGAATAAAGTTGCGCAAGAAGGGCTTTCGCTTCCGGTGTGGCATGCGGAGTGATCGGCTCAAAGCCCTGCGCAGCCGCAGGAGCTTCTCCGAGGATAGATTTCAAGGCAAGCGGATTTTCTCGCGTCAAAACCTGCGGATCGTTGTAAACCGCTTGCAGCTTGGCAAGCGGATTCAGGACTTCCACCAGGTCGCTCCAGACCATGAAGTAAGTCCACTTTGGCTGTTGCGCCAAAACCTCTGGCGCAGGCGCCGCGCCGACCTCTCCAAGGGCAATCACCTTCCCGTTGGCGAGAGTGAGCATGTCATCGTAATAATTCTGCTCGAATTTTCCGTAGATGTCTTCGCTCAGCAAATCAGCATATTGCGCACCGGGGAAGTATTCCGGGATTGGCACCATGGTTGGATTCGGCGAGTTCACATTCCACACCCAAATTAAATTATCGAGCTTGTGATAGTTCACGAAGCGGTCATAGAGCTGACGATACAACGCCGCCGATCCCTTCGGTCCGGGGCGGCCTCCCCACCAGAACCATCCGCCGTTCATTTCGTGGTATGGGCGAAATAAAACCGGAACATGCGCGTCGCGAAGTTCTTTCAAATATCCAGCGATTACATCCACCTGCGCGCACCAGCGGTTGTACAGGTCAGTTCCCGGCGTCAGTAGTTCGTTCCATTCAAAGTCGCTCAAATGGCCCTGCACGCTGTCATGGAACGTAACCGGCTCATCATCCGTGGGCCGGACTGCGTGCCACGTAAGCGTGACCACCGCGCCATTCCGATATTGGCGCTCGGCTTCTTGTACTAACGCGGGGCGCGCATCGACGGAATCTTTATCGTCGCCTCCGGCAAATCCAAAATCCTGCCCAAACAATGCCGGATATTTTCCTGTGAGGTCGTACGCGCGGTCCGTCCATCGCGAAATGTGATTCGGATAGTTGTGCTGTCCGGCGAGAGTGTACTTTCCGGAGATGGAATAAAGATATTTCAGGAGCGCGCGAGCCTCGGGCGATGCATGCGGATTAACCGGATTGATGGCAGGCGGCGCAGCAGATTGCGCAAAAAGAGGCAGCGCAAACAATATCACTACAAAAACAAGGACTGAAGTTCTACACAGAAATGAAAAAGTCTTCGGAGCTCTTCCCATTGTGCCGTTCGCCACGCTGATCCTTTCTTGAAGCCGCAGAAACTACGAGACTGCGAAAGAAGGAACAATTTTAAGCCTGGATGGCGCCGGGCGTTGTGTGGATTTTCGAATGATGAGTTTCGGTTGCACCAGGACGGTGCGGGCTTGCGGAGTTTCTTTTGTAGAAATTTGCTCAAACATCAATTCTGCCGCCAGCTTTCCGATTTCCCGCGTTCCCTGGTCCACAGTGGTCAGCGGCACCGCGAGCGCATCGGAATAGTGGACATTACCGGCACCGATGATCGCGATGTCCTCGGGAACTCTTCGGCCGCTTTCAAAAATGGCCTTCATCGCGCCAATCGCGACAGGGTCGTTAAAGCAAAAAATCCCATCGGGAATGTTCGGTCCTTCTAACAATTTTTTCATCGCCTGGTATCCGGCTGCATCGTCATACCCGGCTTCAACAATGAAATTCTCTGGTATCGGAATACCGTAGCGTTCCAGCGCATCACGAAAACCTTCCAGCCGCCCTTCAGCAATTCCCAGGTGCGGTCCGCGGAGATGGGCGATGCGACGGCAACCCAACTCGATCAAATGCTCGGTCGCCAACTCCCCCATGGCATTGTTATTGCCACCAACAAAACTGGCATTCACGCCTTCCACCGGGCGATCAATCAACACCAGCGGGACATTCCGCTTGCGAATTCCTTCAAAGAAGTCCGCCTGCTCTGCGGATTGCGACGAAGCAACAATCAATCCATCCACCTGACGAGAAAGCAAAAATTCCGCTTCGGTCCGTTCCAATTCCGGATCTTCTTCAAAGTACGAAATGACAACGTGATATCCGTGTGGGCGAATTTCATCGGCAACGGTTTTTGCGATCTCCGCAAAAAACGAATGCATGAAGTCCGGCAATAGTAAGCCAATTGTGTATGTACGACGGGTGACCAGGCTGCGAGCAATCCAGTTTGGTTGGTAATTGAGTTCTTTGACTCGCTGGAGAACGCGCTCCCGCGTGGCTGCACTAATGGAGCCTTTATTGCGGAGTACCTTGGAGACCGTGACGACTGAAATTTTCAGGTCACGAGCGATTTCCTGCATGGTCACGGCCATGGTCTGGGAAGCATATCACAGGGCTTTGCGGTGGAACACCTTAGATAGGAGGTGTTTCCCATTACCAATCACGGAGGTTCTATCCAATGTGCGTGCTCGATCCCTGATCCTGACCAGATCAGCATGTCATTTATTGAACGCCAGAATCTCGGAATGTCCCCCGGCTCTGTGTTAAACTAACCGGTTTCGCACTGACATTGTCTGCAATATGCTCCTTTCAAAAGAATATGTGGGTTACCTGGCCCGCGAAGTCACAAAAAAACTGATCGCCGGTGAGTTCATCGAGACGAAGGACGTGCCTGCCGTCACGGAACGCGTCCATACTTCCATGCTCGAGGAAATGACGCTGGAAGACCGCATTAACGACGAAGTCCGCGTCATTTTAGAGGCTTATTCTGACGAAATGCGCAAAGCCGGCGCCAACTACCAGGAGATGTTCCGCAAGGTAAAGAGCGAATTGACGCGCAAATACAAGGCGGTACTGTGAGAATCAGCCGGGACAAAGTGAATAAAGTTGCACACGTCATTAGCGACGCTCTGGCTGATCTTGAACAAGTGGATTTCGTCGAGGACCGCAATACCATCCGACTGGAGATCCGTAAGATTCTTGAAGACCTCCTGAACCAGGAAGAAAAAATCGACACCGCGGCCAAACAGAAGATCGAAAGCCAGAAGCGGACTATTCTTGAAGGCAGCCAGGAGTGGGACATCCTCTACCGCAAGTACTACAACGAAGAAGTTAAAAAACTGGGCGTTTAGTTCCCTTCCAGAATTATTGGTATTCTCTCTCTGAATCTCTTGCATACGCATTTCTTTCTTTGTGCGCGTAGGATAAATGTCAGAAATCCACGTGCTTGCACAGAATTCCATCAGCGCATTTATTAAGCAGACAGCCAGGGACGCAGGCTTTGACGCCTCTGGTGTTGCTCCCGTGCGCGACTTTCCGGAGCTTGAGCGATTTCCTGAATGGATCGAAAAAGGCCGCGCCGGCGAGATGAAGTACATGGAAGCGCGCGACGAAAGCGGACAACTCAAGCGCGCATCGTTGAAGTCAGCGGCACCCTGGGCGCGAAGCGTGATCGTCTGCGTGGTGAATTACAACACCGCACATCCTTACTCCACGCAGTGTACCGACCCGCAGCATGGATGGATCGCCCGCTACGCCTGGGGGAAAGAGGATTATCACGATTCTGTTTTGCGTAAGTTACGCGGAATCGAAGCCAGGCTGAAAGAATTTGCTGATGCCGAAATGACCTCCCGCTGTTATGTCGATACCGGCCCTCTCGTGGAGCGTGTTTATGCGAAATATGCAGGCGTCGGATGGATCGGGAAAAACACCTGCATCATCAATCAGAAACTTGGGTCGTGGCTTTTTCTCGGTGTAATTCTCACGTCTTTGGAACTGGACTCCGAAGCCGATTTGCCAGCTGCTGATCGCTGCGGCACTTGCACGCGATGTATTGATGCTTGCCCTACCGATGCGCTGCTCGGTCCTTATCAACTCGATGCGACCAAATGCATTTCATATCTCACCATCGAAAAGCGCGGCGAGATTCCGGAGGATATGCGCGAAGGAATGGGGCGGCACATTTTCGGTTGCGACATCTGCCAGGACGTTTGTCCCTGGAACCGCAAAGCGCCTGCCAGCAGCGCTCCAGAATTCCAGCCGCGCGCGGGATTCGTGAACCCCGCGCTGACATGGCTCGCGGAAATCAGTGAAGAAGAATTCCACGAAAAGTTTCGCGGCTCTGCCATCCGCCGCACCAAACGAACGGGTATCCGCCGAAATGCGGCAATCGCCCTCGGCAACAGCGGAGATGAAAATTTTCTTCCCCTACTGGAAACCCTCGTGAACGACGAAGATCCCATCGTCCGTGAGCATGCGCAGTGGGCGAAGCAACGGTTATCAAACTCGCGTTAACCTTCCCGTTTCACGCGAATCCCGGAACGGTGTAGCATCATAGCCATTGGAAGTCCGCATGGTCCGCAAATCACACCTCATCGCCTGTACGCTTTTTCTAGTGTTCGCCGTATTTGTTCTGCCGGCTTCGGCCGGACATTGGTCCTCAGTGACATCCAGCAATTTCTACGTGTTGACAGACGCCAGTGAGAGCAAAGCGCGGCAAGGAACATTGCATCTCGAGCAAATGCGAACTATCTTCGGACAACTTTTAAGCCGCGACAAACTCGTGACCGGTGAACCTCTCGACTTAATGGCGCTCAGCAGCCTCAGCTATCAGAATGCAGTTCCGCTACGCAACGGGCAGCCAATCAATACGGGAGGATTTTTCATCACTGGGGATGATCGCAACTTTATCGTGCTGAATGCCGAACAAGACGATGGTTGGCGGGGAGTTTCTTACGACTATGCGCGCATGTTGCTGAACTATAACTATCCACCGACGCAACCGTGGTTCGACGAAGGCTTTGCGCAATATTTCGCAAGTTTAAAAATCGAGAATAAAAATGGATTTATCGGCGGCGATCCCGACGGTTCTTTCGTAGCCACGCTCAACTCCACGGCTTGGATTTCGGTTACAGATTTATTCGCAAAGAAAGACGCGTCCATTCGCTGCGACGCCAACACTGCGCAAAAACTTTTTTGCGCCGAGTCGTGGATGGTGATGCATTACCTCATCAACAATGATCACCTGCCCAACGTCGGCGTGTACTTCAACACTGTGATGTTGCAGAAACTCTCCATCGATGAGGGCATCGAAAAAGCTTTTGGCATGAATGCTGTTCAATTGCAGAAAGCAGTGCAGGATTATTTTCACGCCCGCACCCAAGCCGGTGCTACTGCGCCGAAGCTTGAGCACCCAATTCCGGTCCCTCTGGTAGAAACAGGATTTGCTTCGACGTGGCAGGATGTTCTCGATTCGCGAGCACAGGCGCTTGTGGCTGAGATGATGATCCGCCTTCCTGAGCGCCGCGATCAGGCGATGAAGTCCATCAATGGATTGATGAACGACGACAAGACTGAAAATTCTGTCGAGCACCGTGCGCTGGCGTGGCTGTACATTCAGAAAAAAAATTACCCGCAGGCGCAGGAAGAATTAAAAGACGCGTCAGAACTAAAAGCCAATGACGCCTGGGTGCTGTACTACTCTTCGCTCATCAAATACAGAGCAGCGCAGGCGAATGGCAAATCGTATCAGGGGCTGGAAAATATGTTCCAGGAGATGCGCGCCGTCATCGAATGGAACCCTCAGTTCGCAGAAGCCTACAACATGCTCGGCATGGCTCGGCTTGATGGCGGCGGATTGAACTCAGCCATAGATGCGATGCACAGCGCTGTACAACTCGCACCGCGCAA
>DASXCC010000128.1:0-20494 GCA_036491415.1 Terriglobales bacterium | reverse complement strand
CGTCTCTAAGCGTCCTTCAAAGAGTGTACGGGCAATCCCGTCCAAAGTGCCTGAGGTGCGGTCGTAGCAAAGTGAAATTTGATGGATGGAATCAGCGTTTATCGACGCGAAGGCGACAAGGCGAACATTCAGAGTTCATATCGAACTCCGAGGCTGAATATCAGAACGAAAGGCAAAATAAAACCAGAATAAGAAAAAAAAAGAAGTGTTCGCGCTATGTCCACTGAACGCGGAGTCCAGAGTTTTTCTATCTGCTCATCGTCTGTGCTTCGATAAGTGAGCATTTCAGAATCAGTTTCAGACGGAAAATTCTTAATAGCAAATTCAGTCTTCTCATACCCAACCGTCACAAAGACGCTCGACTCAGATGCGGGAATATCAACTCTTTTCACGAAATGTGCAAAGGCGACCATATAGCAAACGAGCGACAGAAACGCACATCCGCCGATGATAAGAAATTTCTTGAAGGGATTGACGCGAGGGGTATCCCAAAACGCTATAAAAGTGAGCGCCCCACCTAGGACTAAGATACCCAATCGTCCGATAGTGGCTGTATTCCCCAAAGGAGGAAAAGCGTAGGCCTCAATCGCTCCTGAGAAAATTATGGATGCAAGTGGCCCTGCGAGAGTGAATATCCCAGCCAGAGCGCCATAAAGACTTTTAAATTTCTTGTAATAGTCAATTAACGTGGGCGCAGGCAAGATTAAGTTCCTTACTTCGTTAAGTTCACATTGAGTACGTGGTTTTGTTCGATAAAAGGATTGAAGTCTCTGTCTTGTTCTTTGTATCCACTCAATTGGAAATGAATAGTCCAGATGGCGAGAGGCAACGACTTGAGAGTGCAATTGGTCGGGTTTGTGTTTGTCTTAAAATCATCCCCTCGCCTTTTATAGGAGATAGTTGCACCTTCTGGATAGCTAGTTACATCAAGATTGAACATCAGGCTTTGCGTAGTAGCAGCTAATGAGTATGCAAGAACATGTATGTCAAAGACGCTGAAAACGCCGGACGCAATTAAATGTACGGTTTGCTGTGCGGGTTTTGTTTGCCTGAGTGAAACAGACTTAATTATTGGTGGGTTGTCGTTCCGCTGCTCATTCGACAATTGCTTCAATGCTTCCGTATAACTCAAGCGCAGATCTGCAAAGAAAATCGAAGCTGATTCCTTTACACTTTCCGAATTTTCACCCATTCCGTTAAATTCCGATTCTGTCGATTCAAGGCTCTTGATCTCGTTTTCCATTCTGTTCCGTAGGAGCTTGATTGCTGCAGGTCCGAGAGGTTGAGGCTGGGTTTTGATATCCTCTCTCAATTTTGCGACTTCATCTTGGAGTCTTTATGGCCTCTCTTCTGAAGAGTTGGATTTGGGAAGGGTTAATTATCGCTTTTGCACTGGTTGGAACGATGAGGTCTGTTCTCCCGATTACCCTAAATGAAACCTTCGTGGGCGGAAGCTGTTTTTCATGCATCCCAGTTACAAAAACGAGGTTACTTATTGTCCAGATTCCGGGAGTTGCATCAGCGGGAATCGTATAAGTAAAGCTACATTTTGTTTCGTTTTTGGGTATCCCGCACCCCGTCCCTGTAAGAATATCTGGCGCTTGAATTGTAAAACGAAGGCTGGCCCCTTCAAAATTTGGTGCCCGATTTACTTCGAATGTCACTGAGAAATTTTCTCCGGCCTGAATCGTATCGGGTACGCCCTCGATAGTTGCCCTCTTGTGCAAAGACAAATGACGGCAGAAGTAAAAGAAGCAATATTCTGAGGATTGACTTCATCGAAATTCTTGCGGTGAATTCGTGGAGAGTGTACCACTAGAAAGATGATTTGTTTCGGTTAGAAAATACGAGCTAGCTGACTTACTAATAAATGATAATCCGTGGGTTCGCAACTGCTGAAAAGATGACAATTGTTCGTTTTTATACGCTCTAGATTTCGACTGCACTTAGATTGAAAAATCCATGCTGTCAGTTCAATTTGTAACGTTTTTCACAATCCGTTCCCAATCCGTTTGGTCTGTTTTGTACGCGCTAATCTACTTTTTATGCCATCCGTTGCGTTCTAAGTCGTTGATACTACGTTCTTATTCGGATTCGAGTCCTGCACTGCCCACCATGTTTTCACTAAACGGTACAAATTTTGTCCGCTGTTCTAAACTGCTTTCAGGTCGACTTTATGTAAACAATATTGAATTGGTTCCCAAGTGTGTCGGTTCTTTTAATTTGTTTTTGTTGTTGCGGGTCCAACGCGCAAACGACAGCTCAATCGAAGTCCTCATCAGCGGATAGCGCTGTGGTCCAGAACAGATATTATCAAAATAGTGAAATAAGATTTGTAATTTCCCCGGGTTGGTCTGTAACGTCGAAGTTGAACGCGGCAGTTGGAGATTACGACGGTCTGGTAGGATCAGCAATAGTTCAAGCGAAAGGGAAAGTTATCCTTAAAAAGGGTAACTATACGTTGGCGCTCGCGTATGACACGTTGTTCGCCACCTCTATGGGGCGCTTCACGGAAATGATTCGGGTTCCCTGGCTCTCCGACAAGCCTGATTCTGCGGAATCCTGTGCTCTTTATCTTTCTCACCACCAGCTTGTTCAAACTTCTAAACGTGGTCTTAAATTCGTAAATCTCTCCGTCGATTTATGAGACCGCCAAGAGCGCAATTTGTGTAGCGGTGACGCTGGAAGGATCATGCAGAGAGATACGCCCGTCGAAGGCAAGCGCTGGCTTGCCGGATATTTTACCGACGCAGACGGTAACTGGTTCTTTCGTTCCAAGGACGCTTCTTGTGGCTGGAAGGCCTACACTCTGACGACCGATGCTTTGCGACCGCGCGAATTGCCAGACGACAAGAATCAGCAATTGAGAGAAACCATAGATGAGGCTATTTACATCGTGGATTCCATCGAATACAAGCGTTGTGCGCCAAAGGGTTTTAGCTTTCCCCGTTTCTTAACCTTCCACTTTCCCCTGCCATACAAAAAATTGTAGCAATGCTTCTAAATTATGTTAGTTAGCGAGCCCTGGCAGCTTCGCGCAATTCGCTGCACCCGGATCACCCGTCGCTCCCGTTGAGTCCACACGAATCACCGCATCTTCGTTCGAGCAGTAAGTTTTTGTGCCAGTGGAATTAGTCTTTACCGGCCATGCACCGACTTCATAGGTGGATGTAGTGCCGGTTGCATTGTACAGGTAGCCGCTCTTGCCCGGCGCCACAGTTCCCTTCGACGCAAGGTTATCGTCGATCAGACAAGCGCTCGCAGAAGAGGCTACGCAAGGCGAAGCGCCGTTTGCACCAAGCGCTCCCAAGGTCGCAGCATAGCCCACAGTTGGATACGCAGTGAGGTAGCTGATTTCGGCAGTGTTGACGGTACGAATTGAGCTGGCGGCCGCAGACTCATTCGCAGACATACGTGCGCGGAGCAAGTTTGGAATAGCGATCGCGGCGATGATCAAAATGATGGCAACTACGATCAATAACTCGATTAATGAAAAACCCTTCTGTTTCCGCATTTCTAATGTCCTCTCCCATTTGGTCTACGGCCAACACCGTGGATACTTGCATTCCAGCGACCGGAAAATCATTACGAAAGTGATACGGTCCTGTTCCTATTAGATGCTTTGTTTTGTTGGTTGGGTGATGTTTGACAATCCTACTACTCTCCCAAATTGGGAAGTTTTGCTTGAATTCAGACAATATATGTCACAGCGTTCCCTGCCCTGCAAATCCATAAAAATTAGATTACGCGCAAATTCGAGTCCTGCACGAACCAATTCTACTGCGGCGTAATCGTTTTTCCCGTACTCGGCAAATCAACAATCGTGGAAGCTTGCGAGATCGTGAACTGCGCAGCCACGCCCGCAGGCTTCGGTAAATCTGAAGGCGTTACCGGCTGGCCTCCGCCAATCCAAACATCCACAATTCCTGGAACGATGCGGCGGCTTCCCGCTTCGTCCACGGTGCTTAACTGATCGCTATTCAGTGAAAAGGTGACGGTTTGTTTTTGTCCAGGATTAAGGTGCACATGCTGGAAGCTTTTCAGCGCTCGCAACGGCGCGCGTGCAACTCCTTTATGCGTTAAATAAAGCTGCACAACTTCGTCTCCAGCCATGGCGCCGGTGTTGGTGACATCCACAGAAACGGTGACCGATCCGCCGGTGGCATTCATGAGGTTTTGCACCCGCGGATTGCTATATGCAAACGACGTATAGCTCAGGCCATAACCGAAGGGATACAACGGTTCTCCGGTGAAATAACGATAGGTGCGATTGGCCATCGAGTAATCATCGAACGGCGGAAGCTGGTCGGCGGATTTGTAGAACGTCACCGGCAAGCGCCCACTGGGACTGAAATCTCCAGCGAGCGCTTCCGCCACGGCGGTGCCGCCGTTTTCTCCCGGATACCAGGCTTCCAGAATCGCGGGCACATTTTTATTGGCCCAGTTCACAGCGAGCGCGCTGCCGTTCAGTAGAACAAGAATCGTCGGTTTCCCCGCCGCGCTGACTTGTTCGAGTAATTTTTCCTGCGGCGCTGGAAGATCAATGCTGGTGCGATCGCCACCAGCAAATCCGTCGGCGTGTACGCGCATCTCTTCCCCTTCTACTTTTGCGGAAAGGCCAAACACGCCAATCACGAGATCGGCTTTGCGCACGGCATCCATCGCATCCTGCTCGTCGTGGCCTGGCATGTTCCAGACCAAATGCGCTTCTGAGAAACGAATCGACTGGAAATATTCGATCTTGATCGAATATGCCTGACCTTTTTTTAATGTAACAAGCTTCGTGTTGGTGGAAGGCGGATGATGAAGCGTCCAATCTTCCACTAGCAACTTCCCATCCAGCCACAGGCGATAACCATCCTGCCCGCTGAAGCCAAGAAGATAACTTCCGTCTTCCGGCGGAACAAGCACGCCCGTCCAGCGGACGGAATAATTCTGGAGCAACTGCGAGTTGACGCCTTTGTTCAGCCAGGTGAAATCCACGTTCGCGTCGGTGCGGCTGAATACAGATGGACCTTCAAGATCGCGGTTGGAGAAATAATCTCCACTGAGGCCATGTTCTTTCTTGGAGTCGTCGGTATAGAGATCGTCAGACGGAACAGGCTTGGTGACAGGGCCTATAAGTCCCGTGGCTTGTACGTACACAATTTTTGATTGCGGAAAGCGCCGCTGCAGGCCTTCAACGATGGTTACAGGCTTTGATGGCGTACCGTTATAGTTTCCTACCAATGCGTCCAGACTATCTGCGTTTGGCCCGATGACAGCGATTGTTGCGTAAGCTTTTTTCAGCGGTAAAAAATTATTTTTATTCTTCAGCAAGACAATCGATTCCCGCGCGGTTTGCAACGCAAGCTGGCTGTTAGCCTCGGAATCATTTTCATCCGGCCTGATTTTCGAATAAGGCACCATCGCCTGCGGATCAAACATGCCCAAACGGAAGCGCGCGGTAAACAAGCGGCGCAAAGAACGGTCAACCTCCGCTTCTGTGAGAAATCCTTCGTGCACGGCTTTCAATACGGCATCGCGTTCGAAGCCCGCATGGTCCGGCGGATAGGAGCAAATCAAATCCATTCCAGTCTTGAAAGCGGAAGCGGAACCCTCTTCCATGGTCTTGGTGAAATGATGACCTTGAAATATGTCGGAGACTGCGCCGCAATCGGAAACGACATAACCCTGGAATCCCCACGAATTACGCAGGTGCTCCTGCAATAAATCTTTGTTCGAGCACGCCGGCTCGCCATTGATGGAGTTATAGGCGCACATGACAGACTCGGCCTTCCCTTCCATCACCGTCGCGCGAAACGCCGGGAAATACGTGTCTTCCATGTCGTGCTTCGAAGCCTGAACATCGACTGTATGGCGTGTTGTTTCTGGACCGCTGTGTACAGCAAAGTGCTTGGGCGTCGCGACGGTCTTTAGATACTTAGGATCATCACCCTGAAGGCCGGTGACAAAAGCCACTCCCATGCGCGAGGTTAAATAAGGATCTTCGCCATAAGTTTCCTGGCCGCGTCCCCAGCGAGGATCGCGAAAAATGTTGATGTTCGGCGACCACACCGTTAAACCGTAATACCAATCACTCGATCCATCGCCATGCAGGCTCGCATAGTACTTTGCGCGAAATTCTGTGCTGATGGCAGTCGCAACTTTATGCAGAAGAGGCTCATCGAAGGTCGCCGCCATGCCGATGGTTTGCGGAAATACCGTGGCAAAGCCGGCGCGCGCCACACCGTGCAGTCCTTCATTCCACCAATCGTATTGCGGGACACCGAGCCGCGGAATTGCATCCGCTGTATGCGTGAGCTGGGAAACTTTTTCTTCCAGCGTCATGTGAGCGATCAGATCGTCCACGCGCTGCGGTGTAGGAACCGACGGATCCTGATACACCGCGCCGGTGACCGGCTGTTCCGATTGCTGTGCGAATGCTGAAGGTGTGAGGACGGCTGCCAAGGCAAGAAAAAGGAAGAGTGCGAGATTCCGCTTCATGAAACCACCTGGAACTGCAATGATGAAGTCGTAACGCTAATACAACAAGAAGAAGAAGCGCCGGAAAGGTCCGGCGCTTTGTTCATGACTTACTGATTCACGCCGCTGGCGAGGAAACCGCCGTCCACGGCGAGTATGTGTCCGGTAACGAAACTTGCCGCGTCCGATGCAAGGAATACGGCGGCGCCTACAAGCTCATCCAGCTTTCCAAATCGCTTCATCGGCGTACGTAGCAGGAACTCTTTTCCGCGCTCGGTGCCATTCAGCAAATTTGCATTGAGGTCCGTCTTGAAGACGCCGGGAGCAATGGCATTCACGCATACACCATGCTGCGCCCATTCAATCGCCAGCGATTTTGTGAGTGCGGCGACCGCTGCCTTACTTGCGCCGTAGGCCGCGACTTCATAGAGCGCAACGAAAGAAGAGAGCGAGGCAATATTAATGATGCGGCCATATTTCTGCTCGACCATCTTGCGCCCGAAAATCTGGCAAGCGCGAAGCGTCCCCGTAAGGTTCGTTTCAATGATGTTGTCCCATTCGGCTTCAGGAACGTCAATGGTCGGCGTGCGCTTGGTGGTTCCCGCGGAATTCACGAGAATATCCACGCGACCGAACTCCTTGCAGACGGCATTCAGAAGTTCGCTCATACTGTCGCGGCAGGTTACGTCGGAAGCATGAACAAGACTTTTGCGGCCAATTTTTTTAATTTCGTCGGCGGCAGACTTTACCAGCTCCGCGCGGCGGCCGGTTGCGATTACATCCGCACCCGCCATCGCCAGGCCTTTTGCCAGAGTTAAACCAATTCCGGAAGTTCCTCCGGTAACCACTGCAACTTTTGAAGTTAGATCAAGTGAAGGATGTCCCATGATTTATGAAGATACTTCCACTGCAAGATGGCGCTGCTTATCTCCTTGCTGCTTATTCCCTGTAAAGAGTGAAGCCCTAGAATAACATCGGCCGCCTGAATTCCGCCGCATCCAGGCGGCCGATTATGTTTCTTCCGCCTAGAACAAGAACGTTGGCAAAAGTGGTATCTCGACTTTTACCGAACCCGTGGTACTCGCATGCGCTGCATCCGTAGCCGTCAGCGTAATTGTGTAGGTCCGGCCTTTTAAGTTCAAAGGATCGATGATGGCCCGCAACTGCACGTGGTGCGCGTCCACAACTTTCCAATCTGTCATTGGAATGATGCGTGGGCGATGCGGATCCACGGGCTGGCTGCTGGTCACGGTAATGACGGGAACAATTCCCGCCGTGCAGTTATCGGTGATGGAATAGTTCAGCGTTACTTCATGCAGCAAGGTGTCCGGCGGCCACAGAATGCTGGGATGCACTGTGAGTCCGGAGATCACCGGCGGCGGATTCGAAACGCTGACGTTCAACGTTGCCGTGTTGTTTGTTGGATCCGGGTTGGGATCGCGTGTAGTGGAAGCGATGTTGGCGGAGTTCATGAGCACCGCTCCGTTCGTCGTACCACAAGGAACGCCGACCATCAGTGTGAACTGCGCTGTTCCGCCATTCGCAAGGGCCGCAGCCGTACAGCTCAGCGTCCCCGTGCCACCGACCGCCGGGCTGGAGCAAGTCCATCCCGCTGGCGCCGTGACAGATTGGAACGTAGCGCCGCTGGGCAGAGTATCGGTCAACGTCAACGAAGCAGCATCTTCATTGCCGTTGTTCGTCACCGTGATGGTGTACGCCACCGATTGTCCGCTAAGTACGCTTCCCGCTCCCGCGCTCATGGTCACCGAGAGGTCCGCTCCAGGCAGATCAAGCGGATCAATGATGCCCGTGTACGCCGGTTTATGTTGTAACCCGGTATCAAAGAGCAGCGGCCCATCAACTTTCGTGGCTGAGGTCAACCATGTATCGTCGTCGGCCATTCCCCAGAAAGTAACGGAGCTGATCTTCGGATTCGCAGGGTCGCTATTCAACTGCTTCAACACCTGAAAGAAGTCACGATACAAGTAACCTTGTTGGACAAAGAAGTCCTGCGGTATTTGGCTGTAGTCCGTGAAGATGGTTGGATTCGAGCCGAAATATACGCTGATGTCGAACTCGGTCACTTGCTGATCGAGCGGCTTGCCGGCGATGGTGGTCAATCCATGAAATTGATTGACGGTATCGGCCAGCGATTGCACCGGCGGGAACTGGAGATTGATGTGCATCTCGTGTCCCACAGCGTCAATCGGAACCCCGCGCGCGATCATTCCCTGCACCACGTTAAAGAGGCAGGTCTTTTTCGGATCGGTCGTGGTGTTGAAGTCATTGAGAAAGAGTTCAGCATTCGGGTTCGCAGCGTGCGCGGCCTGAAATGCTATATCAATGTATTGCGGTCCAATGATGTTGTAGAACGGACCATGCACCAGGCAATCCGGTTGAGTCGCATCAATGGGTTCATTGACCACGTCCCATGCGTACGTCGCTGCTCCGAAGTGCGTAACCACGTTTTGGATGTGGTTCTGGATACGCGAGATCAGCAGCGCTTTGTCCGCGGCATTTCCCGGCGCTAACGGCGTAACGCCGTCTTCTTCGCGGAATACCCACGCCGGCACCTGCGACCCGTTGGCCCAAACCAGATTATGGCCGCGAACGCGGATGTTGTTTTTCTGCGCGAAGGCCACTTGTGCGTCTGCCGTCGCATAAGTGAAGGTGTTTTCCGAGCCTTCCGTGGCATCCCACTTCATGTCGTTTCCGGAAGTCATGCTGTTAAAGTGCTTCACCCACAATTGCGAGTGCGGGCCAGCGATATCCGAAGAATCGATTGCTGTTCCGATTGGGAACAAATTTGCATACGTCTGGAAGACGGACGCAATGTTCTGTTCAATCTGGACGGGCGGAATGAACGTCAGGCTGAAGTCGTCGATGTAGAAGTCCTGCATACCGCTGTTGGACTCCACATAGAGAAACGCTGTGCCCGGATCGTACGAAGAGCCCATGGAATATTTCGGGATCTTCAAATTGACCCAGGTATTTAACGGCACTGTCGTATTACCGACGACTGTGCCAAAACTTAGAACTCCGCCAAGACTCGTTTGCAGGCTCACTCGGAGCGTATCTGCCGCAGTAGCGCTTGGGCCAAGCTTCACCCACACACTCACCGCGTATGTAGAACCGACAAACATCTTGTTGCTGACGTTGATCTGCGGCCCTTCAAAAGCTCCCGTGCGGCCTGTAACCAGAACGCTATGGCTACCGGAATGAAAATCCGCAGTGGTATTGGTGAGGGTGCAGCAACCTGAGGTGGCTGTCGGTACTTGTCCGGTTACGGTTGCGAAGCGTGGCGCCCATCCATCCAGGAATCCATCTTCGAAATCCGTGCTTATGCCGGAGTTGTCCTGCGGCCCGGTTGGCGGACCGGAAATCTCTGTGATGGTTACATTGTCCAGATAAAAGCTATCGGTTAAACCCGTGCCGCTGTTCACGAGTTGCGTATACAAAATGGTGCTGGTGGGGCTGGCAGTCGCCGTATATTGTCCCGACAATTCCACCCAGCCGGTATTTGTCACCTGCGTTTGAAACGGGCCAACTGTTACGAAATTATTTCCTGAACTTGAATCGGTTTGATCGACGGTGAAATCGGCCTGGTCAATATTTCCGCTCTCTGAATCAGGAAGGCGGACCCAGCCGGTAATTTGGTAAGTAGCTAAAGGTATGAGTGTATTGGTCAATAAGATGCTCGGGCCCGCACAGCCTTGCGTTCTTCCGGAAGCTAGTAAAGCATGAGTGCCTGACTCGGCGGCCGCGGTTGTATTGGTGACGACAGCGCCACAAAACGATCCCCAGCCTCCAGTGGACCCATCTTCAAAATCACTTTGTAAAACTACTTGTGCCGCAGAAAAGCGGGCACTACCTACCACAGAAAAAAAAAGAAGCCCAATTACCAGAAAATGCGCCAGGCGTATTCGTAGCTGCCTGGTTTTCCGGAGTGGGTAAGAACTAACAAAACGCATCATGGCGTTTCCTCCTGAGAATGTGTCCTAGGCGGGACGGAAAGATTATCAAACGGAACATTCGGATACCGTTGTGCGGCATCCGAATGTTCCACTTTCAGATCAGCAGGTTGTTGGGCCGAGGCCCGGTTGATGGTTTAGAAAGTCAGTTTCCCGGCAAACCAGATATTCCGAGTTCCATCAGTACTGGAGTTGCTTCCACTTGTGCCTGCAGTACCGGTAATTGTGCCAAAGTTGTTATTGGCAACGACGCATGTCGCACCTGCAGCTCCGGCACAGCCACCATTTGGATTGTTAAAGCGAGGTGTATTGGTCAAACCGAATGCTTCAGCACGGAATTGGAAGGTGAACCGTTCTGTAAGTTTGAAATCACGGAAGACGCTTAAGTCCATGTCAAACACTCCAGGCCCTCTAAAAGTATCGCGCCGTACATCGCCAAAGTTACCGGCTGTTGGCTGGGAGAAATCCGCCGGGTTGAAGTACTGGCAGGAAGCATTGGGGCAAATTCCAACTCCCGACCATGGTTTACCGCTGGTTACTTGGAATGGATTCACCATATTAAGAGTTTCAGTGAAACCACGCGAACTGGCGGGGTTTAACAGGCCCGCATTGCCGGTAAGGTTAAATGGTGTGCCACTCAGTTTGCTTACAGTCGAATTCAATTGCCAGCCTCCAGCGATTGCATTGGCGATACCGCCTTGTCCCCAACGTTGACCACGGCCGAATGGCAAGCTGTAAACAGCATAGAGTTGCAAGTTGTGAGTTCTGTCGAAGGAAGCCAGCGACCTATTCATGAAAAGATAAGCTGGAAAGTTTTCGAAGGAACCATTCAGATCATCGTTGTCGGAGTAATCAATCGCTTTCGAAAAAGTATAGGCCGCGCCTATGAGCGATGAATTTCCAATGTGCCTAGTTAACTTCGCCTGCAGGGAATCGTAGTAGTTGTTTCCAAACGGCGTCAGCGAGCTGATATCGCTCACTGCGCGCCCCAACGAAGTAGTAAGCAGTTCTCCGAAACCTGCAGCGTTACATCCGGCTGAAGTGTAAGGAACCACGGTCGCAGGACAAATTGGTGCGGCATTAAGATTCAGGTTGGTCAGCGGTCGAATCGCACGAGTTCCTACATATCCAGCTTCCACCACAAACCCTGCGATCTCTTGCTGGACAGTTAAGTTGTACGAGTTAATGTAGCCGCGCCGGAAAGGATTTGCGAAATCTCTGGTGCTGGCGCCCACAGGCAGAGGGAGAATACCTGCGCTAATATCGGGTAGTGGCACCAGAAGGCTGGATAAGCCCACTGGAATGGTCCCATACGAAGTTCCCGTTGCATTGGTACCGGTAAGGCTTAACTCCGGTATGCGACCGCTGGCATTCCCCAAATCCGAAGTAATATTCCCCGGATATGAGTTGCGCAGATAGTGCCATTGATTGGGATCTGCGCTGATACCGAATCCGCCACGGACTACAGTCTTTTCAGTTACGCGATATGCGAAACCAATGCGGGGGAGTATTTGGCCATGCCCCACATCCATGGTGCTATTCATCGGCACGCCACCCTCGCCGCCAATGTACACATTCCCGTTAGAAGGATTGAAATATGGAAGCCCGTGACCGTTGTCCCCATAGCCGAAAGGAATAAATTCCCAACGCAAGCCCAACGTCAAACTTAACTTTCGCGTAGCTTGCCATTGGTCACGTGCGTACATGGCATACGTGGACCACCGCAATGAAATTGGATTGAACAGCAGTACGTCTTTGCCGGCTCTGTTGGGCAATCCTAAAAGGAATTGAGCAAAAGAGTTTCCAGGGTTATTAACGGCGGTAGAACTATTTTGAGTTGTCAGGTTTCCGTTGAAATTGAAAGAGCCGCGCGCGCTTGTAAAGTTGCCATCGGCGCCTTGCGGCTGGAAGTGGTTCATCTGCACGTGGTCATATTCGAAACCAAAGCGGAATGCGTGCTTGCCATGGTTCCAACTCAGGTTTTCACCTGTGACGTATTGATTATCTCTGAACAGGAAAGGATTGGAAACGTTGGCATTTCCGAAGTTCGCCACGCCCGTGGTTTGGAAAAATGGAATGCCGTTGTAAAGGGTGGGATCGCCGGTCGTCCCGAAGTTGTTGGTTCCAGGAATGCCCAGAACGTTGAGACCGAATGGCGAACCGATATCAACGTTGGTAGCGCCCAGCCGCTGGCGGGTAAATGCGGCATTCCAGTCGAAAAGAAGATTGGGGGTAAAGGTATGAGTACCGCCAAGTCCTACGCTTTGAATGCGCGAATCTGCGTTACCCTGCTGACCACCATTCGTAGCATCCCCACCCACTGTTCCCAATGCCGGAGGATCGAAAATATGGCTGTTCGAAATGCTGTAACGGCCAAATATTGTGGACTTAGCTCCCCATACATAATTGATCTTGGAGTCAATGTCGTCCACATTGTACTGGCCGGTCCCATTCGCAACGTAGTTGTTGGTAAGGGCATTCGGATTAGTCAATGCGGGCAGCAATTTAACTAATGCCGCCGACGCCGGATCAATCCGGTTAGGGCAAATCATGTTCAGCACGCCATTGCATGAAATTTGCGTTCTGTTATTTCCGCTGGCATCGCCGGTAGCAGGATCATAGATAATCGGCAGGCCTGCGGCAGTAAAATCACCAGCCTGCATTGCAGATGTTGGAAGCGTAAATGTTGGTTGACCGATTCCGCGTTGCGTAGTGCGTTGATAATCCGCGAAGAAAAAGAGTTTGTCTTTAATGATGGGCCCGCCGATATTTCCGCCATACTGGTGAAAGATATTTTTCGCCAGCGTGGGGAAACGCGTCGTGTCCGTCTTAAAGTAGTTCCTGGTTCGAAGGTCCTGGTTGGTAAAAAACTCAGATCCTTCTCCATGGAACTGGTTGGTTCCGGATTTGATCTGCACGTTCACGGCGGCTCCGCCTGCCATTCCTTGTTCGGCGTCGAACGAATTGGTAACAATGTTCACGGTTTCCACGGAATCTGCCGGAGGCACATAAGCAACGTTGGCCGGCAGCCATGGATATGCATCAGCCGCGCCGTCAATGCGAGTGTTGATCCCTTGCGATGATTGACCGTTTACGTTTGTTGTCATGGCACGCTGGGGGTTTCCAGCAGCCGAGTTCTGTTCCGCAAGCAATCCAAAACCTGGCACAACGCGCAAAAGTGATTGGAAGTTCCTTCCGCCCACGGATGAAGTGATGGGAAGATTCGTGATTTGATTTGCAGTCAAATCCGTATGAACATCGGATTTATCTGTCTGCAATTCAGGCGTTGCACCGGACACAGTTACCGTCTCTGTTTGCTGCGCAACTTTCAGTTCCGTATCCACGCGAGTAATAGCATTCACGGAAACGTGGACCCCTTCAGTAACAATCGCGCCGAAATTGGATGACGAGATTGTCACTTTATAAATACCAGGCTGCAAATCCGGGAGACGGTAAATACCGCTTGAGTCCGATGTCGTTTCACGCTTCAGGCTCGTCGCTAGATTCAGTGCTTCAACGCGTGCTCCCGGGACAACTGCGCCTGAAGTGTCAGTAATATTTCCTGTCAGCGACCCATAAAGTACCTGAGCTTGCGCTGGCATCGCGGTCATTCCGAGAACAACCATTAACATTACAAAGGTATATTGTTTGAGTCTCATACTAATTGCTGTTGGCTCTCCCTTTATTTGTTGTTTCGGCATTGTGCCCTCCCGGGCTACTTGTGAAATATGCCGGCCCCATTGCCCTGCCACATTTCCCTGATTTACTTACATCTGCACGTTGTTACTGACTGCTCCCGTATATCCCAAGCATCACTGCATCGTCACTTCAACGTCGTGCTCCTGCAGCGAAGCGTTTTGTTGCAAAGCGCGTAGCAAAGATCCAAAATGTTTTTGCAAAACTAAAGCGACGGTCCCGCGCAAGCGCGCCATGCTGGGCTCCGCAGCCGCAGGCCGAACCCGCGGCGGCTTGCCAACCAGGATCGCTTTGCCGATTTCGGTTTCAATGACCGGCCCGAAACGTGGCCATTGACGGGTGAATTCCCCAACCATGACAATTTCTTCCGGAGCAAGTCCGGCAACCACCATGCGCATGCCGCGGCCAATGGCATGGGCCATTTTGTCCAGGGCACGCAAAGCAATCTCATCGCCGGCTTCGGCAAGGGCTAGCAGGTCCTGAAAGCTCAGCCCCTCTGAACCCGAGCTTGATTCGTGGTAGTAACGCAAAGCCGCGCGGTTGGAGGCATACACTTCCCAGCAGCCTCTGCCGCCGCAGGTACAATTAGGCCCGTTCGGATCGAGCGGAATGTGGCCGAACTCCCCCGCCATTCCGTTCAGCCCGCGAGCCAGCTGGCCGTTCGTAAAGAGCCCCGTCCCAATTCCTTCCGAGACAGTTACGACCACCATGTCGCTCATTCTTTCGCCAGGTCCGAACCAGACTTCAGCCAGCACGCAGGCATTCGCCGCGTTCTCAAGTTCCACCCGCAGTCCGGTAGCTTTTTCGATTGGCCCACGAAGATCAAAATCCGGCCATTTCAAATTTGGAGCGAACACAACACGCTGCGTTTTTTGATCGAAGCGTCCCGGGAGGCTGATTCCCACGCCCTGAAAGATCAGACCGGGATGCATCGTCATTAAATGGCGCATGCGCTGTGCAAGTTCTTCCGCAGTCTCGCGTGCATCCGCCAGAGTGGGCATGGCTTCCTGGGACAGGAAGCGGCCATTCACGTCAGCCACGGCGACCGTTGTTTGGGCGGGGCGAAGGTCAGCCACGATGATGGCTTTGCGATCGTTCAAGCGCAAAAAGGTAGGACGGCGTCCACGTGGCAGGCGGCCCACCGGGCCATTTACCACCCACTTTTCCTTGATGAGCTGTTCGGTAATGAGCGAGACAGTACTTCGCTGTAGTCCGGAAACCCGCGCCAGATCGGCCCTCGAGATCGGTTGCCGTCGCCGGATTAAATTCAAAAGAACACCCCGGTTGATGTCGCGCGCCGTTTCACTGGACGCTACATGCGTGTTGGTAAAATCAATCCGCCGCATTCAGTATTTGTGACTCCAACGCCCTGTGAAAGAAATGTATTTCGATATCCCACTAAATTCGCGCCTCGAACTATATGTAGCCTGGTTTTGAATTGTCAAGCACAAATTGGCCTTAGAAAGCTCTCTTCTCGCGATTTAAAAGTATCAGCACAGCGATTTTGCATAAGTCCCAGCGTGCTTATCTTGCGATTCAACCGGAAGATTTCACGGCGCGAAGTGACAATCATTTGACAGATTTCTTTATTTCTTCGGGATCACAGAAGCATTCATGGGATGAATCGTGACGTAGTCCATCGCGGCACGATCATCGCCGTCGGGAATTCCTTCAATGCGGATGGTGTCCCCTTTTCGCAGAGCCAGTCCTGAAATCCACCTTCGCGTCGAAGCATCCCCGCCAAGCGTTCGAGCGGGAAGATGGTCGTTGGCAATCCATTGATCGACTAACTGATCGCCGACATAGAGACGGAATTTGGCGTCACCATTTATCAGATCGAAATATTGGAGGTCTAACTCATACCATCCATCAGAACGGTCAAACTGGAAAGTGGCCGTGCAACTTTCCGCTTTGCACTCAATTCCCTTTCCTCCGGACGCGTTCTCCCACGGAGTGACGTCCGTTGTCACGTAGCCTTGCAACTGCATGGATTCGGCTTCGATGCGATCGGGATTGTGCCCGACTCTTCCCTTCGCGTCGGGAATTCCTGATTCGCGCGCAAACCAGTTCACAACCGCGTCGCGCCAAACGATCGCGTGTCCTGCCTGATATTCAAAGGCCTGCAGAACTTCGTCGTAACGCTGTTCATCCACGCGGTCTTTTAACAACTTCCATTCAGCGACAAATTCTTTGGCTCGAGCTGCACCTTCGTAGTGCGAGTCATAGAGATATTGAATGACCGATTTGTCGGAGTGCAGTTTGTAGGTATAAGGAACGTGATGGAAGAACAAAACCAGATTGTCAGGCGTTGACGCGAGTGATTCATACATCTTCGCAACAGCCGTGGGATATTGCGCGGCGTAGCCGGTTCCCGTGGCTGCTGAACGGTCCATGCCGACCCCTTCGTGGTCCGCACGATGCCATTGTCCCCAGCCATTGTTTTCTGAAGCTTCAATGCCCGGGCCAGAATGAGGACCGGTGATATTGGTGAGCGTCTGCAATCCAAGCGGCCCTGTGTAATCTTCATACGCCGGCCAAGAGGCTAATTGCATATCAGTGATGGTTTGCACCACCGCCGGATCGTTGCCGAATGTTAAGCGTGTCCAATCTTCCGCAATCCTTTTTGAACTCACATTTGGATTCCACGCAAGCCGCCCATAGCCGTATAGATTGGCCATCGCGAGATGACTGCCGAGCCAGTTGGAATCCATGCCGACGTTTACGACGGCAACCATGCCTCCGATTGGACGATGAAATGTTCTGCCGGAAATCAGATCTTTCACCGGAGTGCTTGAACCGTTAGCGTGCATGTCGAAGTCGAGGACTTCCTTCCACATGGGCGGAAGAAAAACAAGATGCCGCTGCTGCCCCAGATACTCCTGAGCAACTTGCACTTCCATGGCTTGATTGCTTTTTTCTAAACCAGCGAACAACGGCGAGGCAGGCTCGCGCACCTGGAAATCGATGGGCCCATTTTTGATTTGAATAATAACGTTGTCTGAAAACTTTCCATCCAGAGGATGAAAGATGTCATATGCAGCGCGCGCGCGATCATTCTTCGGATTTTTCCAATCCAGATGATGGTTGTAAACAAAAGCGCGGTAAAAGAGCACGCCGCCATGCGGCTTCAGCGCCTGCGCCAATAAATTGGCAGCGTCGGCAGGAGTGCGTCCGTAACTCGAAGGGCCGAGGCGTCCTTCGGAATCCGCTTTGACAGTGAAGCCGCCAAAATCGGGGATTTGTTTATAGATCTCGTCCACCTTGTTCTTCCACCACTCGATCACCTTCGGATCAAGCGGATCAAAAGTGTCGAGGTGGCCGATGGCTTTGGGACTGCTCAAATCAATCGAGATAGAAAGCTTCACTCCCCAGGGACGGAACACATCCGCCACGCGCGCAAGTTGCGGGATGAAATCATCCTTCAACGTACCCAGGTCAGCATTCACATTGTTAATGTTGCATCCGTTAATCCCAATGGATGAAAGCAGGCGCGCGTATTCTCCGGCGCGAGTGAGATCAGCCCGGACGTTCCCGTTTTCAAAAAAGATGGAGAGGCCGCCGTATCCTCGCTCGATGGTTCCCTTTGGATTGTCCCATTGATCAACCCAGCGAATATTCGAGTACGGTTGCTGCACTTCATTCAACGTTGCAAGACTTTGGTTCCACGCAATCTTATTCAGCAACGCAAATACGCCATACAAAACTCCGCGATCATTCGTCGCCGTGATGACGATGCAGGTGTGACCATGCACATGAGCCGTAGTAATCCAATACCCGTCGTTTTTTAACTTTGTCGTTTTTAATTTTTCCGTCGGCTTCAGAGCGGAATCGATGTTCTGCACTTCCTGCAGCGTGCCTAAAAGTATCGCTGACTCTTGCGGCATTTCGTTTTCGGCCCGTAGCGTTTTTCCCAGCATGCCGCGCACGCCATGAATCAACTCCGATTGCGCAGTCTTTAAAATTATGGAATCTCCCAACACAACCGCACTCGCAGGTAGTGATTCGTAGTGCTGAGAAGCTTTGCTATCCAGCGCGGCATAGCGCAGCCACGCGTTTTTGCCATCTTCGGCCAGTAAATAATTGCTTTGCAGCAAAATGAATGAAAGCACCGCCAGAATTGCGATCTGCCACCGTTGACTCATATTGTTCGATACCCGTACTTTTCAAGCCGCAGAAAATTTATCATAAGTTTTGGTAGCATTACCTGCATTTCTTTTTGGAGAAAGTTGATTCTGCATTCCTACTAAAAATGAAAATCACTGACGCGAAAGTAATTGTCTGCTGTCCGGGAAGAAATTTCGTCACGCTCAAACTCATCACAGAAGATGGAATCTACGGCCTTGGCGACGCGACGCTGAATGGACGCGAACTCGCGGTTGCCAGCTACCTTACCGATCACGTCGTTCCTCTGCTCATTGGACGCGACGCGCGACGCATCGAAGACATCTGGCAATACCTATATAAAGGAGCATACTGGCGACGCGGTCCGGTCACCATGTCGGCCATCGCTGCCGTGGACACCGCGCTTTGGGACATCAAAGCGAAGAGCCTGAACACTCCTCTTTATCAGATACTCGGCGGGGCCTCCCGCGAGAGCGTGATGGTTTATGGTCACGCCAGCGGCGCCGACGTAGAAGACACCGTTAAAGCCGTCGCGCATTACGTCAAGCTGGGATACAAAGCCATCCGAGCACAATCGGGGATCCCTGGCATGGCCAGCACTTATGGCGTGGGACGCGGCGGTATGTACTATGAGCCCGCAGAAAAAAATGCGCCTCCGGAAAATGTTTGGTCTACGGAACTGTATTTGAATTTCGTGCCGCAACTCTTTCAGCGTTTGCGTAGCGAGTTCGGACCTGACATTCATCTGCTTCACGACGCGCACCACCGGCTTACTCCGATCGAAGCCGCGCGCTGCGGCAAATCTCTCGAACCGTATCATCTTTTCTGGCTGGAAGACGTAACGCCTGCCGAACTACAGGAAAGTTTCCGTCTGATTCGCAAGCACACCACAACGCCGCTTGCGGTTGGAGAAGTATTCAACACCATCTACGATTGCCAGCAACTTATTCAGGAACAGCTGATCGACTACATACGCACGACCGTGGTTCATGCTGGCGGCATCACGCATCTTCGCCGGATCGCCAGCTTTGCCGATCTGTATCACGTACGCACTGGATCGCACGGAGCAACAGACTTGAGCCCGGTGTGCATGGGTGCGGCACTGCATTTTGATTTAAGCGTCCACAACTTCGGGATCCAGGAATACATGCGGCACTCCGATGAAACCGACAAAGTATTTCCACATGCTTATAAATTTGAAAGCGGCACGATGCATCCCGGAGAAAAACCCGGCATCGGCGTGGACATTGACGAAGCTCTGGCTGCGAAATATCCGTACCAGCGCGCGTATCTTCCGGTGAATCGCAAATTGGATGGCACCATGCACAACTGGTAGAAATGAATTTCGTCGTGATTGTGGACTGGGAGATGTGGCCGGAAAAAATCTTTTGAGCGCAGACTTGAGGATATTAAGTCCTGTTGCGATTTCTTCACTCGCAACAGTTAAACCCGTGGATTAAAGGCCTGTCTCCGCATTTGCCTGATTTATGTTCCATTTAAAGCCTATCATTTAGAGAACAAAAAGCGAATACGCAAGTCGTACCACCTGCCAAAATCCACAGACCATCTCTGTTCAACTGCACTTTCGGCGTTCCTCCAGAAATGACATCTTCGTTGCTAATTCCCCGTTAGCCAGCGGGATATGTGTGCGCCGAACTTATGTATATCTCTCAACGACTGATCGTTCAACGAGTGATCGTCCAGCGAATGATCGTCGCTTTTGTTCTTGGCCCCCTCTTCGTCGGCACTGCACTGACGCAGGAAGGCAACAACTCACAAAGCGAGCATCAGAGAATTGTGCAGCGAGAGCAATGGTTTGCGCGCGGCCGAACTGTTCCTGGAGAAAACGCAGCATTACTTCACCTGCGCGCCATGCAGCAGAAAATGCAAATGCGTACTGCTCGACAAGGGACAATCCACGGAGCACTCGAAGGGGTACCGCATGGCACAACCGCGACAGGCGCAATCTGGACACCCCTCGGTCCCGCTCCGCTGGCGTCAGATGCAAGCGGGATTGGAGTCGGAAATTACGGCGCGGTTACAGGACGCGCAACTGCCATCGCTATTGATCCTGCCGACTCCGGCGGCAACACGGTTTACATCGGGGGAGCATATGGCGGAGTCTGGAAGTCGCAGAATGCCGCGAACCTCGATCCTTCACAAGTACAGTGGATTTCTCTTACCGATCACTTGCACGATGCAGCTTCGACCGGTTGCGCGGGCATGCAGAGCGTTCCCCA
>DASXCC010000127.1:0-52502 GCA_036491415.1 Terriglobales bacterium | reverse complement strand
TCGAATGGCAAGGGCGGGCCAGCGGGAATCGGCGACAAGTGCTGTGATGGAGACGGAAAAGGTTTTGGGCCGGGGGCGGGCGACAACCAAGGCACTCTTTATCGTCCGGGGCGCAATGGGGTCACGCAGCCGCGCGTGCTTTACGATCCTGATCCGGAATATTCGAACGAAGCGCGGGCAGCGAAATTCCAAGGCTCGGTAATTCTGGCCCTGATTGTTGGGCCGGATGGCAAGCCGCACGATATGCGAGTGCAGCAATCGGCAGGAATGGGGCTCGATGAGAAAGCCATGGAAGCGGTGAATCAGTGGAAGTTTCAGCCGGCGACATTGGATGGGCGTCCGGTCGCGGTAAGGATCAGCGTAGATGTGAGCTTCCGGTTGTTTTAGCGGGAGGTTATTTCCGGAGCACAAGGTGAACAAGAAATCTGTTTAAAGCAGATTCCTCGCTTCGCTCAGCCTGACAAGCAAGTTTTAGTTCATATTACCCACCCTTCGAAAATCGCGAAGGGTGGGCAGCCTATATAAATTTTCTACGATAAATATCCTGACATTCGTCACTGCGAATTTGATTTACCGGCGGATGCCGCGAGTCAGTGGAGTGACGCGGTCCCGCAGATCATCGGCGATTTCGCTGCCACGCTCGACCACGTCTTCGGCGGCCTCGCGAACTTCGTCTTTCCAGTCATCGATGGTGGTCCGCGCTTCCTGATACTTGCGAAGTAAATCCTTTCGCATGCGCTTGCCGGTCTTTGGGGCAAATAGAAGCCCGACCAATGCGCCTGCTCCTAATCCGATTAAAAGAAAAGTGATTGCTGTTCCTGCGCCGCCGCCTTCAGAAGCTTCATAATTTCCAGAACGCATAAAATTGGCCCTTTCCAATCGTATTCCGTAACTAGTATTCCGTAACCTTGGATTCCATTTGTTCCATTCTAGCTGTCTGGAGACGAGGAGGCATTAGGCATTTAACCGGCCGAAGCAGTTCGTTATCTGCGATTCCCAACTGGCCCAAGCCCGTGTAAGATAACACTTTAGTTCCCGCATGCGCGGAGATTGTGGCCCATCCGCCCTTCCGCTCTTTTGCCTGCAACCGTATTCGAAATAAAGGAGATCGACCGAGCAATGTCTATTCCCGCGACCCAGCTTCGCCCCGGCATGATCATCAAGCACAACAACGATCTGCATTCCGTGTTCAGCGTGGAGCACCGCACGCCCGGAAACCTGCGCGCTTTCATCCAGGCGAAACTTCGCAACCTGCGCACCGGCGCTATGTTCGAGCATCGCTTCCGCTCGCCTGATCCCATTGAGAAGATCATGGTGGATGAAGTGGAGATGGAATATTTGTACAACGACGGCGACGGCTACTACTTCATGAACACCGAGAACTTCGAGCAGACGCACCTGACGCGGGAGATTCTGGGCGATGCCGTGGATTATCTGATTCCTAATATTCAGATCAGGGTGGAATTTTTCGATGGCAAAGCCGTCGGAGTGGAATTGCCTCAGACGGTCATTCTGACCGTGCTTGAAACCGAACCGGGATTGAAGTCGGCTACGGCCTCGAGTGTGACCAAGCCGGCAAAGACCGATACGGGATTGATTGTGCAGGTGCCCCCGTTCATCAATGAAGGTGAGAAGATCAAAGTGGATACCGCCGAAGGCGCGTATTTGTCGAGAGCGTAAGTTTAATGCAGAATGCAGAAGTTAGAATGCAGAATGAAAGCCGCTGGTTTTTGATTCCGCATTCTGAATTCTTTAATTCTGCATTTTGATTTTTTATGGCTGCTGCTGAAAACGCTACCGAAGCCCGCCGGTTTATTGTTCGCGGGCGAGTGCAAGGAGTAGGTTTCCGCTGGTTTGTGGAGCGGGAAGCGCACATGCTGGGGATCGCTGGCTGGGTACGGAACAACAGCGATGGCACGGTAGAAGTTTTGGCGATGGGAACGCGGGACCAGCTAAGCAGTTTGCGGGCGCGGTTGCGGCAAGGCCCGCGCGCGGCGCGTGTAGATGATGTTGCAGAATCCGAAGCAAAGCCGGTAAATGGCCTGACAACATTTCGCATTGAAGGAGCCTGGTAATGGCGACGAGTGCATATCCGAATACGAAGAGCACAGTGGATTCGACCCTGCTGAAAGGCCTGATCCGCGAAGTGCCGGATTTTCCCAAGAAGGGCATTCTGTTCTACGACATCACTACACTGCTCAAAGATAAGCGTGGCTTGGCCATGCTTATCGATGCGCTGGCGCAGAACTACATTGGGCACGACATTGATTTGGTACTAGGCATGGAAGCCCGGGGATTTATTTTTGGCCCGGCACTGGCTTATCGTTTGAATGCCGGATTCATTCCTGTCCGCAAACCCGGCAAGCTTCCCGCAGAGACTACAAAATACGATTACGCCCTGGAGTACGGAACAAATACACTCGAGATCCACAAAGACGCGATCCAAAAAGGTCAGCGCGTGCTGATCGTGGATGATCTGCTCGCGACCGGCGGAACTGCGGAAGCGACAGCGAAATTAGCCAGTTCGCTGGGGGCGGAAATTGTGGGTCTGAGTTTTGTGGTGGAGTTGGACTTTCTGCATGGACGCGACAAGCTGAAGTCTTACGACGTGTTTTCACTTCTGAACTACGACAAATAGCCCATCTTTACTGCGACATCATTACTCGACAAACTGCACATCATTACTACGACAATCAGCACATCTTTATTCCATTACGGATTCGGACAATACCCACAAACACAATAGCTAAGATCCGCGAAGCGCGGATCCTAGCTATCGTGAAATCATTGCTATTGTGAAGTCGCTATCGTGATGTCCTTTTGCTTATCGTAATAAGCGGGCAACTCCGAACGCCACAGCGGTCCATCCCGCTGCGCTGACACCCAGAACTGTAATCATGCCCAGAACCCTATTGCCATTCAGACAGCGACGCGGTTCTGGATCTTCCCAAGTTTCTACAGCCGACGGCGATAATACCCCTAACCGGGTAAAAAACTTCAAATCAAGACTGCTTAAATCAGAGATAGTTAGGGGAGTGATGACATGGTTGTTCATCATTGACTACCTCCATGTACAGCATGTTTACATTGCAAACTCCGTGCCACTCGAAACTTTAGATGCAAATTGCTGATATACAGAGATTCGGCACAAATGTCTGAATCTCAGACAAGCATTGCAGGTAAAAACTTCCTGCAATTTTTATTTCAATGAAAATTGCGGATACAGTTTTATGAGTAGACGCAAAAAATTGCAACATAAAATTCATGCAATGAACTAATTATTAAAAGCAGTTTTTTCGATTCAGATTCAGCGCGCGAATTTCAATTTGAGATTCAACGCGGCGTAGATGCAAATGAGAGACGATTTCCGCAATAATGAATTCAACAACCTCAGCTCAAACCCATCTTTTCGACACGCATAAAGATTAAAGTGCGAGTAGCTATTTCTATGGGATCCGAGTAGCTTCTAGGCGCTGCGCAAAACGAGTTTGAGGGGGCGTTTATGTTTTTTCTTTATCTGATTATTGTGGGCATTATCGCCGGATGGGCAGCGGGCAAGCTGATGAAAGGTTCCGGCTATGGCGTGCTGATGGATTTAGTGCTCGGCATTTTAGGAGCGATTGTCGGCGGCTGGGTGCTTCGGCTGTTTGGGATTTACACAACCGGCGGATTGATTCCGAGCATCCTGGTGGCGATTTTGGGAGCAGTGATTTTGATATGGATTTCGCGGCTGATTAAGAAGGCGTGAGCGCGTCGCTAGCGCGTATTTTTCTTTTTCGGTAGGTGCGAATTCCGCCGATTAGAAGCAGTACCCCGCCGAGTGGAACGGCAATGACCATTATTAACAGAGGAATGACGCCGGTTCCTCCGCAAGGCCCAAACGTAAATACCTTGGTAGCGATCAGCAGGAAGCAGCGACTCCAGAAATGCCGAACCAATGCGCAACAACATACAAACATTTTTAATTTTTGTGCGTAAAGCGCACTAGTGAAATCGATAGAGATTCGAATCTTTGGTGTAATTGGTGGGCAAATTCAGGAAGTAACAGTTACTTTGTTTCGACCGCCGCTTCTGTCTCTTCTTTTACCAGCGCTTCCAGATGATGAAGGGTTTCTGCGACCGTGAGCGAATACATTTCGCGGCCCACGCCTTCTCCGGTTTCGAGCGCGGTCTTTAAATAGTGACCGGCGATCTCGATGGCCAGCGGATCGGTGATCATTTTTCCCGTGCGGTTCTTGTATTCCACCCAAGCCGGAAGAGGCAGCGCAACCCAGACCGGGCGGCCATCGACGATAAACTTGATGTCAACGGCGTCGGCGTGGCGCGTGGCCACGGCCACTATCAGCGCCTGGTAAAGGCAGTGGACCTGCTTCTTGGTCCAGCGGTCGGTAGCGTGAAAGTCTTTGTACATGGGCAATAAAACTATACCAATCGGCGGGAAGAGCGGCAAACGGTTCCATTGCAGATTGGAGATTTAAGATTGTTGATTAAAAATCTGCGATCTGCAATCGTCAATGATAGGTGATATTTTTGAGCTAACGACCCATGGCCAACGACCCAAGACCCAGAAACATTGGCATTCTTCTTTCCGGACGCGGCTCGAACTTCGAGGCCATCGCAAGGAATATTGCCAACGGGAAGATTGCGAATGCCCGCATCGCCGTTGTCATTTCCAACAAGACTGACACCGGAGGACTGGAAGCTGCCCGCATGCTGGGATTGACGGCCTTGGCGATTCCTTCCAAAGGAAAAGATCGCGAGCAGCATGACCGCGAAGTGGTGGCCGCACTCCAGCAGCACAATGTCGATCTCATTTGTTTAGCCGGCTACATGCGCTTGCTTTCGCCTTGGTTCGTGCAACAGTTTCCGCAGCGCATTCTGAATATTCATCCTTCGTTGCTACCCGCGTTTCCCGGCCTCGAAGCGCAGGAGCAGGCTTTTGCTTATGGGGTGAAAGTTGCCGGATGCACGGTGCATTTCGTGGACGAAGAACTCGACCACGGCGCGATCATCGTGCAGAAAACTGTGCCGGTATTTGATGGAGACGACGAGCATACGTTGGCCCTGCGAATCCTGGAGCAGGAACATATTGCATATTCAGAAGCGATCAATATCGTGCTGCAGGGGAAATTCACGGTTCAGGGGCGGAGATTTGTGACGAGCGTCACAGCCGCATTCAGTTAAAAATTTTAGATTTCAGACTGAAGATTTCAGATTGCCTAAGATGCCAACAGCAATCAATTCCGAGGTCTTGAAAAATAGAACAAAGCACTTCGCTTTGTTGGTCATCCGTTTATGTCATTGCGTTCCTTCAAATCAGGAGGGACGAATTATTACGCGCCAGCTTTTACGTTCAGCTACATCTGTCGCGGCAAATTATCGGACCGTTTGTCGCGCAAGATCCAAAGCGGACTTCATTTCCAAGCTTGGCATTGTTCTCGAAGAATCGGATGAATCTCTTTTCTGGCTTGAACTTTTAGTGGAAACTGGGCTCATTCCAAATGAAAAGATAAAAATGCTTCTAAAGGAAGCTAATGAATTAGTTGCTATCTTCGTAGCCTCACTGCGAACGGTTAAAGGGGATCAATCTACAATCTGAACTCTCAAATCTGCAATAATGGTTGGCCATGCCAACATTTGCCCCTGTTGACGAACAACTGATCTACATCAAAAAAGACTCCGCGGAAATTGTGAAGGAGTCGGAGCTGCGTGCAAAGCTGGAGAAGTCCCGCGCTTCCGGCAAGCCGCTGCGCGTGAAAGCTGGATTCGATCCGACCGCGCCTGATCTTCATCTTGGCCACACGGTTTTGCTGCGCAAGCTGAAGCACTTTCAGGACCTCGGCCACACGGTCATTTTTTTGATTGGCGACTTTACGGGGATGATCGGCGACCCTACAGGGCGTTCGGCGACGCGTCCGCCGCTGACTTCCGAAGACATCATGCGCAATGCGAAGACGTATATGGCGCAGGTTTACAAGATCCTCGATTCGCACAAGACTGAGACCCGCTTCAACAGCGAATGGTTCGACAAGATGAAATCCGGAGATTGGATTCGTCTGGCGTCGAAAGCCACGGTTTCGCAAATGCTGGAGCGCGAGGAGTTTCACAAGCGATTTCAGGAAGAAAAGCCGATTGCCGTGCACGAGCTTTTATATCCGCTGGTGCAGGGATATGACTCGGTCATGCTGCAGGCGGACGTGGAACTCGGCGGCACCGACCAGAAATTCAATCTGCAGATGGGACGCGAGTTGCAGCGCAGCAATGGTCAGGAGTCGCAGGTGGTGCTGACCATGCCGATTCTGGAAGGGCTTGATGGCGTGCAGAAGATGTCGAAGTCGCTGGGCAATGCGATTGGCATTCAGGAAGTGCCGCTCGATATGTACGGCAAGCTAATGAGCATCTCCGATGAGATGATGTGGCGCTACTACGAGCTGCTGACGGATGTGCAGGTCGCCGACATTGAGAAGATAAAGCGCGAATCGCATCCCATGCAGGCAAAAAAGGATTTAGCGCAGCGCATCGTAAAAGATTTTCATTCGGCGGAAGCCGCGGCGCAGGCGGCGGAAGATTGGGGAAAACAATTTCAGAAGAATGAAACGCCAGAGAACATCGAGCAGATTGAAATCAAGCTCGACGACGTGAAAGACGCGAAAGAGGGTGGTAGTCTTTGCGTGAAGATCGACAAGCTGGTTCACAAGGCGGGCTTGGCATCTTCGACGACCGACGCGCAACGGCGGCGGCAACAAGGTGGCGTGCGCGTGAACGGAGAAGCGGTCACAACTCCAGCGATCACGCTGACGCAAAAAGAAATTGATCTTCGGGTAGGCAAAGGAATAAAACGAGTGCGGCTCATCTGACGATGGCAAGTTCCATGGCAAAAGAAAATTTCTTCCGCGGTACATCTTCTTTCGGGTTCTTTTCGTTCTTTCTCTTTTTAACGACGCTTTTTCTGGCAGTGCCGCTTTCCGCGCAAATCGGTATCCACAAACCCATTCACACAAAATCCGGAGCGGTGTCGGGAGTTGCAGACAGCGACGGAAAAATAACCGTCTTCAAAGGCATTCCTTTTGCCGCTCCGCCAGTGGGCCCACTGCGCTGGAAAACGCCGCAACCGGCGAATTCATGGAAAGGCGTATTGCACGCCGACCATTTTGGCCACAGTTGCATGCAGAAGCCGGTGCACGAATTTCTTCCCTGGACGAAAGAGTTCATGTTCGTTACCGATGCCAGCGAAGATTGCTTGTACCTGAACATCTGGACGCCGGCGAAAACCGGCACCGACAAACTTCCGGTGTATGTCTTTATTTACGGAGGCGGGTTTACCTCCGGCTCGGGCGATGTGGCAGTTTACGACGGCGAGAACCTGGCGCAGAGGGGCATCGTTGTTGTGAACATGAATTACCGCGTAGGAGTTTTCGGATTGCTTGCGCATCCGGAACTCACGGCGGAGTCCGCGCATCATTCGTCGGGCAATTATGCGTTTCTCGATCAACTGGCGGCGTTGCAATGGGTGAAAGAGAATATTGCGGAGTTTGGCGGTAATCCTTCGCACGTCACAATTGGCGGACAATCAGCGGGCGCGATCAGCGTGGGCTTGCAGGTTGTAAGCCCGCTCACGAAGGGGCTGTTTCGCGGGGCGATCACGGAGAGTGGAACCGGGGTCAGCGGATTTCCCACGTCCTCATTAGCTGAAGCAGAAAAAATAGGCGAGGATTTTGTGAAGTCTTTAGGCGCGAAATCAATTGCAGATTTGCGCGCGATGCCAGCTGAAAAACTTTTGGATGCGCCCCCGGCGCGATTTCCTCCCGTTGTGGACGGATGGTTTCTGCCCGACCAAGTGATGAAGATTTACGCTATGGGCGGCGAGAATGACGTGCCCATGATCGATGGCTGGAATGCGGACGAAAATCCTGGCAAGCCTTTGAGCGCGGAAGGTTTTCGCAAGCAATCGCAGGATCGCTATGGAACGATGAGCGAAGAATTTCTAAAACTCTATCCGGCGAACACGGACGATCAGGCAAAGACCTCGCAGAAGCAATCCGCACGCGACCGCGAGAAAGTGTCGGCATATCTCTGGGCGCGGGCCCGCGCGAAAACGGCCAAGACCGATGCGTTTCTTTATTCTTTCACGCGCGCGATTCCCTGGCCGGAACATCCCGACTACGGGGCATTTCACTCAGCGGACATGCCGTATTTCTTCGACAACCTGAATCAGCTGAACCGGTCTTATGAAATGGTGGACCATGAAATCGCCGACGAAATGTCTTCCTATCTTGTGAACTTCGTGAGAACGGGCGATCCCAATAGCGAAGAGTTGCCGGGATGGGAAGCCTTCCATGCGACTACTGCCAAGCCGATTATGGAGTTGGGAGAAAGTCCCGGCCCGATTGTGACCGCGGAACCGGCGAAAGCGGACTTTTGGATGCGCTACTTTGCTGCGCCTGAAGGCAAGAACGCACCGTTTTTCTGATCTCGAATGATCTCGACTTTGCCACTGAAATACAAGCACAAGGTTTCTCGACTCTGAAAAGCCGCTGGGGCAGCTTTTTATTTCGCTCGAAATGACAGTGCTGAGATTCGTGCAAGCGACAGTGCCTGAGATTCGTGCAAGCGATGGTGATGCAATAAAGCGGTTGTGTAGCGCCCGGTAAGAGACCCGGCGCTACGAATACTTCTGACACACGCTTTTGCCACTTCTCCGCCACATGTTTACACCATACGTTCCGCCACACTCCGACGGTCACCCGCACTATATGATCCGAACCCGTAACACCTCCGGTTGCGCTCCGGTGCTACACTACGGCTGTTATGGCTGATGAAAAGCGTTCGCGCACATGGCTTTGGGTGTTACTTGGCGGAGGAGCGTTCGTCCTCTTCGTCGCGGTGGTCTTTACACTGATTTACTTCACGCTGCGTTCGGGTGGCGGAGAAGAGGCGTCATCGTTCAGCGGATTCGGCGACAAGATCGGCGTGGTGGATCTTGACGGTGTGATCCTCGATTCCGACACCGTCGTTTCAGAACTCAAAAAGTTTGGCGACGACGATTCCATCAAAGCCATCATCATTCATGTGAATTCTCCCGGCGGCGGCGTAGCGGCTTCGGAAGAAATTTATCGCGAGGTAAAGCGCCTGCGCGATGAGAAGCACAAACGCATTGTTTCCTCCATCAGCACGGTAGGCGCCAGCGGCGCGTATTACGTTTCTTCCGCCACCAATAAAATTTTCGCCAACAACGGCAGCGTGGTGGGTTCGATCGGCGTGATCGCCGAGTGGGTGAATTATGGCGACCTCATGCGTTGGGCCAAGTTGAAGCCGGAAGTTTTGCAAGTGGGAGCGTTGAAGGACACCGGTGATCCCACACGCGAAATGACGCCTGAAGAGCGGGTCTACATGCAGTCGCTCATCAACAATATGTATGGCCAGTTTGTGAATGCCGTGGCCGAAGGACGGCATGCCAAGCCGGACGACATTAAGGCCATCGCCGACGGCCGGGTTTGGACCGGGCAGGAAGCGCTCTCAATGAAGCTGATAGACCAGATCGGTGACTTCCAGACGGCGGTGGATGATACGGCTAAGTCTGTGGATATAAAGGGAGAACCGACGCTGGTGTATCCGCAGAAAGAGCGCAAAACGTTATTTGATCTGTTGTTTGGAGATGTTTCCAAGATTATTCCGAGCCGGGAAAAACTCATGGAGCAGCAGGTAGGCTTTTATTATATTTGGCGCTAAATGGTTGGTGAATGGGAGAGTCGGCCGGATAAATGACAGGTAACTGAAAAGATAAGCCTGTTTTACTTTGTATACTTTTTGCTTACTGGGTACTTGCGCAGAAGCCCTTAGATTTGAGATGTTTATGACATCCCGCTATAGTATGGGGCAAGGCCAGTTCCTAAAATTTAAGATCTCACGGAGCGAACAAAGGCTATGACAAAAGCCGATTTGATTGAAGAAGTTACCCGGCTTGCGGAGTTGACGCGCAAAGACAGCGAAGTGATCGTCGAAACAATTTTCGACAGCATTGTGCGTTCGCTGCGCGCGGGCGACAAAATCGAAATCCGTGGATTTGGCAGCTTCCGTACCAGGCAACGCAAACCGCGCGTTGGCCGCAATCCTAAAACTGGTGACCGCGTCGAAGTTCCCGCAAAGAAAATTCCTTTCTTCAAGCCCAGCAAAGAACTGAAAGATATTGTGAACACGAGTGTTACGAATACGGCCCCGGCGCCTGCGGCACCTATGCCGCAGGCGTAATCTCTTTTATTTCATTTTCATCTCTTTCTTAATTTCTTAATGCCAACTTTTAAAATTCTTTCGTAAAGGTGTGCGCCGATTTTTCCCGCGACACGTCTTACATTCGCGCATTGCATTTTCGGAGAAAGGAAATAATTTATGAGCAAGGTAAGGGTCGCAGCATTTTCGGTTTCGCTTGATGGCTTCGGCGCAGGCCCGCGGCAGGACATAAACAATCCCCTGGGAGTCCGCGGCATGGAACTGCATCAATGGTTTTTTCGCACAGAAGTTTTTAAGAAGATGCAGAGGCAGAGTGGTGGAAGCCAGGCAGCGGATAACGACGTGGCGTTGCAATCCTTCGAGAATGTCGGCGCGTGGATTTTAGGCCGCAACATGTTCGGGCCGGTCCGTGGTCCCTGGGAAGATGATTCCTGGAAAGGATGGTGGGGACCCAATCCGCCATACCATGTTCCGGTTTTTGTTCTTACGCATCACGCGCGTCCACCGCTGGAGATGGAAGGTGGAACTACATTTCACTTCGTCACCGACGGAATTCAGTCGGCATTGCAACAGGCCAAAGCCGCCGCGAAGGGGAAAGACGTGCGCATTGGCGGAGGAGTTTCGACCATTCGGCAATATGTGATGGCGGAATTGGTTGATGAAATGCAGATCTCGATTTCGCCGGTGCTGATGGGCGAAGGCGAAAATTTATTCGCTGGAATCGATTTCGCGAAATTGGGGTTCGCGCCCGCGAAGACTATTCTCGGCGAAAACGTCATGCATGTTGTGATCCAGAGAACTTAATCGCGTTTACGGTCTTAATTCCTACTTTTTGAGTCCTGCGGCGGCCAGCATTCTTCCTGTGCCGCCTTTTTCTTTTTCTTTGCGATACGAAAAAAGCAAATCGGTGTTGCAGCTGGTGCAGAGCTCCGACACCTCGATGTTCTTGGCAGAAACTCCTGCGTCGAGAAGCTGGCGGCGGTTGGCATCCGCAAGGTTGAGAAAAATCTTTTTAGGAAGATCGCTGTGCCCGGGAGCGCGCGAGGTAAGAAACAATAAAGGATAACGTTCGCGGATGTGGTCAGATTCTTTCACTTCGTGAAAGAGCTTTTCGGCATAAGCAAACTGAGTTTCGAAAGCGGCGCGAACCTCCTCGCCCACTTCATAGCAGCAGTTGCGGACTCCCGGGCCGATGGCGGCTTTGATGTCGCGCGGCATAGAGTTGAAGTAGCGGCGCATTTCGCCCACGCCTTTTTCCACGATACGTTTCACCGTCCCCCGCCAGCCGGCATGAAAAACGCCAACGGCGCGCTTTTTTGTGTCCACAAGGATGACAGGCAGGCAGTCGGCCGTTTGTATGCCGAGAACGATTTCTGGAATGGTGGTGATCAGGCCATCGCCGGCGAGTTGGTCTTTGGGAAGATCGCTGACAGGAAGATCACTGACGCAATGGATCAAATCAGAATGGATTTGCCGCAAGGTAACAAGCGGCCAAAGCTGTTTCTTGCTGGCAGCGCCGAGCTTCTGCAGAAAGGCTGCGCGATTTTTCTCGACCAGATTGCGGGAATCTTCCTTGGTGAATCCCAGGTTCAGGGAATTGCCGCCGTACACGCGGGACGATCCTCCGGTGCGCGTGCTGAATCCGTGGATGAGCCACGGGATGCTGGAAAGCGCATCGGCATGCAGGATGGTGACTGAAGTCTTGTTTGCAGTCTTTTTCTTGGGCGGCTTTTTAGGGGCCAGTTTTTTGGCGATCAGTTTTTTTGAGGGCACGAATTTATCTTAACGGATGAAGCGATTTTCGGCGTGGAGGGCCGGTGACTGAACTTACGAGGTTAGAAAACACAAGGGTTCTCGACTCGTGAGAAGACATTGCATGTCTTCCCGCTTCGCTCGAAATGACAAATTAATTTAGACAAGCAATGCGTTAAAAGTAGCGCGGGTAAGTGATCATCATGAAACAATCGGCGGCTTACGTTTGTGCCACTCGGTTTGCTGCTCGTAGGCATACGCGAGTTGCAGGACGGAAGCTTCAGCATAGTGCGGCCCGGCAATTTGCAATCCAATGGGAAGCCCGGATTTGGTGAAGCCGCAAGGAACGGAGATCGTGGGCAATCCCCAGACATTGAAGGGCCGCGTGTTTCGCAGCAAAATTAATTCCGCCGGCCGCAGCTGCGCGGGATCGTCTTGCAACCTGGAAACCGACGGCGCAGGAATGGGAACGGTTGGAGTGATCAAGAAATCGATGTCACTGAAGATGGAAGCGATGTCTTTGCGTTGCTGGGTAAGTTCATTGCGGCGCGCGGCAACTTCCATGGGACCAGTATTGGCTCCGTTGAGAATGCGCCGTAAAGTTTCCGGCTGATACAGATCTGGATTGCGCGACGCGGTTTCGGCGTGGATCGAGTAACTTTCATGCGCTTGCAGAGTACGGTCCACGGGAATTTCTCCGAGTTTGATTTCCCGCAATTCGGCGAAGGCGCATAGCACGCGAAGAGCGTCTTCAAAAAGAGAAGAAACTTCGGGATGAATGTCGTCGCAAAAGAATTCCCGGGGAACGCCCAGACGCAAGGATTTCGGCAAAGGTTGGCGGAGCGCGGAAGCGTAATCTCTGTTCTCTTCACCCCTGTTCTTTTCGCCGCTACTTCTGTCGCTACGCTCATTGCCAACAATTGCTTGCAGCACAACGGCGGCATCTGCAACCGTTAGCGTGATTGGCCCCGCGTAATCATAAGACTGCGAAAGTGGAAAGATGCCGCGAGTGCTCACCAATCCAAAGGTTGGTTTCAATCCCACGACTCCGCACAACGAAGCAGGCTCGCGGATGGAGCCGGCGGTGTCGGTGCCGATGGCGGCAATGCAGAATCCGGCGGCGACGGATGCGGCGGACCCTCCCGAAGATCCTCCGGCGATACATTCCGGATCCCATGGATTGCGTACCGGTCCGTATGCGCTGACCATGGAACTGCCACCGTAAGCGAACTCATGCAGATTTTGTTTACCCAGCAAGACCGCCCCGGCTGTTTTTAAATGCTGAACAATATCGGCATCTTCCGATGCCACACGATCTTTAAAAAGATTGCTGGCGGCGGTCGTGCGAACGCCCGCGACGTCGATCAAGTCTTTGAGTGCGATGGGAATTCCGTGCAACGGCCCGCGCCATCTGCCTTTAGAAATCTCTTCTTCCGCTTCTTTCGCTGCGGCGAGCGAAGAGTCCGCCGTGACAGTAATAAAAGCATTCAGAACTGGATTGAGCCTGGCGATGCGCGCCAGACAATCTTTCGTCAACTCCACCGGCGAGATGCGGCGCGTGCGAAGTTGCTCGGAAGTTTCCAGGAGATTCATGATTAATTGTTCAGTATATCGGGAACAATTTGCGGATTCAGGTTTGGCGATTCAGTGGTGGGGCGGTTTGTAAAAATAAATAAAAAGCAGGTCCCTCGACTTGGATAATTATTGCTTCGCGAACGATTATGCTGCGCTCGGGATGACAAGTATTTTATTTAAAACTAAACCCATTCGCGGTTGCGTTGATTGTGCTCGAAGATTAGCCCCAAGGATTAGCCCCAAGATTAAAAAGATAACTTTTGCACAACATCATTTACACAACAGACATTTTCCGCGCCTATAATCAACATGTTTCCTTCCGCTCGAGGTCATTTTCAGCTATGGCCCAAATGACAGCCACTCCGGTCGCAACGCGCGGGTTCTTCCTGGACGGTAAATGGATCGAAGAGGGAGAGCTTGTTGACATTAAATCTCCGTTCGATCAGAGCGTGGTCGCTCAGGTTTTTCAGGGACAAAAGAAACATGCGGAAGCCGCTATTGCCGCGGCGGTGAAAGCGTTTGGCACTACAAAACGCCTGCCAGCGTTTGAGCGGCAGCGCGTGCTGCGCCGCGTCGCCGAAACCATTGCTGAACGCAAAGAAGAATTTGCCCACACTATGGCTCTCGAAGCGGGCAAGCCGATTAAAACTTCGCGGCAGGAAGTGGACCGCGCGATTTTTACCTTCACTGTCGCCGCCGAAGAGAGCACCCGCATTTATGGCGAGTATCTTCCACTCGATTGGCAGGAATTTTCCGGTGGCCGCTGGGGTATTGTGAAACGATTTCCCCTCGGCCCGATTGCCGGGATCACTCCGTTTAATTTTCCTTTGAATCTCGTGGCCCACAAAGTGGCCCCGGCGATTGCCGCCGGTTGCAGCATGGTGCTTAAGCCGGCGCCGCAAACTCCTTTATGTGCGCTGATGCTGGCGGAGGCGGTGCAGCAGGCAGGCTGGCCCGACGGCGGATTGAATGTGCTGCCGCTTTCAAATGAGGACACAGGAATTCTCACCACCGCCGATCGCATCAAGTTGATGAGCTTTACGGGAAGCGCCGCCGTGGGATGGGAAATTAAAAAGCGCGCGGGAAAGAAAAAAGTTCTGCTGGAGTTGGGCGGCAACGCCGGGGTGATCGTCCACAGTGATACGGACATCGCTTATGCCGCCGAACGTTGCGTCGTGGGCGGATTTTCCTATGCGGGACAAACCTGCATTTCCGTGCAGCGAATTCTGGTGGAGCAATCAGCGTTTGGGAAGTTTCTGGATTTACTGCTCGAAGGCGTGAAGAACCTCGTGGCGGGAGATCCTTTGGATGAATCCAGTGACCTGGGGCCGATGATCCGCGAGAGCGATGCCATTCGCGCCGTCGATTGGATCCAGGAAGCTGAGCGCGGAGGGGCGCGCGTACTTTGCGGCGGAAAAAGAAATGGATCGATGGTTGAGCCGACGGTGCTTACCGGAACGCGTCCGGACATGAAGGTGAACTGCCAGGAAGTTTTTGCGCCGGTTGTGACGGTCGAGCCTTACGATGAGTTCACGCAGGCCTTGCGGCAACTCAATCAGTCTTCGTATGGATTGCAGGCGGGAGTGTTCACGCGCGACACGAAATTACTTTTCCAGGCGTATGAAGAATTGGAAGTCGGCGGCGTGATTGCCGGGGACGTGCCAAGCTTCCGCATCGATCACATGCCCTACGGAGGAGTAAAAGATTCCGGGCAAGGGCGCGAAGGTTTGCGCTATGCGATTGAAGAAATGACCGAACCGAAGTTGCTGGTGATGAATTTGCGATAACGCTAAACCCGCATGAAATAAGACTGAATCAGTGCGGTTTCCAAAAAAATAATTTTTGCAGTTTAGATACGGAACGTGTTCCATTTTTGTTTTGAACTGTTATACTCACTAGTTTTCATAATCAGTATCGCTGCTGTCATAAGCAATAAATCAGTAACATTATTAGCTGAAGACAAGTTAGTCTTCGAAGAAGCTGGGAACTGTGTGATTGTTCCCGTTGCACTGAAAGCTCTGACAGAATGCAGATTTTCCATCGTGCTACCAATACTCTCGCCAAAGCCTCGATCTTTGGCGGCCTCATATTAGTTGGCACTCTTCTTTGGGCATGCATCCAGATTCAGCGCTCTCCTTACGTTACATATCAGCACGTTGCGCGACCGCAGCCGGTTCCTTTCAGTCACGAGCATCACGTAGCCGCCATCGGTATTGATTGCCGCTATTGCCACACGTCGGTGGAAAATTCCAGCTTTGCCGGGATTCCTCCCACCAAGACCTGCATGAACTGCCATTCGGAAATTTGGTTGGGCGGCGGCATGTTGCAGCCGGTGCGTGACAGCTATGCTTCAGGAAAGTCTCTGATTTGGAATCGCGTGAACGATCTGCCGGATTTTGTTTACTTCGACCACAGTATTCACATCAGCAAGGGTGTGGGTTGCAATACCTGCCACGGCCCGGTGGATCGTATGCCCTTGATGTACAACGAAGGTTCGCTGCAAATGGAGTGGTGTCTGGATTGTCACCGCTCGCCGGCGAAGAACCTGCGTCCGCAGGAGCAGGTGTTCAATATGCGTTATGAGCAGCCTACAACGCAAAAGCCGCTGCTTTACGACGGCAAAGTTTATACCGACCAAATGTCGCTGGGTGCGGATTTGGTGACCAAATACCACCTGCGCACGGTGGCCGACATTACCAGTTGCTCGACTTGTCACAGATAGTTTGCGGTTAGCGAATTGACGATGATGATGGAAGAACAAAACGGAAAGCCGCATAAAGAGGATGTTTGTCCCGGTAAAAAGGACAAGCTGAATCTCGAGACAGCCAACGCCCAGATTGAAGAAACAAAAGGGCCGGAATTCTGGCGCAGCCTGGAAGAGCTTGCGGGCAGCGGCGAATTCCAGGAAATGATGCATCGCGAATTCCCGAAGGGTGCGTCGGAGTGGCTCGATACAGTTTCGCGGCGCGGGTTCATGAAGTTGATGGGCGCTTCGCTGGCCATGGCCGGAATGACGGCCTGCACCAAGCAGCCCCTGGAGCCGATTGTTCCCTACGTCAAGCAGCCGGAAGAGATTGTTCCCGGCAAGCCTCTCTTCTTTGCAACGGCATTTACGCTGGGTGGATACGCGGCGCCGCTGCTGGTGGAGAGCCATCTCTACCGTCCGACCAAGATTGAAGGAAACGACAAGCACCCGGTAAGCCTCGGTGGAACCGATGTATTTTCGCAGGCTTCGGTGTTGGGACTTTATGATCCTGACCGATCGCAAAATGTTATTCATCTCGGCAATGTCAGTTCCTGGGGACAGTTCAAGGAAGTCATACTGGCGACGCTGAAAGATCAGAGCGCGTCGCAGGGTGCGGGTATTCGAGTTTTGACGGGAGCGTTCTCTTCTCCCGCACTGGCCGACCAGTCGCAGGCTTTCCTGAAGTTGTATCCGCAGGCGAAGTGGCATGTGTATGAGCCGGTGAATCGCGACAACGCTTATGAAGGCGCGAAGTTGGCCTTTGGGCAGCCGGTGGATACGCAATATCAATTGGAAAATGCGGATGTGATCGTCACGCTGGATGCGGACTTTTTGTACGCAGGCTTCCCCGGGTTTACCAAGTACGCGCGCGATTATGCGAAGCGGCGCGATCCGGATTCCGGCAACATGAGTCGCATGTACGCGATCGAAAGCTCGCCGACTTCTACGGGATTGAAATCCGATCACCGGTTGCCGGTAAGGGCAGTGGATGTTGAGATGATTGCGTGTCAGCTTGCAGGTTCCAGTGGCGGCTCGCTTTCCGGCGCTCAGGCGAAATTTGTTGCATCGGTCGTCAAGGAGCTGCAGGCGCATCGCGGCTCGAGCGTTGTGATACCGGGCGAGCATCAGCCGCCTGCAGTGCATGCTTTGGCGCATGCGATCAATGCGCAACTTGGCAATGTCGGCAAGACGGTCGTTTATACCGACACCGTCGTTGCGAATCCGGCGAACCAGACGGAGTCGTTGAAGGACCTGGTTGCCGATATGAAGGCCGGCAAGGTGCAGTGGCTGATTGTTTCCGGAGTGAATCCGTTGTTTGATTCGCCCGCAGACGTAAATTTTGCTGATGCCTTCAACGGTGTTCCGAATCGCGTGCATCTCGGACTTTATCAGGACGAAACCGCCGAGCAGTGCCATTGGCACATCAATGAAACGCATTACCTCGAATCATGGGGTGATACGCGTGCGTTCGATGGCACGGTAAGCATTGTTCAGCCTTTGATTGCTCCGCTTTATGACGGCAAGAGTCTGCATGAGTTGCTCGGAGTTCTGTCCGATGACGCGCAGTTAAGCGCGTACAACGTGGTGCAGGATTATTGGCGCAAGCAACACCCTGGTTCCGACTTCGATTTGTTCTGGCGGCGTTCGCTGCACGACGGATGGGTGCAGGGCACGACGTATACGCCGAAACAAGTATCTGCAAAGTCCGAGAATTTTTCCCAGACTACGACTACCCGTTCGACATTCTCAAGCGGAGGCCCGGCATCAGCGATCGAAATCAACTTCCGTCCTGATCCTTCGATCTACGACGGCCGCTTCAGCAACAACGCATGGCTGCAGGAATTGCCGAAGCCGCTGAGCAAATTGACTTGGGACAATGCAGTTTGGATTGGCCCGGTGATGGCCGAGCGCATGGGTGTAGCGACAAAAGATTTAGTCCGCGTCGAGGTGAATGGCGCGAAGGTGGACTTGCCAGTTTGGATTCAGGCCGGACATCCTGATAACTCCATCACTGTGTTCCTGGGCTATGGCCGCAAGCGCGCGGGACGCGCGGGAACCGGCGCGGGGTTCGATGTTTATCCGCTGCGCACGACGGCGACTCCGTACTTTACGACCGGAGCGCAGGTCACAAAAATCAGCGGCACGTATCTTCTGGCTTCCACGCAGGGCTACCAGACAATGGATGCCGGCGATGAGACTCGCCCGATTGTCCGCACCGCGACCCTTGAGGAATACAAGCAGCACGCCGACTTTAATGAAGAGAAGCCTCCGGCGGAATTAACGCTCTATCCCGGCTTCGACGCGCAATATAAGAAAGAGCCTTACGCGTGGGGCATGACGATTGACCTCAACTCCTGCGTCGGCTGTAACAACTGCATCATCGCTTGCCAGTCGGAAAATAATATTGCCGTCGTCGGAAAAGAGCAGGTCAATCATGGCCGCCACATGCACTGGATTCGCGTGGACGCCTACTATCAAGGCGACCGTAGCGATCCGCAAGCTTACTTCCAGCCTGTGCCCTGCATGCAGTGCGAAAACGCTCCATGTGAATTGGTTTGCCCGGTCGGCGCGACCACGCATAGCACGGAAGGTTTGAACGACATGGTGTACAACCGCTGCGTCGGCACGCGCTATTGCTCCAATAACTGCCCGTACAAAGTGCGCCGCTTTAATTTCTTCCTGTTCTCCGATTGGGACACGCCGCAGTACAAGATGATGCGCAATCCGGATGTGACCGTGCGCAGCCGCGGCGTCATGGAAAAGTGCACCTACTGTGTGCAGCGCATCAGCGAGTATCGGATCAAGGCGGAAGAGTCGGGAACAACCGACCGTAATACCGACGGCGATTTGAAGACTGCTTGCCAGCAGTCGTGCCCGGCGAATGCGATTATTTTTGGAAATATTAACGATGCAAACAGTCAGGTTTCGAAGTTGAAAGCCAAGCAGCGCAATTATGGGTTGCTGGATGATCTGAATACCCGGCCGCGCACCACGTATCTGGCCGAAATTCGCAACCCTAACCCGGAACTGCAAGGATAAGCGGAGCAAGGTCGAGCAATGGCAGATTTAATGCAGGTAGAACCCGGCGAGCAGAAACCACCGGTCATCGCGCCTGGACATAATTACGGCACCGTCACCGACAAAATCGCTGACGTTGTGCTCAAGAAGCCAGTCTCCCTGGGTTGGCTCGGGGGTCTGTTTGTCTGCTTTCTGATCCTGCAATGGATGTTGTACGGGGTGACACTGCTCTTCTTTAAGGGCGTCGGAGTTTGGGGCGTCAATATCCCCATCGGCTGGGGATTTGCGATCGTCAACTTTGTGTGGTGGATCGGTATCGGTCACGCGGGAACGCTGATCTCCGCCATTCTTCTTCTGTTGCGGCAATCGTGGCGTAACTCCATCAACCGTTTTGCTGAAGCCATGACGTTATTTGCCGTGGCTTGCGCCGGCATGTATCCCATCTTCCACTTGGGGCGGCCGTGGCTGGCCTATTGGTTGTTCCCGTATCCCAACACCATGGGATACTGGCCAAACTTCCGCAGTCCGCTGGTGTGGGACGTGTTCGCGGTGACGACGTACGGCACCATTTCGCTGGTGTTCTGGTTTGTCGGCTTGATTCCTGACTTGGCTACCATGCGCGAGCGCACCGACAAGAAAATTCTGAAATACATCTTCGGTATGGCGGCCCTGGGCTGGCGTTTCTCCGCCCGTCATTGGAGCCGCTACGAAACTGCATATCTTCTTCTTGCAGGTTTAGCAACGCCGCTGGTCCTCTCCGTGCATACGGTTGTGAGCTTCGACTTCGCGGTGGGCATTGTTCCCGGATGGCATACGACAATTTTCCCGCCTTACTTTGTGGCGGGCGCCATTTACTCCGGATTCGCCATGGTGTTGGTGCTGGCGATCCCGATTCGCAAGTTCTATAACCTGGGAGATTTCATCACCGAGCGCCACATCGAAAATTCCGCGATGGTCATGCTGGGCACGGGATGGATTGTGGCTTACGGTTACGCTTTCGAAGCGTTCATGAACTGGTACGGCGGCGATGTGTACGAAGGCTTTGTCCGCTTCAACCGTTTCCATGGGCCGTACGCACTTACGTATATGGCGCTTCTGTTCTTCAATCTGGTGGTGCCGCAGGTTTTGTGGATCCGCAAAGTACGCATTAACAATTTCTGGCTGTTCCTGATTTCTTTGGATGTGTTGGTAGGCATGTGGCTGGAGCGGTTCGTGATTGTTGTGGTCAGCTTGCACCGCGACTTCCTGAATTCGTCCTGGGGTATGTACTACCCGACGCAGGTGGATTGGGCCATCTTCATTGGGACGCTGGGCTTCTTTACCGCCTGCATCTTCCTGTTCATGCGCGTATTGCCTGCTATTTCCATATTTGAATTACGCACCTTGCTGCCTGAGGCTGAGTCGGTGAAGCACGAATGAAAGATCCTGAGATCTACGGCCTGCTGGCCGAATTCGATAACGCGGAAGCGGTAGTGGAAGCCGCGCATAAGACTTATGCCGCCGGCTACCGCAAGATCGATGCCTATTCTCCCTTTCCCATTGAGGAGCTTTGGGAAGCGATCGGTTTTCACAGTAACGGCGTCGCGAAGATTTCTTTGCTGGGCGGCCTGCTGGGAGGCACTTCGGCGTACATCCTGCAATGGTGGATCAATACCATCAGCTATCCCGTGAATATTGGGGGAAGGCCATACCACTCATGGCCCTCGTTCATTATCGTGACGTTTGAAATGACGATCCTATTCGGCGGACTCTCGGCTGTGTTTGGCATGCTGGCAATGAACGGCCTGCCCCAGCCCTACCATCCGCTGTTCAATGTGGACAGGTTTGCCGCGGTAACGCGCGACAAGTTCTTTATCGCGATCTTTTCTTCCGATGCGAAGTACGATCCGATGGAGACAAAGCAATTCTTGCAGAGCTTGCACCCCAGCGCCGTAATGGAGGTCCCAACGTAAATATGGGGAACCTCCGCAAATTTGCTCCGTTCATGCTGGTTGCCGTGTTTGCCCTGGCGGGTTGCCGGAATGACATGCATGACCAGCCGCGGTTCAAGCCACTGGCACAAAGCGACTTTTATCCTGACCTGCGTTCGGCCCGTTCTCCGATTGAAGGGACTGTGGCGCGGGGGCAGTTGAATGAAGACACATATTTTTATTCCGGCATGGTCAGTGGCAAGCCTGGAGATTACATGCCGTTCCCGGTGACGCAGGAAGTGCTTGAGCGGGGACAGCAGCGCTTCAATGTGTATTGCACTCCATGTCATTCGCGCCTCGGCGATGGAAATGGCGTTGTTGTGCAGCGCGGCTTTCAGCAGCCGCCGTCATACCACACCGATCGCCTGCGCAATGCGCCTTTGGGATATTTCTTTGGCGTCATTACCAATGGATTTGGGGCGATGCCGGACTACGCTTCGCAAATTCCGCCACGTGACCGCTGGGACATTGTGGCTTACATCAGGGCGTTGCAGTTGAGTCAGAACGCGACGGCGGCGGATGTTCCCGCGGGACAAAGTATGAATTCCGCGCCGGAATTTCGCGGCGACCCGGGATCGGGCGCGACTTTGCCGTTGCCTGCACCTCCAAGCAAGAATGAAGGAGAGGAATCGAAATGACCGCCAGCGCGAACCATTTGAACTTGGCTGCGCCTGAGCGCGTGCGCTCCATCGAGCGCCGGTCCCTGACGATTGGGGTCGTCGTGAGTGTTGCTTCGCTGATCCTGGCGGTTTCCGAGACGGAAAAATTTCTTCATGCCTACCTGATCGCCTACATGGCGTGGTTGGGTGTATCGCTGGGCTGCATGGCGTTCCTCATGCTTTATCACCTTACGGGTGGCGTGTGGGGCACGGTTGCGCGGCGGCCGCTGGAAGCTGGAGTGCGCACCATTTGGATCATGCCGATTCTGTTTATTCCGATTGCTGCAGGCATGGATCGCATTTATTTCTGGCTCACTCCCGCGAATGTTGCTTCAAATAAGCACCTTGTGGATTTGACGCATTCGTATCTGACCCACACCGGGTTTCTTGTGCGTGCGGTCATTTACTTCGCGATCTGGATCATCTTGAGCTGGAAGCTCCTGAGTATGTCGGAAACCCAGGACAAGCCGCCGGTCACCAATTTGAGTCCGCGTTTTCGCGTGGTTTCAGCTCCCGGCCTCATTATTTATGCGTTCACGGTGACCTTCGCCATTATCGATTGGGTGATGTCGCTGAGCGCTCCCTGGGTTTCGACTATTTATGGGTTCATCTTCATCGTGGGCGAGTGCCTCTCCGCCATGTGTTTCCTGGTGATTGTGGAAACCATTTTGATCAAGTACGAACCGTTTTCCAAAGTGCTGAAGCCGAAAGAGATCCATGACCATGGCAAGCTGATCCTGGCCTTTACCATGTTGTGGGCCTACTTCAGCTTCTCGCAGCTGCTGATCATCTGGGCGGGAAACCTGCCGTCTGAGATCACATGGTTCACGCGGCGCCTGTTCCATGGATGGGAGTACGTAGGACTGTTCCTCGTCCTGTTTCACTTCGCCGTACCCTTTGCCTTGCTTTTGTCACGGCCATTGAAGCGGAATCCCAACCGGTTGATCAAGGTTGCGCTCTTGCTGATGTTCGCCCGTTATGTGGACATATTCTGGTTCGTGGAAGCGAACTTCAAACAATGTTTCTTTGTGACTTTGCCGGACATCTTGCTGCCATTCGCAATTGGCGGAATCTGGGTTTGGATGTATTGCCGGAATTTGCGCAAGTATCCCCTGTTAGTGGAGTACGCGCACCATACGCAGGCGCTTTTGGAGCATGCTCATGACTAAGCCCAATGATCATATGAAGAATCAGGGGGTCCGATTTGAGCATGAGGATCTCACCACTAAAAGCGTGGTGGCCTTCCTGGTCGGGTTGGCGGTCTTTACTCTGGTGGTGCACTTTGCGTTGAAGGTCTCCTTCGGATTTGCGGACCGCTATTACACGGCGCACGAAAAAGCGGAGCCGTTGACGGCGCGTCCAGCGGATCCACATCTGCCCACGCAATCGGATGTAGACAAGTTTCCCCAGCCTCGGCTGGAAACGGATGAACGGATTGAAATTTTCCCCTTCCGCGAAGCGGAAGAAAAACAGTTGAACAGTTACGGAACAGATGCAAAGACGGGCGCGATTCATATTCCGATTGATCGCGCAATGCAGTTGGTGGCGCAGCGGGGCTTGAATACCACGCCGAAAACCGGCGAAGCTCCCCCGGCCATTGTGAACATGGTGAAGCAGGCGGCGGAACGCTCCGACCAAAGTGGTGGTGCGACCGGCCTGGAAAAAACCGGAGTGCAAGTCCAGACGCCGGGGAAATAATGGAGTAAAGCAGTGAGCAGTGCAAAGCAGTTTAGAAATCGGTGGCAGGAAGTTTTGCAGCGGAAGATGTTGCAGCGGAAGACAAAAATGATGAAGAGCGGAATCCTGATCGCGTTGGCAGTGACGTTGGCGCTCCCCGCGTTTGGGCAGGGAGGGGTTCTGCAGGCCCCAGCCGCACCGCCCGCAAACCTGCGTCCCCCGGGACTGAAGCATGTAGGGATTGAGCAGCATTTGAATGAGCAGCTTCCGCTGGATCTGCCGTTCAAGGATGAAACCGGAAAGAACGTGAAGCTTGGCGATTATTTCGGCAAGCGTCCGGTGATTTTGAGTCTGGTGTATTACCGCTGCCCGATGTTGTGCGGTCAGTTATTGCAGGGACTGGAAAGCGCGTTGCGCGTGGTGGACTTCAATCCGGGAAAAGAGTTTGACGTCATCACGGTGAGTTTTGACCCGACGGACACTCCGGCGGAAGCAACCGCGAAAAAAGCCGAGATCATGGCGCGTTATAAGCGTCCGGGGTCTGAAGCGGGTTGGCACTTTCTAACGGGTCCGCAGGAGTCGATTGCGGCTTTAACAAAGGCCGTGGGCTTTCAGTATCAATATGACAATCGCACGCAGCAGTTTGCTCATGCGACCGCCATCGCGGTGGTGACGCCGCAGGGAAAACTGGCACAGTACTACTACGGCATTGATTTTCCGCCCAAGGACCTGCGGTTAGCAATTATTCAGGCGTCGCAGGACCATATAGGGACCGTGGTGGACCAGGTGCTGTTGTACTGCTACCACTATGATCCGGATGCGGGTCGGTATAGCGCGTTGATTTTTCGCGTGTTGCAGGTTGCCGGAGGAGTCACGATTCTGGTTTTAGGCAGCTTCATCCTGGTGATGATCCGCATGGGTTCGGGGCCGAAGCACCAGAACGTATGAACGGAATCTTGTAAAAAATTATGTTTCAGAACCTTCCATTTTGGCCAGCAGCGGCTTCCGACAAAGCCGGAACCATTGATGCGCTCTACTTGTTCCTGGTAGTGCTGTCGCTGTTCATGACGCTCGCGATTTTTGCCACGATTTTATTTTTCGCCTACAAGTATCGCCGTCGTCCTGGCCATCAAGCCACGCAGATCCATGGCTCATGGATACTGGAGACCGCCTGGTCGATTATTCCCATGGGAATTTTCCTGGTGATCTTCGCCTGGGGCGCGCTGATTTACTATCAGGCACACACGCCGCCGCCCGACGCCGACACAATTTATACAGTCGCGAAACAGTGGATGTGGAAGTTCCAGCACACCGGCGGACAGATGGAAGTGGATGAGTTGCACGTGCCCGTGGGCAAGGATGTAAAGCTCATCATGACGTCGCAGGACGTGATCCACAGCTTCTTTGTTCCGGCATTCCGCGTGAAGCAGGACGTTCTACCCGGCCGCTACACCATGGTCTGGTTCCGCGCGACCCAACCCGGGACGTATCATTTATTCTGCAGCCAATATTGCGGCACCCAGCACTCGGGAATGATTGGGCAGGTTGTGGCGATGACGCCGGGCGATTATCAGACCTGGCTGACGCAAGGCGGCGCGTGGAAGTCGCTTTCTGCGCAGGGCAACACAGTGTTCCAGCAGCTGGGTTGCAGCACCTGCCACCAGGCGGAAACCCAGGGCCGCGGTCCCAGCCTGATTGGCGTGTATGGACATCCGGTGCAGCTGGAAGATGGCCGCATTGTAACGGCGGACGAAAGCTATATCCGCGAATCGATTTTGAGCCCAAGCGCGAAAGTTGTGAGCGGCTTCAAGCCGATCATGCCTGTGTTCCAGGGGCTGGTCGACGAAGAGCAATTGAACCAGTTGGTCGAATATGTTAAGTCGTTAGGAAATCAACCAGCGGGAGCAGCAGGAACTCCCAGCTTGATTCCGGCGGGTACCAAACCGGATAGTTACTAGAAGGAACAGCAATGGCTACCGCAGCAGTTGAAGTCGAACGTCCGAATTATTTGAACAGCACCGAAGGGATACGTTCGTGGTTGCTGACCGTTGACCACAAGCGGATCGCGTTGCTGTATCTCATGTCGGTCACTTTCTTTTTCTTCATCGGAGGGTTCTTCGCCCTGTTGATCCGCCTGGAGTTGTTGACTCCAGCCGGTGACCTGGTGATGGCGGACACATATAACAAGCTGTTCACCATGCACGGGCAGATCATGGTGTTCTTCTTCCTGATCCCCTCGATCCCCGCAGTGCTGGGCAACTTCCTGATTCCGATGATGGTGGGAGCGAAAGACCTCGCATTCCCCAAGATCAATCTTCTTAGCTGGTACATTTACATCATTGCCGGATCGCTGATGCTGCACTGCATCGTCACCGGCGGTGTGGACACGGGCTGGACCTTCTACACGCCCTTCAGCACCGCTTTCAGCCATACCCAGGTGATCGAAGCTGGAGTCGCCATCTTTATCAACGGCTTCTCCTCCATTCTTACCGGATTGAATTTCGTCGTTACCATCCACCGCATGCGCGCGCCGGGTTTGACCTGGCGGAGACTGCCACTGTTTGTCTGGTCGCATTATGCGGTCAGCTTGATCATGTTGCTCGGCACTCCGGTGCTGGCCATTACGCTGCTGCTGGTAGTTTTCGAGCGCGTCTTCAACCTGGGAATTTTTGATCCCACGCGCGGCGGCGATCCGCTGCTGTTCCAGCACTTATTCTGGTTCTATTCGCATCCCGCTGTGTACATCATGATTCTGCCTTCCATGGGCGTAGTCAGCGAGATCATTCCGTGCTTTTGCCGCAAGCGAATCTTCGGATATGAATTCGTCGCCATGTCGAGCATCGGCATTGCGGTAATCGGATTCGTGGTCTGGGCGCACCACATGTTTGTGGCCGGCATTTCGCTCTATGCCGCGTTGATCTTCTCGGTGTTGAGCTACCTTGTGGCCGTGCCTTCCGCGATCAAAGTATTCAACTGGACAGCCACCATGTACAAGGGCTCCATCAAGCTGGACACGCCGATGATCTACGCTCTCGGTTTCATCGGACTGTTCACCATCGGGGGGCTCACGGGTTTGTTCCTCGCCTGCCTTGGCGTAGACATTCACGTTCACGATACCTACTTTGTCATCGCGCACTTCCATTACGTGATGGTCGGCGGTGCGGTCATGGGTTACATGGGCGGACTGCACTTCTGGTGGCCCAAGATTACCGGCCGCATGTATCCGGAAATGTGGGGCAAGCTTTCCGCTGTGATCATCTTCCTGGGGTTTAATCTGACGTTCTTCCCGCAATTCATTCTTGGCTATCTCGGAATGCCGCGTCGGTACTGGGAATATCCGGCTGAGTTTCAGGTGTGGAACGTGCTCTCGACCGCTGGCGCCAGCATCCTGGCCGTCGGTTATTTGTTGCCGATGATTTATATGATCTGGTCACTGCGTTATGGAAAGCCGGCCGGCGATAATCCGTGGGCGGCTGCCGGACTTGAGTGGAAGACGCAGTCTCCGCCGATCACTTCGAATTTTGAAGATACTCCCGAAGTCACTTGGGAAGCCTATAACTACGACGAAATTCCTGCTCCCGAGGAGGTTCCCGTTGGCTGATAGCACCGCCTTGGCGCACGAACACGAGCACTCCGACCTGCAGCATCATTTTGCTGACATGGAGCAGCAGCAGGAAGCCTCCACGCTGGGCATGTGGGTGTTCCTGTGCACGGAAATCATGTTCTTCGGCGGGATGTTCCTGGCTTACCTGGTTTACCGCCTGGAATATTACAACGAATTCGCGACGGCCAGCCAGAGTCTCGATATCAAGATGGGGACCATCAACACGATCGTCCTGATCTGCAGCAGTTTGACCGTGGCGTTAGGCGTTCGCGCCGCCCAGATGGGTAAGCGCACCCTGCTGGTCATCCTGTTGATTCTGACGTTGATCTTTGGTCTGGCATTCCTCGGCATCAAAGGCGTTGAGTGGCACGACAAGTACAAAGAGCACCATATTCCCGGGCCAACATTCAATATCAGTGACATTCAGCATGCGCATCCGCAGACGCCGCTGAACCCAGGTCATGCCGAACTTTACTTCTCTCTGTACTTCGCCATGACTGGATTGCACGCTCTGCACATGATCATTGGCATCGGAATTTTCTTGGTGCTGTTGTGGATGGCGTGGAAGGGCCGTTTCGGGCCGAACTATTACACGCCCATTGAGATTGGTGGTTTGTACTGGCACTTCGTGGACATTGTGTGGATTTATCTGTTTCCACTGCTGTATTTGATCGACCGAAAACATATTCCGTGAGAAGCGACGACTATGTCTGACCACGTAATTCCCAGCAAGATGTATTACGGCATTTGGCTCACGCTGATGGTGCTCACCGTGGTCACGGCCGCAGTTGCCTTTGTGGATTTGGGGGCGCTGAATACCGTTGTCGCGCTCGTTATCGCCACCTTCAAGGCCATGCTCGTCGTCCTGTTCTTCATGCACGTGAAGTACACCAGCGAGAAGATGACGAAAGCGGTGATTTTCTCCGCCATCTTCTGGCTGCTGCTGTTGCTGATCTTAGGCCTCGCAGACTTTGCAACGCGGGCGACCGGGTAAGCTGCACCGGCTAAGTTCGCCCATTCTTTCTCGGTACATTCTTTCTTGGTTTATTCTTTCGCCATCCGTTCTTTCGCCATCTGTTCTTTCTTCGCCCATTTTTCGCTGGCATACGATATACTCCGCCAGCTGGAAAACTTATCCACGAGGTGATCTATGGCATTCTGCAATTCCTGCGGTACGGCCTTAGCGCTCGGCGCGAAGTTTTGTCCGAAGTGTGGCGCCACCACTGGCGCGACGGCCGCTGCGCCTGCGGCAACTCCGACGGCAACCGCTGCGCCCGTTTCCGGTGCGCCAGCTCCCGCAGGCGGCAGCAGTGCGCTGAAGATCATCCTGATTATTCTGGCGATTGTTGTCGGCTTGGTCATCGTCGCCGGAGGATCGTGCGCGTACTTTATCCATCGCGCGATTCATTCGCACGTCAACAACAAGAATGGCGAGGTCAGCATTGATACGCCTTTCGGTTCACTCAACGGCGGCAGCGATCCCGCGGAAGCGGCCAAGAACACCGGAGTGGAAGCATACCCCGACGCTACCCTGCAGCAGGGTTCCGCGGCCAGTATGACAATTGGCAAAATGCATACCGCCACGGCGACGTATGAATCGAACGATGCGCCTTCGGCCATTGCTGATTTCTACAAATCGAAATATCCGGATGCGCAGTTCACACAGAATCCCAACGGGCAATACAGCATTACTTCCGGCATCAAAGACAACTTGACAACCATCATTATCGAAGCGCGCGGTGAAAAAACCCGCATTGTTGTCGCAAAAGTTACTACCACGGGAATCGCGACACAGTAATGTAGGTTGGGTGCCGGTTTCTGATGGGTGATAAGTTTTCCGAGCTCGCGAATGCGGCCAAATCTTTTGCAGGGGATGTGGCCGCACTGGAAGCTTCTCTTCGCCGGAATTTTCGCGGCGAGGTGCGGTTTGACAGCGGCAGTCGCGCGCTCTATGCGACCGACGGCTCCAGTTATCGTCAGGTCCCCATCGGTGTTCTTCTACCTCGTGATGTGGACGATGTAATTGCCGCGGTTTCCATTTGCCGGGAGTATGGTTCTCCTCTTCTTTGCCGCGGCAGCGGCACTTCTCTAGCAGGTCAATGCTGCAACTACGCGGTCATTCTGGATTTCTCCAAGTACATGGCGAAGATTCTGGAGATCGATCCCGCTCGTCGCATTGCCCGTGTTGAACCTGGAGTGATTCTCGACCATCTTCGCAATGCAGCCGAGAAACATCATCTGACTTTTGCTCCGGACCCCGCGACACACAGCCGCTGCACGCTGGGCGGAATGATCGGCAACAACTCTTGCGGCGTGCATTCGGTCATGGCGGGAAAAACCGACGACAATATTGAACAGTTGGAGATCCTGACTTATGACGGCCTGCGGTTGAAAGTTGGCGCCACCAGCGAACAGGAATTCGCGAGTATTGTTCGCGAAGCAGGAAGGCGTGGAGAAATTTACTCCGGCCTGAAAACTCTAGGCGAAAAATATGCCCGCCTGATCCGCGAGCGCTATCCGAATATTCCGCGCCGTGTTTCCGGATACAACCTGAATTATCTGCTTCCTGAAAATGGCTTTCATGTGGCGCGGGCCCTGGTTGGTTCCGAGGGAACTTGCGTTACCACACTCGAAGCTACTTGCCGCCTGGTGGAAAGTCCGCAGGAGCGCGTGTTGCTGGTGATTGCGTATCCCGACATCTATCAATGTGCGGACCATGTGCCAGATGTATTGGCGCACCATCCGATTGGACTTGAAGGCATCGACGATCTGCTGGTGAAGTACACGCGTAAGCGGGGGATTAATTCTGAGGGTCTGGCATTATTGCCGGACGGCGGGGGCTGGCTGCTGGCGGAGTTCGGCGCCTCTTCGGTGAAGGAAGCCGAAGCCCAGGCGCAAGGCTTAATGGCAACGCTGTCGCGCTCAGCGACGCCGCCACAAATGCGTTTGTTCACCGACAAAAACCAAGCCAAGAGAGTTTGGGAGGTGCGCGAGTCGAGCCTTGGCGCGATTTCGCATGTGGCTGGAGAGCCATTGACCTGGGAAGGCTGGGAAGATTCGGCGGTGGCTCCCGCCCAGCTCGGCGCTTATTTGCGCGATCTGCGGAAGTTGATGGACAACTATAGATATATCGGGACGTTGTACGGCCACTTCGGCGATGGATGCGTTCACACACGCGTCAGCTTTGACATGGAATCAAAGGAGGGCATCGCCAAATACCGCAAATTTATGGAAGAGGCCGCCGACATGGTCGTCGGCTATGGCGGGTCGCTTTCCGGAGAGCACGGCGACGGGCAATGCCGCGCGGAACTGCTTCCAAAAATGTTTGGGCCCGAGTTGGTGCAGGCATTTCGGGAGTTCAAAGCGATCTGGGACCCGGCGTGGAAGATGAATCCGGGCAAAGTGGTAGAGCCTTATCGCCTCGATGAAAATTTGCGGCTGGGCGCGGAGCACCGCCTATGGGCGCCGGAGACGCACTTTCAATTTCCCAATGATCATGGGAGTTTGTCGCATGCGACGCTGCGTTGTGTCGGAGTCGGCAAGTGCCGTAACTACGAAGGCGGAGTGATGTGTCCTAGTTTCCGGGTCACGCGCGAAGAGGAGCACTCCACGCGGGGACGTGCGCATCTGTTGTGGGAGATGACCAAGCGCGACGTCATCCAGGACGGATGGCGAAGCGAGGACGTAAAAAAATCGCTCGACCTTTGTTTAGCTTGTAAAGGCTGCAAGAGCGACTGCCCGGTGAGCGTGGATGTCGCGACATACAAGGCGGAGTTTCTTTCTCATTATTATGAAGGGAAAGCGCGTCCGCGTAGCGCCTACGCGTTTGCCTACATTGATGTTTGGGCAAAGATGGCTTCGAAATTTCCATGGCTGGTGAATGCCGTCACCCACGCGCCTCTTTTACAGAACATTGCGAAATGGGCGGCGGGCATGCCGCAGCAACGGTCAATTCCGAAATTTGCGAGCAAAACTTTTCTGAGTAAATTTCGGCGAAGAACCGCAAAGGGCGCGGGTCCTCCTGTGCTGCTATGGCCGGACACACTCAATAATTATTTCCATTCGGAAACAGCTGAAGCGGCCGTGGAAGTTCTGGAGCAGGCTGGCTTCATCGTGCGCGTACCAGGGAAAGTAGTATGTTGCGGACGGCCTTTGTACGATTTCGGCCTGCTTGATCGTGCCAAGAAGCTGCTGCTCGAAATTTTGGACATGCTGGAAGTGGAGATTCAAGCCGGGATTCCCATCGTTGTACTGGAGCCAAGTTGTGCGTCGGTTTTTCGCGATGAACTGGTCAATTTGTTTCCCAAAAATGAGCGCGCGCAAAAGTTATCCCGCCAGGTTTTTCTTCTCAGCGAATTTCTAGAGAAAAAAGCGCCGCACTTTGTTTTGCCGCAATTGCCGCATAAGGCCGTGGTGCATGGGCATTGCCATCACAAAGCCGTGATGAAGATGAACGACGAAGAGTCCGTCCTGCGAAAAATGGGAGTGGACTATCATGCCCCCGCGGCGGGTTGCTGCGGCATGGCGGGGTCATTTGGCTTTGAGCATGAAAAATATGATGTGTCGGTCGCGGTGGGGGAACTGGAACTTTTGCCTGCGGTGCGCAACGCTGCGGCTGAGTCTTTAATTATTGCCGATGGTTTTAGTTGCCGCGAGCAGATTGAACAATGCACTGGGCGCAAGCCGTTGCATCTCGCCGAAGTCATCCAGATGGCGATGAAGAACGCTAATTCCTGATCAGTTTTGCTGCGAGGCGGGAGAGGCGGATTCCAAGATACAGCGGAGACCGCGGATTCCGAAGTTTTGCCGCCTTCCATTCACTCACGTTCGGGGTCGTGATCAGGCGCCACCAGAACTTAGCACGATCGAGTTTGCGCTCTCTCAGGCCAGCGTACTCGCGGAAGTATGATTTCGAAGTGACGTCGCAATGATGGCATGCTGCAATCCTTGCCATGATTTTTTTGACGATATTGCGAATAACGATATTGCCAATGGTAGGGTCGTTTGCGGAGCAGGCCCTAAGTAATACCGGCACTTCAATGTGCAGGAGTTTATTTGCCAGACTTAAATTGATTGCCAGGATGCGCTCAATTCCAAGTTTTTCAGCTTGCTGTTGTATTGCGTTCCAATCCAGTGGAACGCGTTGCGTCAATGCCGCGATGTCACACAGCCACGATACCTTTTCCCATCCATGTTTAGCCGCGTGAACACACAAAACGAGCAAAAGATCTTCAGGGCTGAGGGTCGGAACCTCCAGTTCGCCAATTTTTACAGAAGTGGCGCGAAGGAATATTTTCTCAATATCAAAATCAATGGCATAAAAACGCGGCAGGACTTGCCATTTGATTTCCAGAAGATTGCGTCCGAATTGGCTATCAAATGAGTACTCGTAGCCGATAGAGAAATAAGCATTCTCTTGCGCGAGTGTTAGATCGAGTTCCGACCGATAGCCGAGTTCGCGGACGAGTGAGACGGCCCGAGTGACATCGGCAGGATGCACCAGTAAATCCAGATCTCCAAACTGCCGCGCAGTGACATCTCCGTAAAGCAACTGCCCGAGCGCCGAACCCTTGTAGGCAAGAAAATTGATCCCGCGCTGCGTAAACTGCTCGACAATGCGCAGCAATTCACTTGTCAGCCAAAGAGTCTTGCGGGAGTTGATCTGATGGAGGCGCCTGAAATTCGCCAGAGCATTTTCCGGAACATCGGGGGAACAAGCCAAGAGGCGTTGAAACACCAGCGGCAAAACACCGTCGTGCCCTGCCATGTGAGCGAAAGAATCCCAATCTACTTTCTGGGCGATGGCTTGCTCGATTGCCTCACCGGTTAATTTCGCGGAGGAATTCACGCATGCCAGCAGTAAATCGAACTCCGCGTTAAATGTGGGCGCGATGCATAAAAGAGAGTCAGTCTGGGCGAGTTGTGGCAGCGCGGCGGCCATATTGGTTTCCTTCGCAGTTAACAGGTAAAAGACGAAGGTCGCGGATATTGAAACTATAATCAGGCCACAGCCCGCGGCGCGGAATAATGCAACGCCGGTGTTGCTTACTTATGGGCGGCATCGTTTTCGAATCCGTTTCTAAAATGTTTCGTCATCGCCCGGCCCTGTTCAACTGGATCGGCAACGAGCGCAGCGGCGCCAGTATAGCTCTGGAGAATGTTTCGTTGAACGCTGCTCCGGGGCGTATTTTGGTATTGCTGGGGCCGAATGGCAGCGGAAAAACTACGACACTCAAACTGATTTCCAGCATTCTTCTTCCGGATTCCGGCCGTGTGCTCATCGGCGGAGCCGATACCAAGACGGATTCGGTGCACGCCCGCCGACAGGTAGGCTTCGCAGTCGCAAATGAGCGATCATTCTTTCCTCGCCTTTCCGCGCGCGAAAATTTGGATTTCTTTGCTGCGCTGGAAGATATTCCTCGTGCCCAGCGGCCGAAGCGCATCGCTGAGGTGCTGGAGTCGGTGGACCTCATGGATGCCGCTGACACGCTGGTGATGAAATTTTCCAGCGGCATGTATCAGCGATTAGCGATTGCGCGGGCCCTGATCAAAGATCCGGCAATTTTGCTCTTCGACGAACCCACGCGGAGTCTCGATCCTGCTTCAGCCATGCAATTTTGGGAACTTGTCCGCGAACTTCCACGGCAGGGAAAAACCGTTCTGCTCGCCTCGCATAATTTCGCCGAAGCCGCGAACGTGGGGGATTCCGTGGCAGTCCTTCAACATGGGAAAATCGTTGGCCGCAGAGACATTCGTTATGACAGCGCGGAACAGCTTCGTTCGTTTTATTTCCATGTGACCGGCGAAGTAAAAGTGAAAGAAAAAGAAGAATTCCTTCTGGTGGCCGGCGCATGAGCATGGGCATGCTTCTCGATAAAGCGATTACCGTCATACGAAAAGATTTTCTTACCGGCATTCGTTATCGTTCAGCTTTTCTCATGACGGGCGTGGGAATCGCCGCGGAACTTGCGGCGTTCTACTATCTTTCTCGCGCGATTGGTCCTTCGTTCCGTCCGCAGGGAATGGGATATTTCCCCTTTCTTCTTGTCGGCACAGGTTTCTATACATTTCTCATGATGGGGATCAATGCATTCTTGAGCAGCGTGCAGGAGGCCCAACAGTCGGGAACGCTGGAAGTCCTGATGACCTCGCGCACGTCGCCTTCTACACTAATATTCCTCAACGCGCTTTCGGGATTTTCCCGCAATGCGATTCGATTCACCATCTATTTGATTGCCGGGCTCTTTCTTCTCTCCCGAGTGAGCCTGGGATACGCCAATCTTGCCGCAGGCTCTGTGACGTTTATCCTTTCCCTGCTGATCGCCGCAGCATTGGGAATCATCGCCGCAGCCGTGCAAATCGGAACGCACAAAGGATCGGCAGTGATGTGGCTATTCGGTTCTGTAGGATGGCTGATGACGGGGACGATGTTCCCGACGAGTGTTTTGCCGAAACCATTATTGTGGATGGCAAAACTGATTCCCGTCACGCATTGCCTGGACGCTTTGAGGTATTCGCTTCTGGGCGGAAGCAGCTTGTCGGGAGTGGCGCGGGAAATCCTGATACTCGCGGGGTTTTCGGCTGTCCTGCTTCCCGCTGCCTTATGGATGTTCTCTTATATGTTGAAGCGCGCGCGCTTGCAGGGAACGCTTTCGTTTTACTGATTCTCCGCTACTGAGTCTTCCGTAGTTCCGTTAAATAACGGTTATCGTAAAACGTAGTTGTGTTCTGCACGTATTCCAGAATGCGCGGAATGCGTTCCCGGTTCTCGCGGCTCATGTCGTTGAACTGAATCGCAATGCCGGTGCCGGGATCGATACGCAACACGGAGCCTTCGGCGAACAGCTTGCCGTCATCAATCGAGAAGACCAGTTTTAACGGCTTGCCGGGTTGAAGAATGGCGCTGGTTTCGATGAAACATCCGCCCAGGCTGATATCTATCAGGTTGGCAAGGATCGGCGCGGTCCCATCTGAGGTTTGCAATTCAATCGTCACCCGCGATTTCATGCGCGGGAACATACGACGATTTTTTCTGGCTGGCTGCTGCTGTTTTTCCAGATACATCAAACGATCGGCATGAGAAAGCAGCGCTTCGGCGTCGCTTCCGTCCTCGGGAAATACGGAGTGCCCAACGCTGAGCGAAAGAATTTCTTCGCCGCAAACCTGTTTGCCGGCTTGAACCGCCATCTCGCGTAGCATTTCTTCTTTTGCGGCGGCTGCCTCGGGCGTAAGGCCCGGCGCGATGACTACGAATTCGTCGCCGCCCATGCGAGCAACATAGTCATATTCACGGCAACTGTCTTTTAATGCCTGAGCAAACAAACGCAGCACGCGGTTGCCTTCAAGGTGGCCGAAGCGGTCGTTGATTTGCTTAAAGCCGTCCATATCGCACACCATGACGACCAGCGGCGTATTGTCACGTTTGCAGCGGGAGAGCTCGCGCTCCAGTTGCATGAACAGCGAACGCGCATTGGGCAGGCCCGTCAGGTAATCGGTGGTTGCCGAGCTTTCCGCCTGCTCATATTTCAAAGCATTCTCAATCGCGAGTGCCATCTTGGAGCTGATGGCAAGCAGAATTCGCAAGTGGTCGGAAACGAAAGCGTTGTGCTCAGCGTGATAAACAGTCAGTACGCCCACAATTCCCGCGAGACCATCCAGCGGAACCGCCAATGCCGACTGCAAAGTACTGAACTTGCTCGGATCATTCAAATATCCGGGCTCGACCGACGGATTTCCGTTGACGATGGGCTTGCGGTTTTCCGCAACCCATCCGGAAAGCCCCTGGCCCACCGGAATACGCAAGGACGAGAACAAGCGGAAGTTGTCTCCGCTGACGTATTCAGGGACCAATTCATTGCCGCGACGGATGTAAATCGCGATTGCATCGTAGGGAACAAGTCTCTTAATCTTCACCGAGAATACGGAGAGTGTTTCGCCCAAGCTCAACGAAGCGCCCAAATCCTGGCTGAGTTCGAAAAGCGTTTGAGCCTCGTGACGTGCCGCAGCGATGGAGAACAAGAACTTCGCTTCCTGACCTTCTTTTGAAGCGATGTCTTCAAAGCCAGCCGCAGGCGCTAATCCACGTTCGATTTTAACTTCCGTGGAAAGCTTGGAACCTTCTTCAGGGGCCGTTTTTGCTCCTGCCATGCGTTCCAGTTCGCGGTAACGGCGTTGCAGCACAGAGACGACTTTTGGATCGAATGCTTTGCCGGAGTCGGCTGTCAGCCGCTTGATAACTTCTTCCAGCGGAAGAGCGCGACGGTATTGGCGATCGGATGCCAGGGCGTCGAGAAAATCGACAGCCGTAAGAATACGAGCTCCAATGGGAATTTCTTCGCCCTTGAGTCCGTAAGGATAGCCGGAGCCATCCCATTTTTCGTGGTGCGCGCGGACGATGGGCACAACGGGATAAGGGAAGCGCACGCGTTCCAGAATTTCCGCACCCACGATCGGGTGGATCTTCATCTTCTCGAATTCTTCCGGTGTCAGGCGTCCGGGCTTGGAAATAATGTGCTCAGGAATTGCCAGCTTTCCAATGTCATGGAGTAAAGCCGCGGCATGGAGCGCTTCCATTTCCGTCGGGTCAATTTTCAGTTCGCGTGCCACTTCAATGGCATACACCCGTACACGCTGCAAGTGATCGTGCGTGGTGTGATCTTTCGCTTCAATGGCCAGCGCCAGCGCTTCGATGGTACGAAGGTGAAGGTTCGCCATCTCCTCCACGTGCCGCTTTTCTGACTCCAGTTTGCCAAGGTATAAGCGGTACGAACGGAAGATCAGGTAGATCACCGGCAACGCCATCATGGAGGTTTCCCATGTAAACGTGCGATCAAGCCAATCAATTCCACCCGCGGCGGCGGCTCCCACCAGGTAGTACGGGAATGACCAGAAATAATATTCGACCCAGATTTTTTTGAAAGATTTGCCGTCCGCAATCGAAATAAAAATCGCAACTAAGCCTGTGTTCGCAACGAAATATGCACTCGAAGCAAGAATCAGGCGTACTGGCAGGCCGGAAAACAAATGCATGCTTATGGGCGCGTGGAACGCGGCATAAGCAAGCGCAATCGACAGCGCGCTTGTGCACAAATTAAATGTGACTTGAATCGGACTAGGCTTCTGCCCCAAGAACGACTGCGCGAGTATCGCAACGCAGCCCAAAGCCAGCGTTTCTGTAAAGCTGAGTTGTAAAACTCCAATGAGGATGAAAAGGAAATTCACCGACATTGTGTCCGTGATTTCCGTCAAATTAATCTTCAGTTTTGACGCCATTACAGAGACGAGCAAGTAACAAAGAAATTCAGCAATGTTCTTGCTCGCTGGATGCAGAACCCCGTAAAGGAGAACACACACACCCAGCAGGCCGACTCCAACAAAGAGGGCCTTAGCTGATCTCGGTAGATAAATCCATGATCGCGCACTTCTGCTCATAGTTTTTCTGACCAAAGTGGTGCTATTTCCGGGGAAAGAACTCTACAGCAAGGGGGGAAATCCCAGTTGCGAGTACACTACTTGAATATCAGCTTTAGCCTTAGGAATACAATGGACTTAAGGGCTATGCCCGCAAACTTCGGTAACCCTGAAAATGATTGTTAGCATGTTACTTACCTTGGGGTTGTGTTTGCACCAGATGCAAGTTGTGCATAATGCGCAATATAATGTGATCGAAAAAAGGAAGAGCGAAAAATAAGCGAATTCTAAAGGTGAGATTTTTGGAATGTGCACTTCCTGTAAAATCAAACACCTGCAAAGTCTTAGAAAATCAATTTTCCAGGGCCTATAGCTCAATGGTTAGAGCAGCAGACTCATAATCTGTTGGTTCCAGGTTCGAGTCCTGGTGGGCCCACCAGAAAGACCTTAATCCTTGCTGAATCGAGCATTTTTCTCACACACCTAGGAATAATTGCGGTACCCGAAGCTTTCTAACAAGTTAAAGGCTCTACCGGATTTCCGCTTTCTTCTTATGCTCCTACACTGTAATCAAATTGCGATTGTTTTGGAGGCTCCAATGAAAGCGAAAGTCGGTTACTTAGGAATTATGCTTTTGAGCGGTGCTTGGGTTTTTGCGCAGAATACTTCCCCAAGTAGTTCGCCAACGACCTCATCTCCCACAGCAGGACAAAGTTCTCTCACCGGATGTCTTAGTTCGTCCGCGAACGGGAAATACATTCTTACCGATTCCACCGGAATGAAGTACACCCTCATGGGCAGTATGGACGCATTGAGTGGACACGTAGGGCAACAAGTGCAAGTGAGCGGTCAGCCAGCGACGCCGCCCGCAGCGCAAACTTCAAATGCAGGCGCGGTGAATGATGGATCGCAGGGAGTAGGAACTCCGGCAGCCGCAGAGCCGGTGCCAAATCGTTCCTTCTTCCAGGTTTCGAGCGCTACGAAAGTCGCAGATTCCTGCTCGGCACCTTCCAGCCGTTTGATGAATGAAGGCACGGTCATGAATGCCGCATTGATCATTCCGCAAGCTGCAGGATCATCAGGGAGCGGCGCTGGTACAGCGGGCGCAAGCCAAGGTACAAGTGCGACCGGTCAGTCAACCGGAACGGCGACGCCGCAATCCACACCACAAAGCACGCAAGGACAAAATCCGGCGGGCATGCCAGGCGCCGCAACGCCAACACCGGGAACCGCAACTCCTCCCGCAGGAACTGCGACGCCAACGCCCGCACCGGATGGTGCAAATTCGGCGCCGGGAGCCACAACTCCAAATCCGACACCCGGAATGCAACCTTCCGAGGTCCCGAACACAACTACCCCATCACAGATCCCAGATACTACAACTCCGAATACAACGCCTAACACGACTACGCCGGGCACGCCGGATGCGACTCCGGGAAGCACAACGCCGGGCAACACAATGCCGCAAAATCCGGGGACCGCGCCGCAATCTACTAATCCGGGAACAACTCCTCCAAGTTCTACCCCTAGCTCAACTCCAGGAACGACGCGACCATAACGTAAGCTAACTCACGCAGAAAAGGCCCACGCCAAGTGGGCCTTTCTTTTTTGCGGATCTTTTTGCGGAGCGTTCAATAGAATTTTGGCGGCAAGACGGTTCCCGCAAAATGTTAGATAATAAAAGGGAGGGAATATGGCTGAACATAAAGTCTTCTGCGTAAAGCTTCATCAGGAATTGCCAGGTTTGAGCGAGCCGCCGTTCGACACAGAGTTGGGTCAGAAAATCTACGACAATGTTTCGCAAAAAGCATGGACCGACTGGGGCGAGTTCTGCAAGATGTTGCTGAACGAATACCGGCTGAATCCCGCGCGCCGCGAAGACCAGGAAGTGATCGTGAAGCAAATGGACCAATACTTCTTTGGCCAAGGGGCGGCATTGCCGAAGGAATACGTGCCCCCCTCTAAGTAATTCTCTGTAATCAATGGATTGGAAATCCAGTAACGCCGAGAGTAAGGTTACTTTTTAGCGACGGCCTGCACTGATTTTGGTGCAACGTTCATCATCTCGTAATATTCGCCAACTACAACTTAAGCATGGATCCAAAGATCCATGACACGCTGATTCTCTCCGACGTGCACCTCGGCTCGGACTGTAGCCGGGCACATGAGGCCACCCGCGTCCTAAGGGAGAACCATTTTCGCCGCCTCATTCTTCTCGGCGACATTTTCGCCGACCTGAATTTTGGACGTCTGACCAAGGAACATTGGCGGTTTCTTGGGTACATTCGCAAACTTTCCAATCCCAAACGAAACGTGGAAGTGGTATGGGTCGAAGGGAACCACGACCATGGCCTGACGAACATCATGTCGCATTTAGTCGGAGTGAAGGTCTATCAGGAATACTCTTGGGAATATCAAGGATTGCGCCATATGGCGATCCATGGCCATCAGTTCGACCGTTTCGTCGTTAGTAATCTGCGAATGAATTACCTGATGACGTTGTTTTATCTGCAACTGCAGAAACTCGATTTCAAGGGCAAGCCCGTTGCCCGCCTTATTGACCGGCTCAATACGCGCTGGTTGCGCATGTCAGAAAAAGTCGCGTCCGGCGCACTGTGTCATGCGCGCCAGCACGGCGTTGCAAAAATTTTCTGCGGACACACCCACGCCGCCATGCAACAGGAACAAAACGGAATTCTCTACTACAACACCGGAGCCTGGGTGGATGAGCGTCCCACTTACATTGTGATCAACGAAGAAGGAGTGAAAATCCATGAATACCACGAACCAGTTGACGATCGTGATTCCAGCGAAGAACGAGGCGAAATTAATACCGCGTTTGCTCGTATCGCTGGCGATGCAGGACTATCCACAGATTTCGAATACGAAAGTGTTGGTCGCTGACGCGGGATCGACCGACGGTACGCAGGAAGTCGTCAAAGAATTTAGCCGTCTGCTGAAGATCGACGTAATCCCGGGAGGACAGCCGTCCGTAGGCCGCAACGCCGGTGCGGCTTTGGCGAATTCACGATTTATTTTGTTCGTGGATGCGGACATTGAACTGGCTTCGGAATCGTTGATCCGGCGCGCGGTAGAACTGGCGACGCGCAAGAACCTGCATTGCGTGACCACGAATGTTCTTTGCCGGGAGGGCAGCTTCAGCGACAAATTCCTTTACGCCAGCAACGACATGTTCCAGTACTTGTCGCTTCTGCACAAACCGTTCAGCACGGGAATGTTCATGCTGTTTGATCGGCAACGCTTCATGGAGCTCGGCGGCTTCCACGAACAGGTCCACTTTGCGGAAGATTACATGCTGAGCAAGCAAGTGGCGCGAAAGAAGTTTGCTATTGTGCGCGGCGGAGTTTATACGACCAACCGCCGCTTCCAGAAGATGGGACATTTCCGCGTGGCGCGGCTGTTTCTGGCGACTGCATTCAACTTTTGGAACCAGAGCTTCTTTTTGCGCGACCACAAATATTGGGAGGCGTAGAAATTAATCCTTTTGGTCAGGAGCTTTCTGTTCTTGTACTTTTTGTTCCTGAGATTTTTGCTGCTGGGCCTTTTCCTCTTTGTGATGCAGGTCGAGCCCGAAGGATGGATGTTCGCGCGTACCGGTAATTTTGATCGGCAGTACGGTTACATCACCTTTGCGGAAGAATGGATCGACCGCTTTCAATAAGAACGATTTCACGCCGGTCGTCATTTGCGACAATTTGGCTTGCAGCGTAGCCGTTCCGTAAAAGTCGAGCTTTTCGTCGGTGAGTGCGTAAGTTCCATCCAGTTGAATGTCCGCACCGGGGACCTTAAAACTGAGATTTCGGAAGGTCATTACGCCCCCACCAAGCGCAAAATTTCCTTTTAGGTTGGAGATGCTGCTGCCGGCATCTTCGTCTTCTGGTTTGCCCTGTGCTCTGCGGCTGAAGCCCTGTACTTTTTCGCGTATTTCGGTGTCGGTAAAGAATGCGTGTTCGACATCGAAATCCCCGACCAGCTTTAATTTCTCAATCACATCGCCTTCGCCAGCGGGAAGATCGAACTTCGTGTGCATATTGATGGCGCCCCTCAGCGGAGGCGTGTCGGATTTCACGGCCAACTGCATCAGGTCTTCGATCCGGCCTTTGTCCACGGAAACATCCAGTTCTACTGCGCGACCTTTTTCGCCTTCGCGTTTGAGCACCGCACCGTTGGCGACGATCGTGGTCTGCAGAATCGTCGCGCGCACGGGATGCAGCATGGTGTTGCCGTTGGTGCCGTCAACTGTAGCTTCGTAGATCGTTTTCAAATCCACAGGATGCCCGGCGAGCGTTACGCGGAAATCAGGCGTGTCGGTTTCGCCCTGCACGCCCATTTCTTCGAGCACGCCGCCGAATTTCCCTTCGGACGTGAGATGTCCGCTGACTCCTTTGAATACACCAAGATCAGCGTTATCAAACGTGTAACCTGCGGCAAGCGGTGTTTGACCGGGATCGTCGGCATCCCACGGGCCAAAATTTCCGTTTGATTCGATTTCGCCCGGCGGCTTGTAGTTGGCAAGTTGCGCGGTGAAAGATGCAGCATGATGCAAGCCGACCTGATGCATCACGAGTTTATGGATTAGGAAAATGTGTTCCGGCTTTTGCGGATCTTTCGGGATCAGATGCAACTCGGCGTCGTCGGCATCGAGTTCGTGGACGAGGATTTTAATTTCCTTGAGCTTTCGTTTCTTCTCGGCAGTTTCGGCAGGAGTCGATTGCGGCCGGTCTTCCTTCGGAGGAATATGAATGATCAGGCCTTTTAACTGGATGCGATTGATTTTCCACGCCCTGCCCAAAAAACCTGTCAGCCCAAATGCTCCAGCTTCGGCGGAAAAACTTTGTGCGGCCAGCATAGGAGGAATGTCGGTGCGCCCCCGATAGTGCACAACCAATCCGGTTCCGGTGACGCGCAGGGCTGGGCTGAGTGAAACATGAAAGTCCTGAACTTCTACTTTGCCGTTGAATTTTTGCTGCAACATTTCCAGCGCACGCGCGTGAACATACGGCTGCGCGTAGTGCACGGCTGCCGAAATAAGAACTCCGCAGATAACAAGAAACCCAAGAATGATGATGGGAAGCGTGACGCGTACGAAATGATGATCGCGGGATTTCTCGTTCACGGGTTTGGACTCAATCGCCAGCGGCATCATTCTCTCCTGATCGCGGCGACAGTCGGCACACCTATCCTAGGAAAGTACAAAGATTCTTACAAGGAAACAGGGTAAAGTTCCTTGTAAGCCGCCGCCCCGACACCCCTACGATGTGCCTAAGGTGGGCGGAGTTGGCTAGCGGGAAGTCGCGGCCGGCGACTCGCGTTATTCTTCGCCACGCGTATAGAATCGACGACGGCAGTTTCTTCGGACGAACTAGCACGTGGACCTTTTATGCCTATCAATCGCAGACGTTTTGTCTTGAATTCACTGGGATGTGCCATGATTGCCCCACGCATCTTTTCCATGTTGTCGCCGATAAGTGCGCAGGGAAGTTCAAGTAGCGGCGAGGATGCCGCGAAGAAAGCATATGGCTCGGGACATTTCGGCGAGTGGATGGAAGATGAATTCAGCTTGCCCGCCTATCGTTACACCTGCAATCAGATTAATGATCCCAAAGCAGTCACCGAAGTGACCCCAGGAATTTTTGCAGCGACGGAGCATGTGCACCAGATCGGCAATGACCGCATAATCGCGCTCGCCTCCAACTACGGACATGTGCGCGTGCGGCAGGACGAAGGTAGTCCGAAATTTCTGAATGACTATGTGCCCGAGAACTATCAGTTCGGCGGCGGTTTCGGTTACCTGGCCGATGGTCAGGAATTTCTAACGACGTTTTATTCAGAATCGGCAAAGGGCTTCGATCGCATTTTTGGGATCGGTTATTTCCGCAAGCGCGTTGTGAGTGAGACGTATACGGTAGACCAGGTCATCTCCGCGCCTTTTGGCGACGATCCAGTATTGCTGTCGCAGGTGACGATCACCAACCATGGAAAATCGCCAGCGGAGTTGCGTTGGATTGAATATTGGGGTTGCCAGAATTATCAGTTTTCGTTCCGCTCATTTATCGAATCGTGGAGCGGTGTGGGAAGTCCATTGGAATTGCGACGGCAATTTTCAAAGCGATTCGCCAACAATTTCCAACAAGTGGATGGGGGATTGCTAGGCGCGAAAAATTTTCTTGGCCGGGCCCCAGAGGAGGATGCCGCGTGGCAACGTATGAAAGCCGCGCTGGCGGCGCATCCTACGAACTTTGTCGGGACAATTGGCGAAAGCGCGCCGGATGCCTCTTTCGAGGATCTTACTCCGCCGGCAATGTTCCTGGTTTCGCTTGACGCGCCAGCCGATGGTTTCGCGACCGACGGAAAAGCATTTTTCGGAGCAGGCGGCGCACTGCATCCGGATGGAATAAACCGCGAGCTGAATAAAAATCTGAATGGCGCTGGCGATGATAGTGCCATGCTGCTGGAGCGAAGAGTTCATCTCAAAGCCGGCGAAAGCCAGACGTTGTATTTCCTCTATGGATATTTGCCACACGGTACGGAGCTGGAACCTCTCGTCGCACGTTATTGCAAGAGCGCTGCGACTGCCTGGAAAAATTCCAGCGCAGAGTGGAAGAAACGTGGAATGCGATTCAGTGTAGGCTCCGAGCCGTGGATAGAACGCGAGACGATTTGGAACCATTATTATTTGCGAAGCAGCCTTACTTATGACGATTATTTCCAGCAGCACATTCTGAACCAGAACGGCTTCTATCAATATGTCATGGGATTTCAGGGTGCAGCGCGAGATCCCTTGCAGCACTGTCTGCCTTTTCTTTTCAGTGACCCGGAAATTGTGAAAAGCGTTTTGCGATATACCCTGAAAGAAGTGCGGCCGGATGGATCGCTCCCGTATGCGATCGTTGGCCACGGTGTGGTTGCACCACTTGTCACCGACAAATCCAGCGACGTTCCACTGTGGTTGTTGTGGACCGCGAGCGAATACGTTTTGGCTACGCGTGACAAAGCTTTTCTTGACGAAGAAATCCCGGCGCGCATCGCACAGAAAGCTGGGCCCGAAAAAGATACAGTTCGCAATCTGCTTGCGCGGTGCTTCAAGCATCAGGTGGAGCAAGTGGGAGTGGGCAAAGACGGGATTGTTCGCATGCTCAACGATGATTGGAATGATGGCCTCGTAGCGATATGGGCCGCAAAATACTTTGAGGAATGCGTGGAGCAAGGCATTAGCGTTTTGAACTCTGCGATGTCGGCATGGGTATTTGATTTCTATGCCCGCATGCTCAGCTGCGCTGGAGGAAATTCTGGTTTAGCCGCGCAAGCGAAGCAGAGCGCGGAAACAAATCGCGAAGCCGCGCGAAAACAATGGACGGGAAAATGGTTGAAGCGGGCATGGCTTGGCCCGACCCTCGGCTGGTTGGGAGAGAGCACCTTATGGATTGAGCCGCAACCATGGGCGATCTTGGGCGGCATTACTACACCTGAGCAGGGCCGTGCGCTGGCGCAAACAATCGACGAACTGCTTCGCGGCCCTTCGCCAATCGGCGCAATGCAGATGAATCACGGGCCCGATATGCTGACGGACAATGCTTTTGCAGCGGGCACATCCTGCAATGGAGGAATTTGGCCTTCGCTGAATCAAACTCTCATCTGGGCGCTTGCCGGCATCGACAAGGGAATGGCTTGGGATGAATGGAAGAAGAATTCTTTCGCGCGCCATGCCGATCAATATCCGGAGATGTGGTACGGAATCTGGAGCGGACCGGATACTTACAATTCCATCGTGAATAAAAAGCCCGGCGAAACTTTGAACAATCCATATTTCCACGGTACGGATTTGCCAGTGCTGAATTTGCATTCCCACGCGTGTTCGCTCTACTCGGCTTCCAAACTTGTCGGTATAGAATTTTTGGAAGAGGGTCTTGCTGTTGCGCCGGAGTTGCCGGTGCAAACTTATAAATTTGAAGCAAGCCTCGTCGGCGTTAGCAAATCAATGGGAGCTTACGAAGGATGGTACGCGCCTTCGCAAGCCGGAACCTGGACGATCAAAATTAATCTGCCGAAGGAAGTTATAAGCCGCATAACCAAAGCTGAAGTAAACGGAAAGTCAGTCGATCTGGAAAAATCTCAAGACGGTTTGCAATTGCAGGGAAGAAGCGAGCCGGGCCAGCGGCTGCGCTGGCGAATCAGCTAGTGGCTCGCTGGGAAAGTTTGCGGGAAGGCTGATCGCATATAAATACCAGGCTGCGTGCGGCAGCCATTGTTCGGTCCAGCGCCAGTCCTCGTCTTTGCCGGTCACCGCGAATCCCTCGTTGAATGCGATTCCATCTTCGTTATCACTGGCTGCGGTGATGCCGTTCACAATTGCGCCCGGCGCATTCGTATATTTATAAGATTTAAAGAACATATATGCGGCGTCGCCGTGACCGCTTCCCATCAGCATGCTCACATCAAAAGGATTGCGGCCGAGAATCCAATGTAGTTGGTTGGAAGCATAGTTTTCCAGCTGCGATTGAAACGCCGGGTCCGATGCGAACAGTGGCGCTGCCATGCGTGCGGCAACCGCCAGCGAAGCCAGACGCGCATTTTCTCCCTGCCACCACGGAGCGGCTTCCGTGTCGTGGGGGAAGAAAAATGCCGTGCGTACTTGACCGCTGCCCATGCGCACAAGTTGGCGCGCATATCCGAAAGGATTATTCACTTCGCCCATTACGGAAAGCTCAAACCGCAATGAGCGTTCGACTGCCTCGCGAACCTGCTTTTGCGTCGCGGGATTTGCAATCGAGAAATATTCCAGCAAGCTGACAATCGGCAGGCCGGCGTCAGAGGGATGAAAGAATGGCCGCGACTGATCATCGGCGCGCCAATAATCGCGATGGCCGTCTTTCGTTGTGAGTCTCGCCATCAGGTGAGCAGCGCGCTGGTCTGCCGCATCACGGTAAATTTGCTTATGGCTCGCGTGGTAGAGTTCGGTAGCTGCGATCAAAGCGCAATAGTCATCGAGAATATTTTCTTTGCCGTCGTTCAGTAGCTCTCGGTTGTGCGAGTTCAGAAAATCGAAAGCTTCTTCGGCGGTGCGGAGATATTCGGCGCGGGGAAAATCTCCATCGGCCGGCATGGTGCTGGCGAGCGCAAGAGCGGCAATGGCCATGCCCCCCCAGCGCGAAAACTCGCTTCATATACGTGAGGGCCGTCGGTGGATTGTTGCCGCTCAGTGGAATCGGAAGCATTAGTTTTGATCTGTGTGCGCCAGTTGGGATTGCCGATGGCGCGGTCCTGCGGCAATTTTTCTTTTCCCGGAGCGGTGATGCTTTCGAAAAATGATCCGTTGGGACGTTTGATTCGCACCAGGTAATCCGCGCCAAAAAGACCTTCATCCAGTATGCGCCGTTCATATTCGCTGAAGTTGTCGTCGTGCCTTGCCTCAAGCACTGCGTAGCTTTTCAACAACGTCCACGCGGCCAGCGGCAACTGCTGCGGATTGAAATATGAAGTCAGGTTCTGGTGCGAAAGATGAATGCCGTAATCGCCGGTGGCGTCATACCATCCGCCATGCACATCGACGAAACCGGATTGCCCCGGTGGAAGTGAAAGATGCCGGTCGGCCTGGTCCATGAGTCCGCTCGCGCGTTGGCCTTTGAAGTAATACACGGCGTTCGAGAGCGTCTCGCGCTCCAGCAGATTGTCTTCAATGTCGAAGGAGCATGAACTGACTTCGCCAGCATCGGAATGTGTTTTGAGCGCATAATGTCCGTCTTTCTGCCACGAAGAAAAATCAGCGGTCCAAAAAACGCGCTCACCCCAGGAATGAACTTGACCGTCGGACATCAGTTTGCCCGAGAGAACTGTTTTGCCTGTAACGGTATCTACCAGCGAGAACTCTTGCGGATGATCTTGCGCGGTCCCCATGACAATGGCCTGTTTTTGCGCGTGAGTTTCATAACCGATTTGATCTACGAGAACATGCAATTGAGCAAAGCCGGGGGAAGCTAAAAAGATTAAGCAGAGGACTGCCGGAAATCCAGACCACAAGGATTTATTCTTTTCTTGTTTCAAAGGCTGCTTCTTCAGTAGAAAATCGATACATTCAAACGTGCCGCTACTGGCGCCGTCCATTGTACGTGAATCGATGACGATGAGAACCTTGCGAAAATATCGAGTTGCCGGGAAGAACAAGTCTGGCTGGGTCGCGAGACAAAAAGTCCGGTGTTTGCTGGTTCTCTTACTGCTTGCTCCCGCTTTATTTGCTCGCGCGAAAATATCCTCAACGAAACCCGTTGTGGTTGCATATGTCTTCAAGCGCGATGTGCTAATTCAGCCCGGCGAGATCGCAGCCGATAAGCTCACACGCATTAATTACGCCTTCGGTCTAATTAAAGATGGAAAAATTGTGAACGGCTATGCATCCGACGATCACAATCTTGCTGCTTTGGTCGCGTTGCGGGAGCAGAACCCCGCTCTGACTGTTCTTATTTCTGTCGGCGGTTGGCTCGGATCGGGCAATTTTTCTGATATGGCCCTCAGCAAACAGAGCCGTCACATTTTCATTGATAGCGCCGCGAAATATGTTGAGCAGCATCAGCTGGATGGTTTGGACATCGACTGGGAATATCCAGCGCTTTCCGGTGCTGGCAACCGTTATCGTCCGGAAGACAAACATAACTACACTCTTTTATTTAAGGAGTTGCGCAAGCGCTTCAATAAAGAGCAAAAACATCTCCATCGCCGTTTGTATTTGACGACTGCGGCGGGGGCCTCGACTAATTTTCTCGAGCATAGTGAGATGAGCGAAGTGCAGAAGTATGTGGATACTATGAACCTGATGGCCTACGACTATTACGAGCCCACCGACGACGCCATCGCCGGGCATCACGCTCCGTTATTTACCAATCCGAATGATCCCAAGAAAATTTCTGCGGATCGATCCGTACGCGAATTCGAGCAAGCGGGCGTTCCCGCTGCAAAAATCGTTTTGGGCGTTCCTTTCTACGGGCATGTGTGGGGTGAAGTCGATGGAATGGATCACGGACTTTACCGTCCCGGGAAGATGGTCCCTCATGCGTACGCGCAGTATGGGAACGTTCTGAACTCGATGTTGAACAACGGCTATACGCGGTATTGGGATTCGGCTGCATCGGCCCCATATCTTTACAACGCCGACAAGAAAATATTTGTTTCGTATGAGGACCCGGAGTCGCTGGCGCTCAAGTGTAAATACGTTCTCGAAAATAAATTAGGCGGAATGATGTTTTGGGATTACGACGGCGATCCGACTGGAGCTTTACTGAACACGATCGATGAAGGTTTGTGGAAGATGAACGCCCCTCAAGCGGAGACGAAATGAGCGACAGAACATGACCGCAGCATTGCAAGCCGTTCCCGTGAGCGCGGAAAAGACTGCTTCGCAACGGCTCGCCTCAATTGATACTTTTCGCGGATTGACGATGGTCGTCATGATCTTCGTGAATGATCTTGCCAGTGTGCGTGGCCTGCCTTGGTGGAACTACCATATGAAAGCCGATATCGACTTCATGACCTACGTCGATATGGTTTATCCGTTTTTTCTTTTTGCCATTGGATTGGCCATTCCACTTGCGATTCGACAAAGGTTGAAGAAGAATTCGTCGCTGCCTGCACTTTGGCAACATGTCATTGTCCGGTCATTCAGCCTGCTTGTATTGGGACTGATTCTTGCCAACGCCGACACTGGTGATCGCGCGCGGATGGGTATGAATACCTACGTTTGGGCGATTCTGGCTTTGGCAGGGGCGTCGCTTTTCTTGAACATATATAAAGGAGCGGAGAACCACTCCAGGCTGCACTTTTATCTTCGGATGTTCGGACTGGGTCTCGTTATCGTTATGCTTGCCATATTTCGGCGCACCACGCATGACGGCAATGCCGCGTGGCTGGATTTTTCTTATCCGGAAATTTTAGGCCTGATCGCCTGCACCTATTTCGCGGTTTGCCTCTTATATATACTTACGCGCCGCTGGGTCTGGGCGCCATTGGCATGGTTTGTTGTACTCGTTGCATTCAACGCATTTTGTTTGGCGAAGTGGATTACATTCCCGAATCATGTTCCGATTTATTTCTGGCCATTTAATAATGGCGCAATGGCCTGCATCACGATGGGCGGCATTGTTACCTCGGCGATTTTTATGGGGGAACATCGTTGGAAAGCCGCCGGCCAGAAAATTACGCTCGGCTTGATTTTCGGAATAGCAACTCTGTCCGCAGGATGGATTCTGGCCCCGCTCGGCATCTCAAAAATTCGTGCCACGCCCACATGGAGTCTTTATAGTGTGGGGATCGCGAGCTTGCTTTTCGCTTTGCTCTATTGGCTCTGCGATATTCGGAAGATGACCGCATGGGCGTTCTTCGCGCGTCCGGCTGGCGCAAATACGCTGCTTACGTATCTATTGCCAGATTTTTATTACTTCATTGTCGCCTGGCTGGGAGTTGCGTATTTCGAAAGGCATTTTAATTATGGCCGGCCGGGAGCGGTGCGTGCGGCGGTGTTCACTGCGGCGATGCTTGCCATTGCCGCTCTAGTGACAAAGTGGAAAGTTCGGTTGCAACTCTAATTCTCAACTCCAATTCTCTGGAACGCGGGCACCAGAAGTGCTGCTCCATCACGATAAGAAATCCACATAAGAAATTTTTATCGCATAAGGTTTCTGGAAGATCCCCAAAACAAATTTAGTCGTGCATATGCCAATAAATCCCTAAGGGCATCAGGCGTTAACTGTATATTTGTCGGCCTATCCTAATGTGCCTCGCACCTTAATGTCTCTACGGGCAACTCCGTAATTAGCCCAGCATCCAACGCATTTATCTAGAACCGAAAAGACATTTACGTCTTTCTGAAATTACGGTTCGTAAACTGCAATACCAACGGATGTGGAAAATATTTCCGTTCGGAGAGTTCAACTTCTGCGGCAAAGATGTTGTTCTCAACTGTGGGGAGATCAAGTGCGAAAAGTCAAAGTGTTGATAGCAAATCGTCCCCGGCTTCTGCGCGAGTTGGTGATTTCGACTCTGGCTAATTATGCAGATATTGAAGTTTTAAATGACGCTACCGAAGAAATGAAGGAAGAGCATCTTGTTCCCACCATCGAAAGATTGCAGCCGGATTTTCTCATCACGACGTTAAAGAATAGCGTCGAGCCTTCAAAGCAGTGTCATTTTCTTTTAAAACTTTTCCCTGATTTACAAATCATTGCCGTAGCACCACATAGCGATTCTTGCGTTCTTTATATGATGAATCAACGCATTTATTCCGCCCCAGTAGCAATGTCGGAACAAGGCATTCTTGACGCGCTGCATGGAAAAACTGAATTGGATCCCGAGTGTACGAGCGGGCCTTTGCGCAGGGTCGGCTAGTCGGCTTTTCGCTCAACATATTTTCTAGCTAGTGGTTAGCTCACATGGGCCCTGTAAGTGAGAGGGCGAAGCCGTGGAAACGGGCTACTGTTTTTGGAATATTCCTTTTTTAGCAAATCCTGAATTTCTTTAGTTTTAACGGAATTCTAAATATGCGTTTTTCCATTCGTAACCTTATCGCAGCCGCGCTGATTTCCATCAGCGCTTTTTACTGTGCGGCGCCAGCCTGTCTGTTCGCACAAAATGAAAGCACGCTAGCTACACTTTCAAAGCAAACGCCGTCGCAAGCTGATCAGGCGGCCGATGATCTCGTCGCATTTTCGGCGGAAACGATCATTGGAATTCTGAGGAATGAACCTGGATTGATGCTTGAAGTAAAAAAGATGCTGGTGCGCAAAGCTTTTGAGCAAGGCCGTGTGCTGGAACCTTCTGATCTTACCGACGATGCGCTTTTCCAGTTAATGCGCGATCAACAAAATATCCGCATTTTGGCCACGCATGAAATCGTAAACCGGTCTTATATAAAAGCGAAGCCTACGCAGGAAGAAGTGGACCGCGAAAATATGCTCGCGGCACGCTACGGCATGCAGCATCCTATGCCGCCGTCGGGATATGAGGCCGCTGCGGCGAAGCCTCCAGCGGGAGTAAGCGAGGAGCAGGCTTATTGGGCGAAGCATGACAATTCACTCGGAGGATATGTTCCGCCCTCAAACAACAATCAAATTCCGCAACAAAATGTTCCGTTGCAGCCGCCACAGGAAACTTCACCTGCGAATACTCCGGCACGGCAAATGAATCGTGCTGGCCTGAATGAAAATGAAGACCAAAACGTTCAGTCGCAGGATGCGTTCGCGATGAATAATGGCGCGAACAATATGCAGCGCATTTCGCCGGACCAACTCGGATCTTTATTAAATGCGAGTTCGCCTGCATCGTTTGCAGACCCAAACAATTCTGGAAGCAACAGCAACGCAAATAGCAATTCTCCGACTGCGCTTGCCATGGGGCAGTCGTCGATTGATCCTGCGTTGGCACCTCAGGAATACAACACTACGGCTGCGAACTCCGTCCCGGATTTTACGCAGCAGTCCTCGTTGCCGAGGCAAAATTCGCAGCAGCGATGGAGTTCTCCAAACGCTGCGGATTTAAATCAGGACCGGCCTATGATCCGGCCAGAGCCAAATCCTTATGCGGACGTACCGTCCCTTTACGACTTATATGAGCAAGTATCTACGCGCTCACCGGTATTAGAGCGGTTTGGTTTTGATATTTTTCGCAATGGAACCGGCAACACAGAAAATTTGCCGATGGATATTCCGGTTGGCCCAGATTATGTGCTCGGAGTCGGCGATAGCTTGACAATCGAGTTATGGGGCGCGGTTTCGCAACGGTTGCAGAGGATTGTGGATCGGCAAGGCCAAGTGTCTCTGCCTGAAGTTGGCACCATCCAAGTTGCTGGACGCACTTTAGGC
>DASXCC010000126.1:0-11596 GCA_036491415.1 Terriglobales bacterium | reverse complement strand
ACATGCTTAAGCCAAAAATATTGAGCCCAAAATATTGATTGTTAATAGATTTTTGCCGGGTAACGTCAACCGGTGCAGACAATCTTCCGCCTACAAGATAAAATCTGCAGTGCAATTGTCCCGTGAGGCATACATGGCAGATTTGTCGTCCCTGAATATTACGTCCGTCCTGCAAGAACAACGCAAGTTCGAATGCCCCGAAGCATTCAGCCAAAAGGCGCACATCAAAAGCCTTGAAGAATACGACCGCATTTATAAGGAGTCGATCGAAGACCCGGATAGATTTTGGGGTAACGTAGCAAGCGAACTGCACTGGTTCAAGAAGTGGGACAAAGTTCTCGAATGGGATTGTCCCTGGGCTAAATGGTTTGTAGGCGGGCAGATGAATCTTTCCTACAACTGCCTTGACCGCCATGTGCAAACGTGGCGCAAAAATAAAGCCGCCATCATCTGGGAGAGCGAGCCCGGCGAAGTTCGCACCTTGACATACCAGCAATTGCATCAGGAAGTGCAGAAGTTCGCCAACGTGCTAAAAGGCCTTGGGGTAAAGAAAGGCGACCGCGTCGCCATCTATATGGGCATGACGCCAGAGCTGCCCATCGCTTTGCTTGCCTGCGCCCGCATCGGCGCGCCGCACACCGTCATCTTCGGCGGATTCTCGTCCAACGCTTTGGTTGATCGCATTCATGACTCGCAGGCCACAGCCGTCATCACGCAGGATGGATCCTATCGCCGCGGGACGGAGGTGAAATTATTTCCCGCCGTCGAAGAAGCGCTGAAATCTTGCCCATCGGTCAAAAGCGTCGTGGTTTATAAACGCACCGGAACGCCTATCAATATGACGCAGGGCCGCGATCACTGGTGGCACGACCTGATGGCCAAAGCCTCCGATGTTTGCCCCGCTGAGCCGCTGGATTCCGAGCATCCTCTTTATATCCTTTATACGTCCGGTACCACAGGGAAGCCCAAGGGCGTAGTTCACACCACAGGCGGTTATGCGGTCGGGACATATCTGACCACAAAGTGGGTTTTCGACCTCAAGGAAGAAGACACATATTGGTGCACGGCCGATATTGGATGGGTGACGGGCCACAGCTACATCGTGTATGGGCCGCTGCAAAATGGCGCAACCTCACTGATGTACGAAGGCGCGCCCAATTTTCCGGAACCGGACCGCTTCTGGTCCATCATCGAGCGGCACAAGGTAAACATCTTCTACACCGCGCCCACCGCCATCCGCACCTTTATTAAATGGGGAGACGAATGGCCGAAGAAGCATGACATGTCGAGTCTGCGACTGCTCGGCACCGTCGGTGAACCCATCAATCCCGAAGCATGGATGTGGTATCGCGAGGTGATCGGCGGGAACCGTTGTCCCATTACCGACACATGGTGGCAGACGGAAACCGGCGCCATCATGATTGCGCCAATTCCCGGAGCGGTCGCAACCAAGCCGGGCTCGGCGACGCGTCCATTCCCCGGAGTTGTCGCAGAGATCGTTACGCAGGAAGGCAAGCCCGTACCTGACGGTGCCGGCGGCCTGCTGGTGATCAAGCGCCCATGGCCGAGCATGCTGCGCACAGTCTATGGTGATCCGGATCGTTACGTAAAAAATTATTGGTCACAACTTCCCGGCATGTACTTTACCGGCGACGGCGCGCGCAAAGATAAAGACGGCTACTTCTGGGTGATGGGGCGTGTGGATGATGTGCTGAATGTCTCCGGTCACCGCCTGAGCACGATGGAAGTGGAGTCTGCGCTGGTGGCACATGATTCGGTTGCTGAAGCGGCGGTCGTGGGGCGTCCTGATGAAATTAAAGGGCAAGCGATTTCCGCGTTTGTGACTTTAGAGACTGGACGCAAACCTACGCCGGAACTGAAAGAAGAATTAAAAAAGTGGGTAGCAAAAGAAATCGGATCACTCGCCAAGCCCGATGATATTCGCTTCACTGATTCGCTTCCGAAGACTCGCAGTGGAAAAATCATGCGGCGCTTGTTGCGGGAGTTAGCCACGAATGGAGACGTCAAAGGCGACACCACCACGCTGGAAGATTTCAGCGTGATCGCCAAGTTGAAGGAGCAGGAAGAGGCGTAGCGGAAAACGTTTGTCATTTCGGGTGCAGCGAAATGTTGCGCCCAAGAGCAGCTTACCTCCACGAAAGCGATAAGCGTGACCACCGAGGTTAAACGATAATGAAATGACATCATTCCGGAAAATTGCAAGTGCTATTGCGTGCACAGCCGCGATTGGCGGCGGAGCGATCGGTTGGCACAGCTACACAGGAATAGCCAATCAGCAAAAGCTGGTTGCAATTGCTAACTCAGTCCGTGCACAGGCGCAGCAAGGTGATGCGAGAGCACAATTACAGCTCGGGCACATTTATTATCGTGGTGAAGGACTATCGCAGGACTACGCTAAGGCTTTTACCTGGTACAGCAAGGCAGGTGACCAAGGCGATGCAAAAGCCCAATACGCTATTTGCTATATGTATCACCAAGGTAAGGGCGTGCCACCAAACAACATAGAGGCACTTCACTGGTGCGAAAAGGCCGCAGAACAGGATGATAAGAAAGCCCAATACGTTATTGGAATGATGTATTACAACGGCGATGGTGTGCATCGAGACTACGCTGAAGCTTTTCACTGGTATCACAAGGCCGCAGATCAGGGCTATGCAAAAGCTCAATATGGTCTAGGGTACATGTACTGGTATGGCCTGGGGACAGTCCAGGACCGCGCAGAGGCGAATCGCTGGTTCCGGAAAGCTGCTGAGCAAGGCGATGCCAGAGCTCAACAAATGTTCACGACGCCCTTTAACACTCGGAGTAAGATTTTTCTTTTTATAAAAGTTTTAGGGGCAATATTGCTTCTCGCCCATTCTTTCATACGAGTCGAGTTCAACTTGCGGCAACCGTCAACTCTAGCAGGACTTATTATTTTGTTAGAAGTGGCGGTGGATATGTTCGCGCGCGCTCATTTCGAAATTCTCCCATCCGCATCGGTAGTCAATTTCTTCGATCTATTCAAGAACTTATTAGCCGGGATAGTTATAGCGCTGCTTATTTCTGTCATCTGGCCTTGGGCCCGGAGCGCTAAATTTTTTCTTGGTATATCAGGTCTATCGTTCGTCGGCTTTAATAGCTGCGTTGTCGTGCGGTACCAACTCAGATACTTTCACGCGTTCTATATTATTAACGGTTTACTGATCGGAATATCAGTACCTTTAGCCGTTTTTCTCTGGAGCGCATACAAGAAATCGAAAGATAGTGCAGCGACAGCGCGGCATTGATGTCAGGACGGCGGGGAACTTAGGGGGATGGCCCAGTCTTTGCTAATCCCACCCATAGGTTGCCGCACCCTAGTCGCTCCCGGCGTTAGAGCGACGGGGTGGGATTCTTGCGAAGCCCAAAACCGGGATTGAATGGGCCGCCCGGTCTACCGGCTTTGCGCCGTCGATGGTCTCGCGGATAAGCGCTTTAAGTGCGAACGTCCCCAGTTACACATCAGCTGCACCACCGGTGCAAGTGTCTTTCCGTACGAAGAAAGTGAATAGTAAACGCAAGGCGGAATCGTTTTCTTATCGTCTCTTTTGACGATCCCGTCGGCTACAAGTTCATGAAGATGCCGGATGAGCATGCGCTCGGTGATCCCAGGAATAGAACGCTTGAGTTCGCTGGTGCGCTTCGTTCCCTCCTGCAGACGCCATAGAATCGTGCCCTTCCATCTACCGTCCATGACTCGCATCATCGCATCGACTGGACACTCGCTCACTTCCTTTTTCGAGACTGGCATCCCTGCTCCTTAACTGACAAATATGGCAGTACATTGACAGTCGTCAGTATACATCACATACTTGGGCCATGGAGGATTTTATGAACAACAAACATCTCCCACGGCTCTTCGTGCAAGCGCTAAACGAAAAACGTGTAGAACTCTTCGATGAGTTCATTCACCCCGAGTACAACAATCACAACCCGCTGGTACAGCCGGGGCCGGCAGGGGTCAAAGCCTTCTTTCGCCACTACCTCGACGCATTTCCTGATACGAAAGTTGTAATGGAGGATGTAATCGAAGATGGCGATCGCATTGGCGCGCGCTTCACCTATCACGGAACCTTTCGCAAGCCATTCATGGGCTATCGCCCAAACAGTGCAGCGGTCCAACTGCAAAGTATCGACATCTGGCACGTCAAAGACGGGAAGTTCGTGGAACACTGGGACGAACTCAACCTACTGGAAGTATTCCAGCAGATCGGCGCGGCGACAGTGAAAGAGCCGGAGGAACAATGAACCAACTAATATGGTTGATTTCTCTGATCGGCATCCTAAGCACAGCAGTAGTTTTCGGCACCGACATGTTCTTTTTGACTGTGGGGAGGCCCGCTCTTAGATTGGCTTCGCCATCCGCCGGAACGGAGGTTATGGGATTTGTGCATGTCTTCGGTGACACACGAATGCCAATCTGGGGCGTGCTGGCTATTTTGTCGAACCTTTTACTGGGCCTGTTGACCCGAGGTGGACATCGAGGCCTCTATTTGTTGTCGATCTCTGTGCTGATCGCGTTTGTCGTTATATACAATCGATTGTCGAAGCCAATCAATCGGCTTCAAACCGAAGCTGCAAAAACGGGAACGACACTTGGGAATGCGCGAAAACTCCAGGCGTCATGGGATCGATCTGTGATGATCCGCGTTCCGCTACTGTCTGTGTCGATGCTTGCTCAAATCATCGCCCTCTCGGGCCATTTGGGAGCAGTCGTTTATTAATGAGCTGTATGCCCCACTCATTCGTGTTCTTCACGCGTATTCTTCACGAATGAGTGGGTGATGATTAACCTGCGGAATCCCAAACTTCTGCACGCGACAGTGTTTGATCTCCAGCGGCCACTCCCGACAATTCACTCGTACCAAGCCTAGTTCTCCGAATCTGTAACTGCGGAAGCTGTTCCATATCCATATCCATTGATCAGGCGGATACCCCATTCAAGCCGTCTTTTGGCTTGAGTGGGGAAGCTATCGCTGCGTTCGATTTGTAAGATCACGCCCTCTGGGCATGAGCCCTGTATTCTCTTCCCAACTCAGGTCAGACTCGGACTGACGACAGTCTTCTGCTTTCCTCTTCGCTCCATTGCTCCGAACTCGGTGGGAAGACCCAACATCCGCATCCGGATTGCGTCGAGGGCTCTGTCGGGCAAGATTCTCGGCAGCGTGCCTAACAGCTGTGCATGTTTCCCCACGCGATAGCGGATTCGCGGACGGCTCGCAGTAAGCGCGTGCAAAACGGCCAGCGCTACAACGTCGGGTGCGCTGCCATGCGATTCTCTGGCGTAGGCGCGCTGGCCAAAGTTTTTCAGCATCTCGCCATATTGCTCCGCGCCTCTTTGCGGAAGGTTGCTGATGACCGATGCAATATCTCCCAGCGTCTTATCCACGGCGGGAGTCTTGATGGCGCCCGGCTCGATGGCGCACACGCGAATACCAAACGGCCGCAACTCCAGCCGCAAAGTGTCATTGAGCAATCCAAATGCGCTCTTGCTGGCATTGAGCAGGCCACCGAAGGGAATCGCAATATGCGCCCCGATCGAGATAATGTTCACGATGCGGCCTCGCGCTTTGCGAATGAATGGAACAAATGCCTGGGTAACGGCGATCTGGCCAAAGACATTGATGTCGAAGATTTGCTGCATGGCCTCGGCGGTTATGTATTCCACCGGAGCCACGATGCCGATTCCGGCGACATTCACCAGGCCGTCCAAAGCGCGGCCTTTAAGTTGCGATGAGATCTGCTCTGCAGCCGCGGTAATCGAGGAGCTATCCTGCACGTCCATAAGAACTGCGGTCACATTGGGATCTTCGGACTGCAATCTGTTTTGATCTGTGGTTTTGCGGACGGTGGCAAAAATCTTCCACCCTGCCCGACTCATCTGAGAGACGCATGCGCGACCGATGCCACTGGACGCGCCAGTAATGACGACCGAGTTGTTTGTTGTTGGATTCATATGAATATCCTGGTGGCAAGATGCAGAGGAGCTTGTGAGCCGTTGCTTTGCTGTTGCAATCGGAGGGGCACCGTAACCGGCGGATGACAGAATGCGGCAAGGGGGAAGCAGATCCGCCGAGTAAGCTATTGTGCCGCGTTCCCAACTCTGGCAAAATGCGCAGACCATGAAGATTACGTACGAGCTGAATGAAAAAGATTTTAGCGACGCCTTTGCCGCCGAAATTTTCTATAGTTGCGGATCAAATTATAGGCTTACTTGAATTCGGAATCAGAACCGAAGGCAAACGCATAACAAATTCTTCAAAAATGCGAAAAATAGTTTGGGTCGGATGGCTTCCGTTAATCTTTCTTCCAGCAGCCGCGCTCTTGTTTCATTCCAAAATGGCCAGATGGGAATTCATGTGGGCGCTGGCATTCGCCATTTTTGTCGGCCTGAAATGGCAAAGCTGGTGGGAGATGCGTACTAAGGTCGTTCATCCCGCGTGGCGTTCAGCAGCGTATTTGCTTGCTTGGCCGGGAATGGATGCGAGGGCTTTTCTTGATCCAACGCGAAATACTTCTCCTGCAGGATTCGCGAAGTGGACATGGGCGATTATCAAAACAGCTGTCGGAGTATTGTTGTTGTGGTTCTTCGCGCGACATGCGAGTAATCCTGAACTGCAGGGATGGATCGGCATGTTGGGATTGATCTTTCTTTTGCACTTCGGTTGCTTTTCCATCATCGCTTTGTTTTGGCAAAGCTTAGGCGTAAAAGCACAACCGATTATGACGAATCCCGCGCTCTCCGCTTCGCTCAGCGAATTCTGGGGTAAACGCTGGAACCTTGGCTTTCGCCAGTTGTCCTACGATTTGATCTTTCGTCCTCTTTGGAAATCCCTGGGCATTCCTGCTGCTACCTTTCTCGTTTTTATCGCTTCCGGACTTATTCATGATTTTGTGATCTCAGTGCCGGCCGGAGGCGGTTATGGACTTCCGACCGCTTATTTCATGTTGCAAGGTCTGGGAGTTTTGGCGGAGCGTTCGCAAGTTGGTTCCCGATGGGGTCTCCGAAGGAGAATTTCCAGCCGGGTTTTTATGATCGTGTGTACGTGCGCGCCTTTGTACTGGCTTTTTCATTCGCCATTTATTCACAATGTAATATTGCCTTTCATGCATGCGGTCCACGCCTTATGAACCAAATATCAGCTGAACGAGTTTTTGACGCCGCCTTATGGCTGGCTGGGGCCGGGCATTTTGTGATTTTGTTTGCCAGCTTTCAGGTACCTTCGCGATTGCGCTGGAAAGAAGATCTGGCCAAATTGATGCCGTTCAATCGCAAAATGCTTTGGGTGCAGAGCAGTTTTACGGTGATCACAATTGTCGCGTTCGGTGCTCTTACCCTGAGCCTTCATTCGGAATTGCTGCGAGGGGACCGCGCGGCAGAAGGTTTGGCGGCTTTCATTGGAATTTATTGGACATCGCGCATTTTGGTAGACGCGACTTACTTTTCGCACAACGATTGGCCGAAGGGAAGAGGCTTTGTATTAGGACATATTCTGCTCACTTCGTTGTTTACCTTTTTAGTATGCACCTATCTCGGACTTTTCATTTGGCAGGAATGGATACGAGTGCATTAACTATGCGCCGTCGCTATTCCTCTCGACGCAAATTGTGCTTAGCCGGCCTCGCCAACAATCTATCGGTGTCTTTGTTATTTCGTGCAGAATTGTTTTTGGAACTTAGGATCAGGAGCGCACGTATTATGGAACGGTAAGCCTTTGAACGAGGAGCGAAATTGAAAGAGCAAGAAAGATTCCAACACACGCAAGGTGCAAAAAAACCAATTCTTAGATGTTCAAACTTCATTCATCCACGAACGGCAATCGCGTTCCTCGCACTCATTTTCTTCCTTCCGGCAATCGCGCATGCTCAGCAGCTTAATCTTCAACCCAGCATTCGTACTTATAAAACAATCGGAACGACCGAGCTCAAAGCGCATGTATTTATGCCTACCAATTCCGAGAAAGAAAAGGGGCTGCATCCGGCGATTATCTTGCTTCATGGCGGTGGATGGGCAGGAGGTAGTCCGGAGTGGGTCTACGACGATGCGAAGCATTACGCAGGTTTGGGGATGGTTGCGATTGCTGGCCAGTATCGCCTATCCGATCAGAAAGCTATTACCCCGCTCGAGGCGATGTCGGATGTGCGCGACTTAATTCGCTGGGTGCGAGAGAACGCAGCTGATCTCTCCGTCGATCCGCATCGAGTGGCCGTCTATGGATATTCGGCAGGTGGACATTTAGCTGCCTCCGCAGCGGTGTTTTCCCACGACGAAGAAAGCAAAACAAGTTGCGTGCCGAATGCACTGCTTCTGCTTTCGCCCGCAGCCTCAATTGTTGACGATCACTGGCCGCAAATATTGCTGGGAACGCGTGCGAATGTAAAGGATATTTCTCCCGCGGAAAATATCAAACAGAAGTTGCCTCCCATCATCATTCTTGAGGGAGCAGTCGACACCGAAACCCCGCTACCTGCGGTGCAGCGTTTTTGTGATGCCGCGAAAAAGGCTGGCGGGACATGTGAAATGCATGTTTACCCCGGCGTCGGGCACATACTCACGCGGAATCTTGATCCTCAAGCCCAGGAGCAAGGCCCTTTTGATCCGGATCCGAAAGCTATGACAGATGCCCACACGAAAGAAGATGCATTTTTAAGAAAGATGAAATACGTGCGCTGAGTACGGAAACTTTCTTACGGAAACTCTCCAGGTACGGAAACCTTTTAAAGATAAATCCCCGCCCAGGCAAAGCTTGAGCGGGGATCACATTTTGGATCAAAACTTCCTGAACCGTAACTACTGTCCCGCTTTGTGTCCGATAAATTTGTCAGCCCAGGCAATGAAGTATTTCATGTTGGGAGCATCGGTATGTCCGCCGTCGTGCTGGCGCCATGCGAGTTCTCCATCCAGCAAGCCCTCATTCACGGGAGGCATTTTGGCTGTGTGATAGTCGTCAAATCCTTCCATCCCTTTAGCGCCGAGCAGATGGAATACGCGGCTGGCATCGACGGTGGCGATGAAGCTGCCTTGATGATCAAGCCAGTGCGCGTCGCCTTTTTCAGGAATGCCGTAGCTGATGAACGTAAGCCTGGGCGCGCAAAGCGCGATCAGTTCGTTCGAATCCACGGGAATGTCGCGCGGAGTTTTGCTGCCGAACGTGGCATCCGACGCGCCGTACTTCATAAAGTTTCCCGCCATCCAGTAGTATTCGCCGCCGGTCAGGCTCTCCACGGCTTCGCCATAGTTGCGGCGCAACGGAGTCGCTCCGCCTTTACCGGATGATCCCACCAGCACCATGGCAAAGCGTTGATCGAATGCCATCGTCACCAGCGCAGCTTTGCCGTAGCGCGAGACGCCTTCAATCCCAACGTGCTTGGCATCGATTGCGGGATCAGTTTCCAAATAATCCAATCCTCGGCCTGCACCCCAGGCCCACGCGCGCAACGCACCCCAGTCTTCCGGCTTGCGTGGCTGTCCTTTGTTCACCAATCCAATGATTCCGCGAGTGATTCCCGCGCCGTTGTCCGCCTGCACGCTTGCCGGATCGAACAACACGAAGCCCCATCCATCCGCCAGGAGTTGCCACGTGTTGGGAAAGCCGCCATCGGCGTTGAGCTCAGGAAATTGAAATTTAGTTGCCTTCACTGGCTCCCACGCCGGATGCTGCTCAAAAACTTCTTTTAATGACGGATCCTGCTGCTCAAGGATCGTCTTCCACGCTGTATTGATGCGTGCAAATTCCTCGGCAGAAGGTTCATGTGGAGAAGGGAAGCCGGACGGTCCGAACATCATCAGCACCGGCACCGGGCCTTTTGCGCCGGCCGGAGTCACGATCGTCATGTGGATGTTGACATCGATGGCAGGGTAAGCAGAATTGTCTACGTGACCGACTACGTCTTTCGCGATGACCGGAGTGAATCCGATCATCTCGTGGTCCACCGCTTTTACAGTCCAAGTAATGTGCGGCACATTGGCGGGAATGCGACCGTAAACATATTGCTCATACATCTCGACGATCTCCGGACGCCGCTTGTCCCACCACATCTTCGCGGTGGTCACTTTTTGACCGTCATTCAATGTGAGTGGATCAGGCAGGTTCGCAGAAGGGTTGGCCTTCGACTCATCGTAATTCGCATGGTTGGGCGCGTTTTCATCTCCACTGGGTCCGGGGCGCAGGGCTTTTATGCCGAGCTGATCCATCATGTTCTGGTGGTCTTGGTCAGCCGTAAACGTGACCGGCGGCGGAACTGATGTTGACGTAGAACTTTGGCCCCAAGCTACTGCTACAAGACAAAGAAAGATGAAAGATGAAGTGAACAAACGCGCCACGTGCCCTCCGCAGATTCGAAATTGTCGCTATACATCGGGAAAGTCGGATTTATTTCGAGGGTCATACTAAATGGTTGCGGGCCGCTGTGCACGCAAAACTCGCAAAATTCTGCGGGGCGTGAATGGGATTGACGGCCTACTTTTTGAATTCGCATCAAACGCGGTCCCGGCATACTTAGTTACGTTAGTTATTGGAGGAATCAAAGTAATCTGCTGAAACCTGCATACAATATAGAGTAGGTTAATGCTGTAACAAATGACTTCTCCCCTGCACAACGAGACCCACAAGAAGTGGGAAGGCCGTATCGTCAACGGAAAGTTTCCGTTGCATCAGTACCTCGGGACTACCAGCGGCCGCGCCGTATTCCTCACCGAATTCGACGGAAAGAAAGCTGTCCTCAAACTCGTTCCCGTTAACTCTCAGACAAAAGACAAATTGTTTTTGCAATGGCAGCGGATTGCGGGTATTTCGCACCCGAACCTGCTCCAGATGTATGAGTGCGGCCGGTGCGAGCTGAATGGCGCATCCCTCATGCTGCTTTATGCCGTCATGGAATATGCGGATGTGGATTTGGCGCACATCCTCGCCGAACGCCCTATTACTACTGCCGAAACGCAGGAGATGTTGAAACCTTTACTTGAAGTTTTGGCTGACGTACATAGCCGAGGATTGGTCCATGCTCATCTTTATCCGTCGAACATTATGGCGGTAGGAGATCGGATCAAGATTTCGACCGACAGCCTATGCACGCCGGAAGAATTTAAAGCTGCGCTGATATCGCGCAAAGCCAACGTCTACGATGCGCCAGAAATTGCTCAGGGAGAGATTTCCGCGGCATCCGATGTTTGGTCGATGGGTGTAACGGTGATAGAGGCGCTGACCCTGCGCCAGCCAGTCATGGCCACCGCCGAAGGCTTGAGCGCGGATGACCTCAAGAAAATTCAACCCGTACAGCCGGAACAAATTCCGCCACCCTTTATTGATATTGTTCGCAATTGTCTGCGTCTTGAACCCAAGACTCGATGGAATATTGCGGAAATTTCTACGCGGCTGGCTTTTGCCAACTTCATGGCGCACACACCGGGAATTGAGCATGTAGCCACGCCTGAAGTTGTTTCGGAAATCGAGAGCACTTCGCAAGAAATTGCTAACGCTCAGCAACAACCAATTACTCCTCAACAAGCGCAGGAAGCTCTTGCGCCGGAATCGATCGAACCCGAGCGCGAAGG
>DASXCC010000125.1:0-24950 GCA_036491415.1 Terriglobales bacterium | reverse complement strand
AGCAGCGGTCGCAATCTCAAGCGCTGGCGGTTTGGCGCCACTCTGTCCGGATTTCGCCAGCGCCATCATGGTGAATTCGATCGCATATGTCTGCAGTGGAATCGGTGAAAGCGGTTTCAGAGCATGGTTCTTTTTGCGGACATTCCATCGTACTTTTCATTCGTTGGAGCATAGGTGAGCGTGCAATATTCACCGCCATCTTCGGTAGCCGTCAACAGCGCACCGGCTAAATCGTTCGTGTCATAGAACGCGCGTCCTCCAGTGACTCGAGCAATTTCGTCCTCTTTCATGAAACTGCTATTTGCCAGAGAATAGCCTGCGTTTCCCAACCCCGCTGCGGCTGTAGGGGGAGCTGCACCTCCACCGGTCCGGAAATCAGAAGTCACGCCACCGCCTCCGGTATTTCCCCCGGGCGCATGTGCATCGGTAATCACGACGCCACGAATATCTACGGGATAAATTGCTATCTGATTTTGCGAAAGCGTATTCAGAACGGTTTTGACTTTAGATTGTGAATCCGCGGAATCATTTTGATCGGGGAACAAATTCAACGGAAATCCCCCTGCAAACCATATGAGATTCTTCCGTCCCGGAAGTCCATCGAGATAGCGGCCGATAAAGGTCATTACGGAAATCATCGCGCCGGTATCGCTGCGTCCGGAATTTTGCTGGTAAAGAAATATCCGCGGAATATGCGGCGTGGGATGCGCCGGGTCAAGCAACGCATATAAACGCTCCTTGTTGTCGGTAAATCCCTCCGCCAGTCTTAGTTTGTCAGTCAGTACAAAGACCGCAAAACGTGTCCCGTCGGGTTTTCCCTGGATGAATTTGAGAAGTTGCTTTCGCGCATACGCTTCGTCATCCATCTCTGTATTTACAAGATCCAGAAGCAATACATAGAGAGGTCCGCTCTCCGGGGCCGCGGGCGCATTAATAAATGTGTTAGGCGGTAACGGCGGTACTTTCACAAAATCCGATGTTGGCGTCAGGTCGTGAATATCGAAGGAAAGGATTTTCTGCTTTTTATTGTCTTCTTTGACTGAAAACTCTTTTTCCGTAAGCCATGTACCGCATTTCCATTCGCATCGGTTACGACTACATCCAAAATGACGCGACGTACGTTTCTCCGAAAAACATAACCATCTTGCGATTTTGCGCCGTGCGATTCCGCCTGCGCGCATAGATCGGCGGTCGTCAACAATGCCGTCACAGCCATAAGAAATGCCAATGAAGAAAATTTCCAACGCATTATGAATTTCATATGTTGTTCTATAGCCTCTTATTCGATTCCGCTGGATTGTTCGAGCTTATCGCCGCAGATTCCTGTTCAGGCTGCAACGGCAGATTGACTTCCATTGCTCCGACGCGAGCGGTATTCATGTCACGTACAGCCGCACAATAAGGAAGTCGCGTTTAACGGAGCCTCGATTTCCTGTTGCGCGCGATACATGTGCGACCTCTCACGTTTGAATGGATGTAAAAGGGGCCCGGAAAACTGTTTCTTGATGGTCTAATCAACTACTTTGTCACTGCGTTGGATCAGTTGAAATCCGCGTCCTTGCACCAAATTTGTGCCAGTTGGTGAACTTGGCAATATTGCGTGCGCATTGATCATCTGCGCTATGGGGAAGACAGGTGATGATTTCAGAATTCATCGGCAATACAAAATCAGTCCCGTCCCCCAACGCAATATTTGCATAATTAATTACAGTCTTTACCTGCTGAATGGGATCGTTCGGCATATAGGCAGTTTCACGTTCCAACCGCAACAGGCGGAAATTTGCAGCATCGAGCCACATCCGCCCGTGATATGCGGGATACCAAATCGTGCTTTCTCCAACAATATTTTTTGTGCTCAAGTAGTAAGACTTATTATTTCGCTTGCCCACGTCAAATTGAAATTCCAATGTCGCCACAGAATGAAGCGTGCCTTCCTTTTCGAAATGAAAACTTGTGACACTTTGAGGAGAGAAGATTTCGATCAGACTTGTAGCAAATTCACCGCTCGACCACGTTGCTCCGATCCATGGTTTGGATTTTGGATCGGCCGGCTTACCATCCACTCGCAGATCGCCGTAATATTCCATGCCATTTCGATACCCGACCTTTGCCGTCACTTTATCGAACCGGTTGCCATTCAATTCCCCAACTGGTGATCGCCATTGGCGGTCCATTTCGCGATCGCAAATTACATTGGGTAATTTGTCGTTCAAGGAGAGGGCAAATTCGCAAACATTTGCCAATGCAGCGGAATGCTCGCTCGTTTTCGATATACGAGTGCAATAAGAGTTCATGTTTAAATCTTTTGTCGCCTGCTGAGATCCTTCAAGAATCTTTTGCAGATTTTCCGGACTCAGATTTGATTTCGTGGAAACACTTTCAGTGGGCACCGAAGATGCCCTTGGAGCTAATGCTGTACTGGAATCTGACTTGATGCTGCCTGACTGTGTCTCATGACCTGCAGATAGATTTTGCAATGGGGCTTGCGCCACGGCGGGCACTTCGAGCGGCTTTACTTCGCTCAAGGGAATTTCAAGGGTGCCTGTTTTATTCGAACTTCCTTCGTAAATTCCTGTGCACAGATAAATATCGCCCTTGGGCGCGTCGATCTCTAAGTGAAAAGGAATGCCGGATTGTTGAACAGCCGCAAATCGGTCTGGCGCATAAGACAATTCAATGCGCCTGGCCATCCAGTTCAGCGCTTTGCCGTCATGATCGTAAGCCAGTAGAGAAACTTCCAAACTTCCGTGGTGCGTGCCATCTTGTGTTGCTACCAGGTTCAAATCTTTTGCTGCGACATTGAAATCAACTCCGTAGCGAATCGCAGGCCCTTGAAATTTCGCATTGTCACCAGCATTAAGCGAATGCTCGGATGGCTGCGCGTCTTTCGGCAGTACATGAACTTGATAGAGAATTTGCGTTGCATCGGGAACGCCACGCTTCATCAGAGCAAACAAAGGATCCTGATTGGCTTGCGCTCCTTCCTGTTGGCTTGACTTCGCATCATCGGCGTAATACCCACGGCGGTATGCGAGTTCGTAATGTCCTGTGCTTGACTTCACTTCAATCGGGCGGTACCTGCCATCTGTCCGCTTATCGGTGGATGCATAAGAAATCGAGTAGTAGTGTGTCCCATTGGTGATGACGTCATTCATTGCCTCTGCCAGACCATTGGTGTTGTAAAACGCTCTTCCGCCAGTATTGATCGCCAAATCATCCATGGTGGTGTGCTGGAGAATGCGGGTATTCTGATCGTTGTGCAGGCTCTTATTTTGAGCATTGGTAGCGAGGCCCTGGTTTGGCATTCCCTGCTCTGCCGCAGAACCAGTCTGATCAGGTGCATTTAGATCACTGGCGTTATACAAGGAATCAGTTTCAAGTCCGTGTGCGGTAATTGGATAAAGAGCCGCCTGCGCTGCTGCCAGCAAATTCATGGTTTGGCGTATCTTCTTCCTCATTACTTCTAAAAGCGGATCATTATCCACATGGTGATGATCGAGTGCGGGGAATGATCCTGAAAACCAGAGCACATTTTTTCTTCCCGGAAATCCAGAGAGATACCGCGCCAATTCTTGTAAAGCATCCAACGTGGTTTCCGAACGTACGTCATTTTGAAAGTCCTTTTCGCTATTAAGGAATTGCCTCATGGCCGCGATGGACTCCTGGAGTTGTGCTGACTCGCCTCCGCCGGTGCTCACTGCCATATTGTTGAGGGCTTGCTGATCAGCACTGTCTTCCACATCGGACCGCAGCATGGGAGAGACTTGTAATCCGCCGCCAAATTTTTTATTGTTCAGCGCGGCCAGCAAGGCCGCCGGATCCGCCGTGAACCCTTCCACCATGCGCATCCGAGAACCAAGCGTAAAGATCGCCAGCCGCTGCCCGGGATGAAGGCCCTTGAGATAACTGACCATCTGCTCGCGCACATTCGACTGATCGCCGAGCGGCGTATTCAATGCATCCAGTAGAAGCACATTCACTGAATCCACAGGCTTATTAAGGGGATAGTTGGTGAAAAAGTTCGGAGCTAAAGGCGCGGCAAAAAGAGATTGTTCTGCATTGCTTGGCGGCACGCTCTTATGCTCTTCAAAGGAAGCGATCGTCTGCGGCTTGCCTTCTTCAAAAACCTGGAAGTCATCCCGCTTCAATCCGGAAACCGGTTGATGGTTTTTGTCAGTGACAGCAATATCCACAACCACCACATGCACCTTGGATTGAAAGGTAGGTTCCGACGCGTTGAGCGTGTCGTTCGTTTGAGAATTAACGGAGATTACCAGGAAGGAAAACAAAACCAACGCAACACCGCTGCTGCGCAAAAACATACTGCTCCTGACAACAAAAATTATCAGCTCCCGTAATTTGGCCCCAAGACTCGGCCCGATTGCTAGTTCGTTACCCGCTGCAAAAAAATTCTGTGTCGCGCGAATATTCCGTAAAAGCCGCCGCCTACATCATTAGAACGCAATCCTAGTTCCTTACGTATCACTGCGTCGGGTGAACCGCAGCTACCGATTCGCTACCAAGTGGCACTTCAAGCGTTCCCGCTTTGCCGGTATGCGTGTCATACACTCCGGTGCGCAGGAAAACGTCGCCCTTGGGCACATCGATCTCCTGATGTAATTGCAATCCAGATTGCGTGAACATGGCATAGCGTTCCGGCCGCAGCGCCAGATCAAAAGTTTTTCCCGTCCAATTCAGCGCATGGCCATCGTGGTCGTAAGCAACCACGGTCACTTCAATACTTCCATGATGTTTGCCGTCCGGAGTTTCCACAAAGTCGAGATCATCTATGGAGATGGCAAAATCAACGCCATATCGCGTCACCGGCTGCTTCAGTCCCGCGTTTCCTCCTGCAACAGCAGAGTTCGCGGCGGGCTGCGGATCGGAAGGAAGCAGTTCCACCTTGTAGATAATTTGTGTGGATGCCGGCAAACCACGCACCATCAGCGGGCGCAATGGATCGCCCGATTGCGCCGTTTGTACAGCAGCCTTATTTGCGTCTTCGGAAAAATAGCCACGGCGGTACGACAGCTTGTAGTGGCCATTTTTCAATTTCACCTGAATCTGCTGATAGCTGCCGTTCTCCGTTTTTTCGGTAGGCGTATAAGAAATCGAGTAGTAGTGCGCACCATTGTTTACTGCTTTACTCATGGCCTCTTTCAGGCCATTGGTATTGTAGAAAGCTTCACCGCCCGTATCCCTGGCGACATAATCCATCGTTGCCTGATTCGAAAGCAGATTCAAATGTCCTTCTTCCGACTCCGCCATTTCGCCTCCACCTTTTTCGAGCCCGGGAGCAACGGGCAGGCTGTTTTGGAACCTGGCGGATGTGCCTTCATCCAGTCCGGTGAGTCCGGAAGGCGCGATGGGATAAATAGCCACTTGGGCCGCAGCCAGCATGTTCGTTGTTTTACGTAATTTCTCTTTAAGATCGCCAGAAAGACTGAGGTCGTAATCTCTTCCTGTAGTCGGAAGGACGGAGATAGGAAATGATCCTGCAAACCAAATCACATTCTTGCGTCCAGGGAATCCGCTCAGATAGCGTGCTAACTCCTGCAGAGATTGCAAAGTCATCTGGATCCGCACGTACGATGCAGAACTGGCTTGCTCGGTCAAAAACTGTTGGATCGCTTGCAAAGCAAAAGCTCCGCCGAATCCGCCCGGGCCGCCAGAGTTTGCAAGATTTTGGGCAGCTTCCTGGTCCGCGTTATCTGTTTGAGAACCCAGCAATCCTACCGTTTGCGGACGGCCTCCCCAATTTTTCTGGTTCAATGCAGCAATTAGCGACGATGGATCCGCTGTAAAACCTTCCACAATCCGCAGGCGGGTCGTGAGAGTAAAAATCGCCAGGCTTGAACCTGGATCGATCTGCTTCAAATATTTAATCATCTGCTGGCGCGCAAACATCTGGTCCGCGACTGGAGTATTCAACGCGTCGAGCACCAGCACATTGACCGAATCGGCCGTCTTATTCAGCGGATTATTCGTGTAAACATGCGGAGGCAACGGCGGAAGGGCTTTCGGCGCCTGCGCTTTGTGTTCCTCAAATGAGGCAATCGTCTGCGGCTTGCCCGATTCTGTGACTTCAAAATCTTCTTGCTTCAGATCGTTGATTGACGCGCCGCCGCGATCGGTTACGGTCACGTCCACAAGCACCGCACGCACCTTGGATTGAAACGTGGGAACCGCGGAATTCGCGCTGTCGGTTTGAGAATGTAATGAAGCTGCCAGTAATAGAAAAGAAATAGCCCAAGACAATCTACGACCCGAAAACATATGCGCCCCTTTTATTGCGAAAAACTTACCATAAACTCGCGGCGTTTTTAATGGCGTTTTTAACAACGCTCCGCGGCAATACCCATCGCTCATTCATACACAACGACTACTTGGTAGCCGTCACGGCCGGAACGGCACTCTGTAGCGGGATCTCCAACGTTCCTGCCTTGTTTGTAGCCAGATCATAAATTCCCGCGCGCAGATATATGTCACCAGTGGGAACATCGATCTCCTGATGTAATTGCACGCCTCCCTGTTGGAAAGCAGCGTACAGTTCCGGCTTTAACGACATGTTCGTGTTTCGCACCAACCAGTTCAGCGTGTTTCCCTCGTGGTCATACGCCACGAGCGTCACTTCCAGATTTCCCTTATGCATACCATCGGGCATGGCATGAAAGCGCAGGTCTTTCGTCGAGACTGCAAAATCCACGGCATATCGCGTGACCGGGCCTTTCAGCTTGGGGTTATCGCCGGCAATAGAAGCTTGGGCATCCGGCTGATGATCCGCCGGAAGCACGCGTAGCTTGAAAATAATTTGGCTGGAGTCCGGCGCGCCTCGCGCCATTAATGGCTGTAGTGGATCACCACTTGTCGGCGGCTGATCTTTTTTGGGTTTTGCATTCTCTGCGAAATATCCACGTCGATAGGCAAGCTTGTAATGGCCTTTGCGCAGTTTTATTTTTATGGGACGAAAACCGCCATCCAACTGTTTGTCATTGGAAGTATAGGAGATTGTGTAGTAATGAGCGCCACTGCTGATCACCTGCGCCAACGCTTCTTTTAAGCCGTTGGTGTTGTAGAAAGCTTCGCCGCCGGTGTCCTGCGCGATTTCATCCATCGTTGCTTGGCTGGCGTTACGATCACTGTGTTCTTCCACTAAGGCATTGTTTACATCTTGTCCGGAAGGAATTGTCTGGGTCTGCCCCGGAACCGGGAGCGATTGACCACTTCCGAGCGGAGCAATTTGCGAAGCATTTGTATACGAATCTCCATCAAGCCCTTCACTGGCGATGGGATAGATAGCAACCTACGCAGCTGCCAGCATATTTGTTGTTTCGCGAAGTTGCTTTTTATATTCCTCGGAAAAGTTGAAATCGTAATCCTGACCTTTCGTCGGAAGTACACTTAGCGGAAAAGATCCAGAAAACCAGATCACATTCTTCCGCCCGGGAAAACCACTCAAATAACGGGCCAGTTGTTGCAATGCATTCAGCGTCGCCTGTACTCGCGAATATGTACCAAAACTTTCTACTTCATTCTGAAAGTCCCGCATGGCAGCAATTGCATCAGCTGACGCTTGGACTGCCGCCATGTTATTCAGGAGTTGCTGATCGGCATCGTTTTCAGCTTCCGTTCTCAACAGTGCTGACGATTGTGGCCCCCCACTCCAATTTTTGTGATTGAGCGCCGCCAGCAGCAACGCGGGATTCGCAGTAAAGCCTTCCACTATGCGCATCTGCGAGGAAAGGATAAAAATCGCGAGCCGCGGTCCCGGTTGAATTTCCTTCAGATAGTTGACCATCTGTTTACGCACATTCGACTGATCGCCGAGCTGGGTATTGAGCGCATCCATCACTAATACGTTGACTGAATCGGTCTGTTTGTTCAGCGGATAGTTGGTGTAGAAATGCGGAGGCAGAGGCGCTATGTCGGGCTGGTTCGATGCCATGCCCTTATGCTCTTCAAACGAAGCAATCGTCTGCGGCTTGCCTTCTTCAAAGACTTCAAAATCCTCTTGCTTCAGGCCGGAGATGGGACTGTCATCGCGATCGGTGACGGCAATATCCACGAGCACTACTTTTACTTTTGATTGAAAAGTAGTACCGGATGAGTCCGGGCTATCGGTCTCCGAATAGAGTGTTGTAATAAGAAAAGAAATCAGAATGGCTACTGCAACACTGCTGCGGCGTCTAAACATATGCGCCCCTTTGAAACGCCCCTCTAAGGAAAAGACACTACTACGAATTATTGATTTAAAACGTCTGTTTTACATGGTTTTACAATTATCTGGGCCCATTGCGGTCTTTGGACTACAGCCCTAAGTGCATTCCACTCTATAAACGTCGTTTTTGCTTCTCCTGTATCCAGACATGTATTTAGGTTGGTTTGCCTTTAAGACAACCGATGCACCCTGCATGGTAGGATAGGCATTATTCTGCAAGCCGTTGGGCGTATGACCAGGGTAAAAGTCTTCAGAAAACAAGCACTCTGCTCTTCCGTATTAGTCGTATTAGTGTTTCCGCTGCTTGCATTGGTCTTGTTCGCTTCCTCACTTACTCACGGACAATCAACTTCTGCCAACTTTGATGACCTCATTGCGCGTGCCTCAGCGGCGCGCGATCAAAACGACATCCCGCAAGCCATCGCCCTCTACACCCAAGCCGAGCAATTAAAGCCCGAATGGCCGGACGGATGGTGGTTCCTCGGAAACATGCAATACGGGACAAACAATTATCCCGCAGCTATCGACGCCTTAAATCACTATCTGCCACTCATGCCCAAGGCGGCTCCCGCTTACGCTTTGCGCGGATTGTGCGAATTTGAAGCTGACAACTACGAGCAATCTTTGCAGGACATCCAGCAGGCACTCTCGCTGGGAGCGGCGAACCAGCCACGGAATGAAGAGATCCTCCGCTATCACGAAGCCATGCTGCTGACGCGCACGGGACGTTTTCAGGAAGCGCTCGAGAGCTACAAATTTTTCGCGCAAAAAGGACTATCGAATCCGGAATTGCTGGGCGCCATCGGTCTCGCTGGCTTGCGCGTTCCCATGCTGCCCAAGGACGTTGCTCCCGACAAGCAGGATTTATTTCTCACCGCCGGCGACGCCGCTTACAAATTCATGGCCGGAGGCCAGCAGAGCGCCGCCGACGCATTCCAAAATCTTTTTCAGCATTTTCCCACGGCTGCGAACACGCACTATCTTTATGGCTATCTTCTTTTCCCTACGAATCCCGACCAGGCCCTTCTCGAATTCAAACGTGAATTAGAAATTTCTCCATCGAATGCTTCTGCCAATGAAATGCTTGCATGGTCCGCGCTCACGCAGAACGACGCCGCTACCGCGCTGCCCTACGCGCAAAAAGCTTTGCAGTTGGATCCCACGCTGCCCGGAGCCCAGTTGGTACTCGGCCGCTCCTTGACGGAAACTGGAAATTTGAAAGATGGTATAGAGCGACTGGAAACGGCGCTGCAAACCGATCCGAACAATCTTGAAATTCATATTGCATTGGCGACTGCCTACTCGCGCGACGGACGCAAAGATGATTCCCGCCGCGAGCGGCTATGGTGTTTGCAGGCGGCCGATGGCAGGACAAATCAGATTGCGCAACCTTAAATTAGTCTCGACATTTTTGTTTGTGGTCCTGGCAGGCGGTGGCGCACTCGCACAGACGCCAGAGACAACTCCCGTGTCGCCATGCGCCAGTTGCCACTCCGCGCAATCCATCTCTCAGCCGCTCACGCCGATGGGACAAGCGCTCCAGCAACAAGGAGCCAATCCCACACTCATAGCGAATCCCAAACTTACATTCAAGAAAGCCGGGTACAGTTACTCGGTCGAAACCAAAGACGGCAAGAGTATGTACAACGTGACCGACGGCACGCAGACCCTCTCTCTTCCCATTCGCTGGAGCATGGGCGCCGGTGCGCAAACGTGGGTTTTGGAATATGAAGGCAAGCTGTACGAAAGCCTGGTGAGCTACTATCCATCAATTCCCGGCCTGGACATCACCACCGGCGATGAAGAAATTGTTCCAAAAAATGTTGCGCAAGCCACGGGCCGCGAGCTGGCGCCGACCGAACCAAAGGCTTGTTTCAGTTGCCACGCCAGCAATTCTTTTGTGAATGGAAAGTTGAACTTCGACTCGCTCACACGTGGCATAAATTGCGAACACTGCCACACTGAAGCCGGTGCCCATCTGGTGGACGCGTTGCAGGGGCGGATGGACTCCGCTCCGCCTGATCTCAAAAAATTATCTTCGGAAGATATCGCTGGCTTCTGCGGACAGTGCCATCGCTCCTGGGACACAGTCGTCCGCAATCATTGGCACGGACAAGCGACGGTTCGATTCCAGCCTTATCGTTTATCGAACAGCAAATGTTTTGACGGGACCGATCCGCGCATCGGATGTTTGGCCTGCCACGATCCGCACCATGATGTCGTCCGCGAAGCTTCGTATTATGACTCGAAGTGCCTCGCCTGCCACGCATCCTCTGCGAAATCTTCGGCCAATACAATCGGTCCAAATCATGCGGCCCTGAACCAGACCGTTATGAATCAATCCGTGGCGAACCTGGCGCGTTCCCAGGCGCAGCTTGTGCCTGCGTCGGCATCAAGCGCTGTGCATCCCGAAGCAAAAGCGCCCGCCTGCCCGGTGGCACAAAACAACTGCACCACCTGCCACATGCCTAAAATCAACCTGCCCAACGGACACCTGACTTTCAGCGATCACCAGATCCGCATCGTCAAACCCGGCGCGCCTTTTCCTAATTAAGCAAAATAGCGCCGCTACAATTACTGTTGCGCGATCGTCGCCCCTATTTTGAGGATTGCCTGCTGCTGATCTTGAGTGCTGATCTTCTGATAAAAATCCCGAAGCAAGCTGAAATCGCTCATTGGATAAAGAAAATTCGGCGTGACCAAAAGTCTTACGAAGGTGTAAGTGTTGTCTTTCACTGCGTATTTCGTCGTGTAGACACCTTCGGTTGTAACTTGAAAATCCTGCGGAAGGCTTTCCACTTCAAAATTTTTCGGCAGTGCGATTGTGACAGAGTCTTGTTCCGCCGAGGCATACTTTAAATAAATCATCGTCTCGCGTTTGTCGCCTACCAGTAGTGGGCGACTATTGGCCTGGAAAAAGCTTGAGGGCAAAATTACCCGCTTCCCCGCTGCCATGCCTAATGAACCGGAAACATCCAACTGCACAGTCAATACGGATTTCCAATCTTCAAGCCCAACGAAGCGATTAAAATTTGCTTCCACGCCTAGCGGAAGCGTTGCACGAAACTCTTTCTCAAATGCTTTTTTCGTTTCGTCTTCATCGCTTTGAAGCGCTTTTTGTCTCCACTCGAGCGCGGGCACTCCGCTCATCTTGATGGTAATGGTCCCATGAAGGGAACCATCAGGCCCTAACTGCAGTTGAGCGCTGCGAACCGTCTGTGCTTCCTTGTACGCCGCATCTGGAGTTTTGATGAGCACTGTACTCTCATACGTCTGCCGCAAAGCATCTGTGCTTGTGTGCTTCCAATGCAACTTGCCAAATTCACAGTACCGTTCGCCGGGATCGAAGAATTGTTCTTTGCCATTGACTTCAACGATCGCAACATAATCATTGAGCTGTTCTATATTGAGGTAATTTTTATCGAAAAGAGTTTCGTCACGAGACGCAACTCGTACTGCATATCCCTTCATTCCCGCGGCGCGTGCCATCGCAATGAATAAAAGCGTAATTTCCCGTTCATTGCCGCGCTTTTGTTCCCAAATGTCGTCAGCCGTTTTGGTTTTGAGGCCGGCTTGTTTGTTTTCTTGTTGCGTGACTTCCCGCGTAAAGCTGGTGTTTTCCAGCTTCATCACGGCGTCATAAATCTTGATCAATTTCTGCTGGTCTGAATCTCGGGAACTGACGATTTGGGCAACTGCGTCTTTGACTTTGGAGGACGATGCGAAGTGATTTACGTCTTTAGACCATGCTGAACCTTCGTCGGACCAAAATTGTTCTGGAGAATGTTTGTCCGTGTAATAAAACAAAACGCGGTAGCCCATGCTATGCACAGGCAGCATGTAGTCCTCTGTTGGAAGGGGCGGAACGTCGTGGACTAAAAGTTCAAAAGTTTTCTGAACTTGACTCATCTTAACCGCTGCGGCCTTTGGCAATACGCTTGTGTATGCTACGTCGCCAAGGTGAACCATGTATCCATTCTGTACGGTAATCGCGTTCTCGCCGTTATAGGCGCGGAAATAATACCTTGCGTTACGAATAAATAAATCCGACTGAACCCGCCATTCAGGTGCAATCAGCATTCTTGCGTCATAACGGAGCACGAATCGATATTCCAGAATGCTGCCTACTTGCACATCTGGCATCGTAAAAAATGTTTCTTTCTCGGAAAATTTGTTAGTTTTATAAACTTCTTTTTGAAATGGCTTGCCCGTGAAAGGAATGATCGTCCCATCGCTGTGAATCGTTCTGCCCTCTACGCCAGCAACAGAAAAATACCTTCCCGGATATTCGATAGGAACATCCGCATATTTCTTGCCGGCTTCGGTGAGAATCTTCATACGCACATACAAGGTATATGAGCTGTCTTGATTACTTTCTCCATCAAGACCAAGCGATGCACTTCCACGGTCATCCGACGTTTCGTCCCGGTACAAATACACCGCATTTGCCCCTGGAACCTCCAGGATCGACGTCATGCTCAACTCTTCTTTGGTTGGTTGTTGCCAGTCAGCGGCAAATAATTTTTGGGAAAGAAGTTCAGAGAAAGCAACAAGAGCAACCAGCAGCAACAAGGTGCGGCGTATAGAAACCACGATGAAAATCCTCACAACAATGGAGATCGCCAAAATGCCAGCCGAATTTTCGAACGCGGAGAAGCTGGACGCAGGCGTTCTAAGTTTTACTGCATATTCTCTCCCCCTTCAAGTAGGGTTTTAACCTTATTGCTTAACAGTCTGCGCTGCTTGTGCTTGCCCTGTATCTGAATAGATTGCAATGTGATGGTTACGTATTAACAACTTAATCTCCTTGCCATTTGTCTCGGATGTGAGGGCCTCGGATTCCTGCAGGGGCATATGGCAATCCACGCAATCGTTCGCAATCTTATCGCCCATTTTCGCATGCTCTCCACAATCCTGAGGCTTATGGCAACTGAGGCAAGTCGGTGAATAGGATGCAGCGTCCCGCTGCGTTTTGTGAGGATTATGGCAAGTAGTGCAACTCATCGAACTCGACTGGTAGCACTTACTTTCTTTTAATAGCTGCACTTGATTGCCGTGCACATCTACCTTCGCCTCGGGGCCGGAATAGGGAATGTGCAGATATTGTTCGATTGGTTCGCCGGGAACAAAACTCAGAGGCGGCCCAACGGCTTGCGCTGTCCCCGCATGGCAAAGCGCGCATGTATCCACCTGCCGGTCACGCGTAAACGTTGCGGGATTGATGATATCTTTCCTATTTACTGGCATCAGCGGCGGTTTCGCCTTGTAATCAGTCACATGTTCTCGCCCGGGCCCATGGCATTTCTCGCATGTGATTCCCAGAACCAGACTGGTCTTAACATAACGATTCGGCGGCATGGGTTCCCACTGAAAAGAAGTACCGTGGCACTCCAGGCAGCGTGGAAGCACGGCTTTATCAAAACGCGGAGTGCCGTCGGGATATCCGGGACTATTTACCCACTCACTCAATGACGTCCAATAAGTCACGGGCAATTCAAAAAGACGATCGCCCTTCCAGTAAAGGTAGGTCTGACCTTTTCTTCCCGCGCCCACCACAACATCAATTCGCTCTTTGTGAACAATTTTCGTCGGAGGCGAAATCTCTTCAATCGCGCTTTGAAAATAACCGGCGCTTGTCTCATCCATCTCATAATTAAGATATGGATTTGAAGTCTTCATCACATTCGCGCCGGGTGTGAACTTCCCCGTAATCAACTTAGCATTGGGCCAGCCGGAGGTCAGATGATGAGCAGTCTGTAAATAGGATTCGACGTCTTCTTTGTGGCAGGAAAGGCATGCCGAATCGCCGACATACTCGGAATGCGGATGCACAGCCTTCTCCGTTGTCGCAGAGGATGGCCGATGAGAGTTTTGCACTGCATCGCCCTTTGTCTGGGCACTAACAACTGAAATATAAAGTAAAAAAAGAAAAAACGCCCCAAAAACACAACGCACTTCATGGTTTAACGACTATGCACGCCCCCGTGCGCTCACAATCGTTGTCCCTTATCTTGCTCCCGAGTTTATGAGATTCGCTTGCAGGTCGATTAGTTGCTCATTTATGCTCTCCTTACAAAGGAAGTCACGCGAAGCTCTCAAGCTGATCGATAGCATTCATGGGTTTTAAGTTTCTCAAAATAGGGATCCTATTTACGGTTTGCCTTGGAATTATTCCTTGCGCAAACGCCGCCTGCACTGCACCTCAACCATTGCAATCGAAGCTTGCAATCCATCCGGACGCGCAAACCTACACCGAACTCGGGGCCTGGTTTGGGAATCATGGCCAATACAGCTGCGCGCTCGATAATCTCCGCAGCGCTTTAAAGCTCAAGCCTGACTCCGCTTTTCTGCACTATCTGGTCGGGCTCAGCTTGTTTTCTTCGGGAAACACCGAGGACGCCATCAGCGAGTTGCAACAATCCATTCACCTTGATCCGAAGGCATTGAAATCGCGCTTGGTTCTCGCCGACGCCTTCGCCCGTGATCAGCGAATGAAAGACGCGCAGGAACAATGGCTAGCGGCAATTGATATTGATCCGGCTTCCACCATCGCCCGCCATCAACTGGCAAGTTCTTTGATCGCTCAGGAAGATTATGGCGCAGCCGTCAGCTTACTCAAGCCAGCAAAAAGAGATGAGGCTTTATCGCTCGATCTGGCGCTCGCATATGGCAAGGCAGGCTTGCTCAATCAGGCCGTGGAAACTTTGGTCGAAGCGATCCATTCCGATCCATCGTCACTTCGCCTTACGAATGCGCTTACTACGGTCTATGTGAATCAGTCTCGCTTTCAGGACGCGGTTGTGCTCGCGAAAAAATCCTTGCAGCTGCACCCGAACAATCTCGAAGCGCAGCGCCTCTATTTCCGCGTGCTGGTTTTAAATCATGATCCACTCGCAAGGCAGCTCGGTCCCAAGCTCCTCGTCTCACATCCGCATGATTTCGAATTTCTCTATTTGAATGGAATCATCTACCGGGAAACCGGCGCCGACGCCGACGCTCGCCGCTGTCTTGAGCAGGCAGTCTCTCTCAATCCAACGCACTACAATGCGCGGTACAACTTGGGACTGGTTCTTGCTCATTTAAATGACGCAGCCGGCGCAAAAGAACAGTTTGAAAAAGCCCTCGCCCTTGGGGACACCGAACCGCAGGTTCGTTACAACCTCGCAGGCGCGCTCCGTATCCTGGGTGAACCAGATGAAGCCAATGCTCAACTGAAGCGATACCAGGAAGAAATGCAGGCCACGGTGCACTCTTCGGTCGCAGTCAATAAATCCGTGCAGGCCGAGCAGGAAATGAATGCCGGTGATCCGCAAAAGGCCGTTGACCTTTATCGCGAAGCAATCGAAGCCACGCCCAATGATGCTCTGCTAAATTTCAAACTCGCTCTTGCCCTCGACCGTACAGGCGATGTCGTCAGCGAACACAAAGCATTGGATCAGGCACTTCAAATTGATCCCACACTGGCGATTGCGCAAAATCAGATTGGCTATCTCGCCTCAAAAGACGGAGATTTCCCGACCGCGGAACAACATTTTCGTCTTGCCGTTCAATCCGCGCCAAGCTATACCGAAGCGTGGGTGAACCTTGCGGCAACATTGGGAATGGAATCCCGCTATCCTGAAGCATTGGAAGCGGTCACCAGCGCGTTGAAGCTCGACCCGAATAATTCTCAGGCAGTACAGCTCAAAGAAGGCCTCTCGAACGCATCGGCACAACATTGAGCTCTTCCGGAAACATGGCAAACAAGAGTGCTCAATGGACGCGACGGAAACTACTTCGCACCGTTCCCGTTGCCACGGCGTCATTGCTTCTATCGGGAAAGTTGGGAGCAATCCCAACCGCTGCAAAAACTGCTCAGCCGCCGTTTTCCCGTTTCGTGGATGTCGCCGCCAAAGCTGGGCTCAAAGAAACGATGATTTACGGCGACCCTTCAAACGTTACTTACATTCTGGAAAGCATGGGTGGCGGATGCGCTTTCTTTGATTACGACAACGATGGATGGATGGATATCTTCATCATCGGTGGCCGGTTGCTCAACAGTGTTCCTGCCGATGCCAGCAATCGCCTTTACCACAACAATCGTAACGGCACTTTTACCGATGTGACTGAAAAAGCGGGCTTGCTGGATGCCGGATGGGCGAACGGCGTTTGCGTCGGCGACTATGACAACGACGGATTTGAAGATCTCTTCCTGACCTACTACGGTCAAAATCGTCTCTATCACAACAATGGCGATGGCACTTTTACCGATGTGAGCGCCAAAGCTGGCCTCATCAGTCCGGAAACTCGCTATGGAACTGGCTGCACGTTTGTTGACTACAACCGCGATGGACTGCTCGATCTGTTCGTAGCCAACTACGTTCAATTCGATCTCAAGAATGCTCCGCGGCCATCGCTGCAGGTGCCCAATTGCAATTATGAAGGGGTCGCGGTTTATTGCAGTCCCAAGGCATACCTCGCGCCGAGTCATTATCTTTACCGCAACAATGGAGACGGGACATTTACAGATGTCTCGAAAGAATCTGGTGTCTCTGCGATTCATGGCTCTTACGGATTGAATGTGGTCGCCTTCGATGCCGACGAAGATGGTTGGCAGGATATTTTTATTGCCTGCGATTCCACCCCGAGTCTTCTGCTCATGAATAACCGCGACGGCACTTTCCGCGAAGAAGCCTTGCTTCGCGGCATCGCGCTGAGCGGGGACGGCAGTGAACTCGGCAGCATGGGGGTCGGCGTTGGTGATTACAATCTTGATGGCCATTTGGATGTCGTCAAAACCCATTTCCTCGACCAGGCCACAGGAATTTATCGCAACAACGGTAAAGGTGATTTCGAGGACGTCACCGCTTCCGTTGGTTTGAGCAATGAACGCCGTTACATCAGTTGGGGGACCGGGTTCGTCGATTTCGATAACGACGGCAATCCAGACATCATGATCGTGGCTGGCACCGTTTATCCGGAGCTCGAAAAGGTGTACGCAAAATATCCGGCGCGCGACCCTCGGCTGATTTATCGCAACAGGGGCGATGGGACTTTCCAAGAACTTGGCCCCGAGATGGGCCCGGCCATTATATCGAAGCACATGAGCCGCGGCTGCGCCTTCGGCGATTTCGATAATGATGGCGACATGGATGTGCTCATCATGAATATGAATGAGCCGCCCTCGCTTTTACGCAATGATGCTCCCGCTGGCAACAAATGGCTGAAGGTCCGACTTGAAGGCACCAAGAGTAATCGCAGCGCAATCGGAGCGCGCGTCATTGTTCGATACGGCAAAAAGATCCAGGCGCAGACTATAACCAGTCAAAGCAGTTATTTGTCTTCCAACGATCCGCGTTTACATTTTGGATTGGGAAAAATTACCCGGGCCGATATTGAGATCTATTGGCCCTCAGGCGCAAAAGAAGTCCACTCCTCGCTTACTGCCAATCAGCTTGTAACGATTCGCGAAGGCCAGGGAATTGTAAAAGGCAGGCCATTGGCAAAATAGTTTGCGCATTGGGCAGAAAAGTGCAAAATTTTGCCCAGAACCTTCACGATTTACCCTGTACAAAATCGCACCCTCAGTTCAAAATGTATGGGGTCTTCTACACATTTTTATCCTTCGCGCGGAGAAGTACATGTTTTCGTATTCCCTGTTGATGAAAAAAAGTTCTGCCATCTTATTGTTTATCCTTACTTTCCTACTCTTGGCGAATGGGCAGAATGCCTCTAATTCTGCAACCGAATCTTCCTCTACGCCTACAGTGATTTCCAATGTGGATGAAGTCACTCTGGACATGCTCATTCACACCAAGAAAAACAAGTCGGTACTGGATCTGAAGCCGGAGGACATAAACGTCGCCGACAGCGGCACCGCTGTGAAACTTTCCGATCTTCATCTTGTGACTGCCAAATCGAACACCGATCATGCAATCACGCTTTTTTATGATCAATTGAATTCTTCTTCCGCCACCAATGCGCGCAACATCTCCGACAAAATTCTAAAAATGTTTCCGGAACAGAATTTCTCTTTTTCTGTCTTGAATTTCAATCGCCGCTTGCGCCTCTACCAGGACTTCACCTCCGACCGCATCGTTTTGAAAAAAGCAATTGCGTCGGCCACGAACTTACCGACTCCCGGCAAGCCGATGGTGGATGATGCCGCGCTTCCGGAGAAAGACCTTTTATCGATTGTGCGGACTGGAGCGGATTCCGCCGGCGCCGTGGTCAGTCAAAAGGATCGCGAAGAAGCGCGTGTCATGCTGCAATCGATTCAGGATTCGCAACAGCTCATTCCTGATCATAACGTGCGGCCTTCGCTTACAGGACTTTTGGCGCTCGCCCGCTCACAGCGTGGTTTGAACAGCCGCAAAGCCATCATCTATTTCGTGCAGGGGTATGACGTTAAATCGAATGCAGCAGACACAGTCCGCGACATCGCAGGCGCAGCAAATCGCGCTGGCGTCAGCTTGTACGTAGTGGATGTCAACGCCGTCAATCAGCAAGTGGATCAACAACTGATGAGCATGATGGTGATCAGCGGACTCAATGCTTCCGTACGTCAGGGGGGGCAGGCTGGCACGCCAGCCAATTTTGGAGGATCGAATGGGGGAGGAGTCGGCGCCCCGCCCTCTGCACCCGCTTCGGGCGTAGGTGCGGACGCTGCTGGTGCATCTCAAGGAGAACGGTTTGCCAATCAAGGCGTAGCCGGAGGGCCGATGGCTTTATTGGCGCTCGGGACAGGCGGAATTTACATGCCTGCGGGCCAAAACCTAAAGAAACCATTGCAACATCTTCTTGAAGATATGACGACCTACTACGAGGCCACTTATGCTCCGCCAAATGCAGAGTACGATGGGCGGTTTCGCCCCATCAATGTGACCTCTGTCCGAAAAGACGTAATCATTCGCACCCGCGCGGGCTACTTTGCCGTTCCTCCCGGGCAGGATTCCAACATCCGGCCTTTCGAAGCGCCGCTTCTTAAAGTATTAAGTGGAACGGATCTGCCTTCAGATATCAAGTTTCATGCAACCGTGTTGCGTCTCGGCGAGTTGCCGGATGGCAATGCCAACACGCTCATGGTCGAAGTACCGGTTTCAGAATTGACCGTCCTGGAAGATCACAATACAAATCTTTATACGCTTCATCCTTCGATTGTCGTGCAGATCAAAAATAAAGATGGAAATGTCATCGACCATTTCAGCCAGGATTTTCCGCAGCGTGGCGCGCTCGAAAAGAAAGACGATGCTCGCACCGGCGTAATCACACTGCAGCGGCACTTCAGCGTATCTCCCGGGCAATACGTCCTGGAAGCAGCGGTGCTCGACCAGAACAGCAACAAAGTCTCAGCCCAGCGCATCAATTTTGATGTTCAACCCTCGCAGGATGCGCTGGCTTTAAGCGACATGGCTATGGTGCGGCGAACCGCTGCATTTGATACGGATGCCGATCCGCTCGAACCTATGCGCTATGAGAATGGCCGGGTGGTTCCTAATATTTCCGGCGAAGTTGTGCAAGGTACGAAGAACATCTCGTTGTTCTTTCTGATTCACGGCGATTCGCATGAGACAGATGCCGGCGCCGCTACGCTGGAAATGGAAGTGGTTCGTAACGGGCAACCACTAGGACGCATGCCGCTTCCATTCCACAAGCTTCCTCCGAACGCTACTCTGCCGTATATGGCTTCCATCCAGGCAGGCTCGCTGCCTCCCGGCAAATACGAAGTCACGGCAACTTTGGCGCAGGGAGAAAAATCATCCGCAAGCAGTATTTCTTTCCAAATCCCCGGAGCGGAAATTGCCAGCGCCAGCGTTCCCAATTCCCCGTCCGAAAACCTTGCTAAATCCAACGATACGGAACTGGTCGCGTACTCTAAATTTTCCGCACCCGATGTAGGCAGTCATCAGAATCCGCGCCTGGTCATTACTCCGGCCACTGGAGTTGTAAGCCATCTGTCGGATGAACAGGCGAAATCCATGATCTTGAATGCGCGGGAGCGCGCATTGAAATATTCCGTGTCGCTGCCAAACTTCACCTGCGTGGAAATTACCGACCGCTCCACGGACATGACTGGAACCGGTCAATGGAAGCATCGGGACTCGATCGCAGAGCTGGTGCGTTTTATAAACAACACAGAAACGCGCAGCACGTTGGAGGTAAACGGTAAACGTAACAGCCTCGACAGGGAAAATATGGACCCGGAAGCGGCTTTTTCCCGCGGTGAATTCGGGCGGCTTTTGACCGCTGTTTTCAGCCCGGAATCCAAAGCTTATTTCGAATGGAAAGAAACGGACGCTTTAGGCGGCAATACCGTTCAGGTTTTCAGTTACCACATCACCAAGGAAAACTCCGCTCTTACTCTTACTGGCGAAAACAACCGTCAGGAGGTAGCTGCATTCCACGGTTTGGTCTATCTTGACGATTCCACGACAGGCGTTCGCCGAATCACCATCGAGGCCGAGGATCTGCCGAAAAACTTCTCCATCCATTCCACATCCATCGCCGTCGACTATGACTACGTTCCCATCAATAACCACGATTACCTGATGCCCATTACTGGGACCGTAGCGCTGACCCGCGGCAAACATCAGGCGGACATGAACGAACTCGAATTCACCGCCTACAAACGTTACGGCTCCCAAACCAAGATTTCCTATGACAAAGATGCTCGCCCTTAAACCGAGCATCCCGGACACGGAATAACTCATAAGCCCTTGTAGCTCAGGCGCTGCGAGGGCTATTTCCTGCCTTCGTCCCTTTTTTGCGATTTAGCAAAAATTTGACAATTCACCTGAATCTTTACGCTTTACAAATCTTTATCTTTCAGCGCAAACTTTGACAAAGCCTGTGATTACGCATTTCTGCCACGGGGCCAGTGGAGAAGTCGCATGTTTCGAGCCGTGTATGCGCTGTTTCTTCTTTTGTTAGTTCTGCCCTGCTACGGTCAATCCATTTCTGAACTAGCCGATACCCCCACGATCTTCGCCAATACCAACGAAGTCTCGCAGGACATCGTTGTTCACGACCGCAAAAACAAGCCGATCCTCGATTTGAAGCCTGAAGAATTTACGTTAATCGACAATGGAACAGCGGTAAAAATCTCTTCCCTGCGGCTGGTGACAGAAAAATCGGACGTGCCCCGGTCCATCACTCTGGTGTTCAACCAGATGACTCCTTCCGCCGCGACCAATGCCAGTCAGATTGCCAACAAGATTTTAAAAATAGTTCCGGAGAGCGGCTTCTCCCTCTCCGTCATGAACGTTAGTGGTCGGCTTCGGTTGTTCCAGGGATTTACGGAAGATCGAACAGCCCTTCGGAAGGCCATCAATCTGGCAACGGGAGAAATTACCTCACAAAACCTCGAAGATGCGGCTCTCCCCGAAAAACAGTTAATGAAGATAGCGGAAACGGGTAAGGATCTCGTTGGCAAGGATGTTAGTTCTCAGGAGCAAGCGCGCGCCCAGATTATGCTCATGACTTTACAGGAGGCACAGCGCATCGTCCAGGACCAGCACGGGCAGCCAGCCCTTGCGGGATTATTGGCCTTGAGCCGTACGCAACGAAAAATTGCGGGAAGGAAAGCAGTTGTGTTGTTCGTAGAAGGCCTGCAGGTAAGTGCGGATGAAGAAGAATTGCTCCATTCGATTATCAGTTCAGCGAATCGCTCTGACGTAAGCATCTACATCATTGACGCCAACTCTCAGGACTCGGGAGCCGCCGGCCTTGTCGCATCAAATGCAATCAGTGGTGCGGTCCTTGCCCGCGCCATGGCGCCCAGCGGTATATCCCGGCCTCCCGGACTTCGCAATCCTTCCGATACAGTTGGCAGCCAGCTCAGCAGACTTCAGATGGATGGCACTTCCGCCCACGAGGACCCGCTAACCGCTATCGCTGAAAACACCGGCGGTCTTTATGTCGCGCCCGGGCAAGGTCTGAAAAAACCTTTGGAACAACTTCTGGAAGACATGACGAATTACTACGAGGCTTCCTATGTTCCACCACTTGAGGAATACAATGGCCGCTTCCGCTCGGTCGTCGTTAAATGTTCCCGCACAGACTCTTTGATCCGTTCGCGCACTGGTTATTTTGCGCTGCCGCCTGACAGCGAATCCGGCGTGCGTCCGTTTGAAACTCCTCTTTTAAAATTATTGGCTGCCAAGCAGCCTCCTTCCGCGCTGATGTTTCATGCGGACATCCTTCGCTTAGGCGAGCTTCCTGATGGCAACGCCAACGCGCTTGTGGTGGAAGTTCCATTGCGAGAATTAAAAATTGAGGGCGATGCCGGACAGAATACTTACTCGATGCACCTTTCCATAGTGGCCCAAATCAAGGCACTCGATGGCTCAATTGTCGAACACTTCAGCGAAGATCTGCCCCGCCATGGTTCAAAAAAAGATATGGAAGATGCCGCTGGTTCTGAATTTGCCACCATGCAGCGTCATTTTGTAGCGGCGCCGGGAAAGTACATCCTGGAAGCAGCCATTGAAGACCGCATTAGCGGCAAGGCATCGGTGCAGCGGGTAAATTTCGAAATCCCCAGCATTCCAGCGGGGCCATCTTTGAGTGATGTTTCTCTGGTCCGCAAAACCGACCAATTCACGTGGGAAGCCGACCCTCTTGATCCGCTTCGCTATGAAAACAGCCGGGTCATTCCAAATTTATCGGGAGCGGTGACGCGCGCTGCACAAATCATCTCGTTCTTCTTTATTATTCATCCCGATCCACTGGTTTCCGCGCAAGCGAAACTAGAGATGGCCATCATAAAGAACGGTAAAGCAGTCGCGCACTTGCCACTCGCTCTTCGTAAGAGCAGCGGAAAAGGAGCACTGCCATATCTCGCTTCCATCCGTGCCACCGCACTGCCGCCCGGCGACTATGAAGTCCAGGAGATTCTTACCCAAGGCGGCAAAAGCACGAGCAACGGAATTGCCTTCCGGATCAACGCACAGTAACAGTTCTTTTACTTCGCGTTTCTTACTTCGCGGCCGATGTTTTACTTTCCAGTAGCGCGATCTGCTTTTTCAGCAGGTCCGCATCCGGACCTTTCGGGGTATAGGCCAAACATGTACGCAGATGTTCAAGCGCACCGGGATAATCCCCTTTCTTGGCGAGAATGGCGGCGACTAACCGTTCAGTATTCGGAATTGTGTGTTGCGGATCGAGACTCAGGGATTTCTGCGCTCCTGCCTGTGCCTCCTGCAAATGCTTGGTCTCGTAATTTGCCAGCGCGTTGAAATACCAGGTTTGCTTTGTGCCGGTCGGATCAAGCTCCATTTCATGGTTCGTATCGGTGATCACGTCCTGCCACTTCCCTTCCTGCGCATCCATAAAAGCAAGCTGTTCGTAAGGCAACACGAATTTTGGATCGGCAATTAACGCCTTGGAATACGCATCTCTTGCCTCCGTCCGGTTATCCGCTTGTTGAAGATTTCCGAGTTGAAACCAAGCGTCGGCGAATCGCGGATCCATCTGTACCACTTTCTGTAAATCACCTTTCGCTTTGTCGAATTTGTTCTCCAGGAATTCTTTTCGGGCCTTCTCAAAAGAAGCCTGGGCCTCGGGAGATGCAGATTTGCTGGTTTCGCTCAGAGCAGTTCCATCCGTTCCGCCCGTTCGCCGCGCAATGCTAAGCGGTTGCAGCGCGGGATCGTCGCGTAAATTTCGCTGCGTGATCGTGACCGAGTTCGATCCGAACCCAACAACCGACGCCTGTACTGAACACCCCTCGAGCGGCAGTGGCTCGGGGTGGGTTTGCGCGCATGCAGAAACCGGATGGCAAAAAGATTTTGTAGTGGGAATCACAAAGCGGCCCATCACATCCGTTTGCGCAGTTAACAGGACGGTGCCCTTGCAGAGAACGGAAACAAGCATCGAGTCCCATGGCAACGGCTCCCCTTCCACCGTTAGTTTGCCAAGCAGTACATTGCCTGCGCGCCCTTGCCCGGACATGTCGCTCCAGTAGTCGTAAAATCCGCTATCCGCGAACGAACCCGGTCTTGTAATTGAGTCTGCGGCTTGAGGACTTCCTGCCTGCCCCCATGAAATAAAACTCGAGAGAAATAAAAAAATAAACACGAACAGCCATAATTTTATTTTCACGATTCGATGCACCTTATGATTAATTTTTAATCTTTCCCGAAATAGACTACGGTTGAGCCGTACCCGTAGTTCCCACCTTCTGCTCCAACACCGCAATCTGTTGTTTCAATAAATCTGCGCTCGCCCCGGCTGGCGTGTACGTAAGACAGGTCTGCAAGTGCTGCAAAGCCCCCGCATAGTCTCCTTTTTGCGCGAGTACTACGGCCAATAACTGTTCGGTATTTGGAATCGTATGCTGCGGATCGAGCGCCAGCGACTTCATGGCGCTGTTCTCCGCATCGTCTACTTTCCCCAACTGAAAATTCCCCATGGCATTGTAGTACCAGGTTTGCGCCGTGCCCGCAGGATTGAGTTCCAATTCATGACTGGTATTTTCAACAACGTCCTTCCACTGTCCCTTTTGCGCACTTATAAATGCCATCTGCTCATAGGGCAAAACGAATTTCGGATCCGCTGCGGCCGCTTTTGAATAGGAATTCCATGCGCCCTGAGGGTCCGAACTTTGCTGCAGGTTTCCCAACTGGTACCAGGCGTCGGCAAACTGCGGATCCATCTGCACTGTTTTCTGCAAATCGGTGATCGCTTTGTCTTCTTTTTTATCTAAGAATTCGTCTCTTGCTTTCTGGAAAGACTTCACCGCGTTTTCCGGAGC